>NZ_CP094494.1:1590483-1908580 GCF_022810765.1 Winogradskyella sp. MH6 | reverse complement strand
CCAAATCCAAGAACCTGTGTTTACATCATTAAAACCAGAACCTGCACCAGGGAATGCTAATTGACCTGCTGTAGTTGCAGAATAAGCACTAATTAAATTATCTGCTTGAACTTTTGCTTCTGGATACATTCCCATAGCAGCATACGTATAGGCTAAAAATCCTTGCGCTACAGTTTTATCAATTAAATTTTTAGCTGTACCTCTAGAATAACCTTCTAGTAACTCAATAGCACTAGTTAAATCATCAACTACCTGATCGTATATATCTCCTGCAGGCACTTTAGCCAAACTATAAGTATCAATATTATAGAAAGGTAAAACTTCTTGCGCAGGATCATAAGATCTTTGATACAATTGTAGTAAATAGAAATATGCATAGGCACGATAAGCCTTTGCTTGTCCTAAGATACGCTTAGCATCATCACTCTCAGGCTCAGCATCGTTTCCTCCAACAGATGAGATTACTGTGTTAGCTACACTAATTATTCTGTAATAGTATATCCAAATTATCTCATTCTCTTCTTGCGTAAAATCTACAGGGGTAATTAAGTTAGCAGTATCATTATACCAACCATAAGCACTACCTGAAAGCGCCATATCACCACAAGTCATGTCCATCCAAATATCAACAGCTTTCTGCCCAAAATCATAATGTCTACCACCAGTTACTCCAAATGGTTCAATAATAAAACTCGTAATACCATTTAAAGAACCTTCTAACAATGCAGGATAATCATCAGCATATACTGCTATTGTTTCTGCTGTTAAGACATTAGAGTTCTCACCTTCTAAAAATTCATCGTTACACCCCAAAAACAACATTGAGGTTAACATAATTCCGTAAATTAACTTTTTTTTCATATTCATCACTTTTTTTTAAAATTCTATTTTGGCACCAAGACTAAAAGTGGTCATCGGCATATAAATACCTGAATTACCTGAACCAATTAAAGTTGTTGGATTTAAACCATCTCTTGCGCTAAGCATCATTAAATTATCGCCAGAAACGTATACATTAAACTTACTAAGTTTAAGAGCTTCTACAGCATCAGCAGGTAAATTATATCCTAATCTAATATTGTTAAGAGATAAATAATCTGCTTTAGTTAAGAAACGTGTAGAAGTACCATTAAACTGTACATCTGTATTATAACCTGCTGATTGTCTTGGAACATTGGTAATGTCACCTGGTTGTTGCCATGCATCTTGCATATCAGTATGCCAGTTTGTAGTACCAATTAAATCTCTATTTTCCATCAATCTTGCATAACCGCTGTCGTAAACATATCCTCCGATGCTATAGCCAAATTGAGCAGATAAATCAAAGTTTTTAAAACCAGTATTTATACGGAAACTACCTCTTACATCAGGAATAGCCGATTTACCAACATATTTCTGTGTTCCTTCACTGTAGGTTGAAGTCGTTCTTTTTTGAACATTAGCATCAGGATTTTGATCTAAATACACTGTTAAACTGGTAATGGTTTCATCACCATTAGCTTCATTAAATACTCCATCACCATCAACATCGTTATAATATGAATACCATAAAGCCGAACCAGTTGCTGGATCAACACCAGCCCACTCTCTCATGTACCAGTCATATAGTGAATGTCCTTCAGAATATCTACCATCTAACACTTTTGGCTCTCCAGTTGCATAATCTATAGGCATTTCAACAATCTCGTTATCAAACATTTCACCGTTTACATTAAGAGATAATCTAAAATCATTTGATGGTTTAAACACTTGAACTGTAGCGTTAAACTCTACACCACTGTTTCTAAGTTTTCCATCGTTATAGAGAATATAATCATCACCCGGAGAAGGCGGTAATGTTTGCTGAAAGAAAAGATTAGTAGTATTCTTTACATAGTAATCTACATCTAAATCTAAATAACCATTAAACCAAGTACTCTCTAAACCAACCTGAGCAACTTTAGATGTTTCCCATGTTAAATCTTGATTTTGTGCTTCACCATTAGGTGAGTAAGAAATAGAACCATCTCCAGTAGTATTGATATTAAAGAATTTATAACCATATAATGTATTTACACCTTGATCTCCGATTACACCATAACTAGCTTTAAGCTTTAAGTAATCTAAGAAATTTACATCAAAGAAATCCTCTTTAGAAACTACCCATCCTAAACCAACAGAACCAAACGTACCCCATTTATCTTTAATAAATCTAGAAGATCCATCACGTCTAACTGACCCTGTTAAGAAGTATTTTTGGGCGTAATTATAATTCACATTTGCAAAGTAACTATCTAAGCTTCTTCTTGTTGTATAATTATTTGCTCTACCAAATGATGTAGTATACTGATTTAAACTTAAAGAAAATGGTATAATTGCAGTTTGAGCAGAAGCCCCAAAATAATCAAATCTATTAACTGTAGATTCATGTGCAACGAAAGCTTCCAAACCATGATCCCCAAATTGTTTAGAAAAACGCAACATTTGAAGGAAGTTTTGATTAATGTTTGTACGCTCTACTCTATTTAAGAAACCTTGACTAGAAGATCCGCTTCCATAATAAGGGTTTTGCATTGAAGAAGCATTAAAAGTATTATATTGACCACTATATCTTGTCTCAAACTTCAACCAATCTGTAATATCTACACCAACGTTAAAATTAGCTAAAACTGTCATAACATCTGTTCTTGCTAAATCATAATTAGCATCTGCAATACCATTAGTAGCATTCCATGCTCTACGACCATATTCATTACCATAATCGTATCGAGAACCACCAAAAATTGGATCTTCAATCAAAACACCATCTGGTGTTCTAAGAAAAACATCATATATAGTTGGAGTTGTAGCAGTTAGAGCAAATATATTACCAGAGCTTCCAGTTGAACCTTCAGTATCTGATGAGTTAGTATATCTACCACCTGTTAATGCAATATTACTACTAACTGTTAACCAATCTTTTGGCTTATGCTCTAAATTTAAACGAGTAGTATAACGCGTATAGTTAGACTTAATAGCATAACCTTCATCATCTAAGTAACCAAAAGAAACCGCAAAACGAGTTTTCTCATTACCACCTCTAACCTGAACATTCGCTTCAGTTCTAAGGCCATTATTGAAAGCAGCATCTGACCATTTAGTTGGCGTAAACTTTCTTGAAATACCTGAGTTAAACTCACCAGTAGCAGGATTGATTAAATCAGCACCAGCCGCATTCCATATGTTATAAGCATTATTAATACCTTCTGTAGTACCATATAGATTTGCGCTTGCCCAAGCAGCAGGATCTGACTCACCAAGTAAAAGACCTTTATTCTTTAGAGATCTCCAAGACAGTTCAATATAATCTTCAGGCGAATCTACTATATCATACTGAGGCAAAAACAGCGTATTAACACTAGTTTTAAAATCAACAGACACAACTGTTTTTCCTACCTTACCTTGCTTTGTTGTAATTACAATTACACCATTAGCACCTCTAGACCCATAAATTGAAGTCGCGGCAGCATCTTTCAAAATTGTCATACTTTCAATATCCGCTGGGTTAATTGACGAAAGGTCACTTGAATAAGGAGCACCGTCAACTATATATAATGGATCACGGTTACCATTTACAGAACCAAAACCACGAATACGTACTGTTGCATCAGAACCCGGAGCACCAGAACCAGAAACAACATTTACACCAGCAACCTCACCTCTAAGTGCCTGAGTAACGTTAGAAACAGCTTTTGCTTCCACGTTTTCAGTTTCAATTTTAGTCGCTGTACCTGTGTAAGCCTCTTTAGTTGTTGTATTATAACCCACAACTATTACTTCATCAAGAGTATTACCTTCTTTTAAAGTGACGTCATACACATTAGATGCACCCACTGTAACTTCAACAGGCTCCATACCAACGTAAGATATAACTAAAACATCTCCTGAATTGACTCCAATAGTATACTTACCATCAAAATCAGTTTGAGCACCTTTTGTAGTACCCTTTACAATTACACTAGCTCCAGGAAGGGGTAAACCATCCGATTCAGTTGTAACTGTACCTGTGACCATTTTTTCTTGTGCAAAAGAAAATTGCATCACGAACGCCATAAAAAGCGTTAATAACCATGTTAACTTTAATTTCATAAAACAATTATTTGAGTTAGTCTAGTTGCAAACATCTTAATTAAATATTAAATAAACAAGCGTTTTTGCCAAAAAAATGTTAATGCTTTTGCGATTTCATCAACAAAACTTAACTATAATTTAATTAGTGTTTTTGATGCTTAACTCATTACGTAGATACCAAAATTGTAAAAAGGTTGCGTTAAAATTTTAACTTTGTTCAAATTTTAACATTTTGGCTTTAAAAACTCAATTTTCAAATTTTGATTTTGAATGTGGAACAGACGAGGCTGGCAGAGGTTGTTTGGCTGGCCCTGTTACTGCTGCTGCTGTAATCTTACCCGCTGACTTTAGCAATAGCATCTTGAACGACTCCAAACAACTATCCGAAAAGAAAAGAATGGATTTAAAACCTATAATTGAACAACAGTCCTTGTCTTTTGCTGTGCAACACATATTTGAAGATGAAATAGACACCATTAATATCCTAAACGCTTCTATAAAGGCTATGCATAGCTCCATTGCGCAGCTCAACATTACTCCAAATTACATTATTGTGGATGGTAATAAATTTAAACCCTATAATGCTATTCCACATCAAACTATAATAAAAGGAGATGGAAAATACCTCAACATTGCTGCCGCTTCAATTTTAGCAAAAACATACCGAGATCTCTACATGGAAAAAATTCATAAAGAATTCCCAATGTATAACTGGAAAAAAAATAAAGGTTATCCAACCAAAGAACACAGAGCAGCAATAGAAAAATACGGCGTTACCAAATACCACAGAAAATCATTCAGATTATTACCAGAGCAATACCGTTTAGATTTATAACTTTTTATATTTGTAAATATATATTTACGTATGAAGCAATTTGGATTTTTATTGATTTTACTTTCCCTTTTAGTGTCTTGCCAAAAAGACTATAATATTTCAAATTCTCCATATAAATTTATTCCTTCTGACACCGAAGTGGTCTTTGCTATAAATGAACTCAACGATTTTACTCAAAGCATAGAAAAACACAATATTTTATCTGATATATATAATAAGGAGTTAAATGAAACCTCCGCTTTACTAAAAAACATCAATACAACAGATAAAGTTTATGTTGCTTTCTTAAATCCTCAACACACAGACTACCTGATATTAACCAAAAACAACTCTACCGTTTTTACTGTAGACTCTATACCAAATCATATATCTGAAAATCTACCAGAATTTGATATTTATAAAACCCAAATTGACTCTACTGTCTTTTACCATAAAGTATTGAATACTATTTTTGTGGCTTCAAACAGCTTGGATGTTATAAAAAATCTAAAACCCAACGAAGAAAAACATAAACTTACAGATTTAATAGAAACTACTGAAAACAAAACAATCGCCTCAGTAGTGTTCAAAACAAAGGCTTCAAATTATTCAGACCTTTTATTTTCTCAAAAGATAAAAGAGTTAAGCAACGATTACGCTTTACTCGATTTAAATTTTTCTGATGAAAACCTGCATTACAATGGCATTGTGACCTCTACAGATTCTATAACACAAATTTTAGATGGCTTTAAAAACACCATTCCTCAAAAAACAAACAGCTTAAGCATAGCTCCAATCAGCACTAAATCATTATTAAGTATATCGTTTGATGACTATTCAATTTTTAGTAATAATTTAAAAAAGCTCAATTCTAAAACACCAGACAGCACCAAAACATTTTTAAACTTTACCAATGAAATCGCTCTAACAGACAACACGCTTATCCTCCACTCTTTAGATGCTAATCTTATTGTTGAAACCATTGAAGAAAAATCAATCACAGAAACTTATAGAGAAATTGACATTTATGAATTTGGAAATCCTGATTTTTTCAAATCGAGATTTGAGCCAATCATGAGTTACGAAACGGCTAACTATTTTTTTAAATATGAAGATTTTGTTGTTTTTTCAGATTCTATTGAAACCTTAAAATCAACGCTTTCCGACGCCTTAAACAATAATACTATTGCCAATTCTGATGCTTTTAAAAATATAAGTCCTAATTTAAGCGATGACGCTTCAATTTTTATATATAAAAACAATGACGGACTTGCTGAGCATTTAGATATAAACACAAAAAACTATCATGCCAATGTGGTGCAATATACATACGAAGACAACTACGCACACGTTAACGGTATTATAGAAGAATTCAAAAAAAGAGCAGCTTCAAACTCAGTGACCGAGACATTCTCAACATCTTTAGAAGCACAAATAGTTTCGCCACCTCAGACTGTAGAAAATCATATTAATAATACGCACGATATTGCTGTACAAGACACAAATAACGTGCTGTACCTTATCTCTAATTCAGGTAATATACTTTGGAAAAAACAACTTCAGGGAAAAATACTTGGAAAAATAGAGCAAATAGACATGTATAAAAACGGAAGGCTACAATTAGCTTTCACAACACCAAACCGCCTATATGTTTTAGATAGAAATGGTAATGATGTCTCCCCTTTTCCGAGAAAATTCAATGATGAAATCACTCAACCTTTATCCGTTTTTGATTACGACAAACGAAAAAATTACAGACTACTAGTAACTCAAGGCAAAAAACTTATTATGTACGATGCTAAAGGCAAAACTGTAAACGGTTTTGTATATAAAAGCAATAATAAAAATATAACATCTCAACCAAAACATTTTAGAATTGGAAGCAAAGATTATATTGTCTTTTCCACAGAAGACAATCTAGAAATTCTAAATCGCCAAGGCAAAGTTAGAGTTGACGTTAAAGACAAGATTCGTTTTTCTGATAACGAAATTTATCTTTATCAAAATAAGTTTACCTCAACTAACACACTTGGGCAATTAGTACAAGTTGATACCAGAGGAAAAATAAGCCGAAAAGATCTTAATCTAACAGATAAGCACAACATAGCTACCACCAGCAAAACATTGGTCTCTATGTACGAGAACAAACTATTTATAAAAACGCGAAGAGTAGATCTAGACTACGGAGTTTACACAGCACCTAGAATTTATTACCTTAACGATAAAATCTACGTCACCACAACAGATTTACAGTCGAAAAAAGTGTATTTATTTGATAGTCAAGCAAAAACAATTCCTAATTTTCCTGTTTTTGGGACTTCTGCTGCAGAATTACAGAAACTAGATAAAAGCAAAGGTTTAGAATTAATCACACAAGCAGACGATAAAACAATAGTTGTTTACAAACTGCACTAACTTATTAACCATTTATGCACATCGTTTTTAAGTATCAATAGTTATTCTTATTTTTAGAGCGCTATTAATCAATTACTTAAAATGACTTTTACAAAAACTCCCAAAATTTTTAGTGTTCTTCCATTTCTTGCGCCTAACTTTTTAAGATTTCAAAAAAATTAAGCATTATAAATAATATAAAACCCAAAACAAACGTATTGGGTTTATAAAAACATAACGGTAACCAAATCTCGAAGTCCCTGAGTCTTGAAAACGCCAAATTTATTTTGGCGTTTTCTTTAGTTTTAAGCCATACCTTTTGTAGTATTGCAAACACTTATTTTCTTATTTATTTACCGATGATAAAACGACAAAAAGCTTCAATAAAACACTGTATTATTCATAAAGTTGGCAATAAATTCAACGATACCAAAAACGCGTTTTCAGATGCCGCTGTGCATTTTGATGAAGCTACGTACAACCTTATGTTACCATATCTTTTAAAACCTTTTGTAAGTGTTGCCGAGAACTACCGTTTTCATCATCATAGTAATGTTGGGCTTAATGAGATTAACACCTATAGCGACCAACTTTTTAAAGAGGAAGCCGATTTTGTAGAGACTTCAAAACACATTGTAACGCATCTTTACGAGCAAAGTAATTCAGCACAAATAAAAACAGGTGATGTACTGGTTTGTCATTTTGAAAATATACAATACGAAGACTTTTTTATAGATGCCATTGGCATTTTTAAAATTGAAAATAAGACCGAATTTTTTCAGACCTATTTAGAGGAAGGCAACTATGATATTTTGGTGCAAAAAGGCATACAAGCCAAAAAGGTAGATAAGGGTTGTTTAATCCTGAATACCTCAGATATGGAAGGCAAAATAGTATTTAGTGTAGATAACAACACCTACGACACCCAATACTGGATTAAAAGCTTCCTAAATATTAAATACCCTGACGATAGCAACCAACACACCAAAAACTATATTGAACTATGCAGAGAGTTTTCTAAAGAAGTGTTACAACCCAATTTTGGCGGTCAAGAGCAAAGCAATTTTTTGGCAAAAACAGTTGACTTTTTTAAGGAAAATGAAATTGTAAATATCGAAAACTTTAAAGAAGAAGTGTTTGAGGAAGAAGACCAAATACAACTTTTTGAAGACTATAAAAAAACTTACGAAGCCGAAAAAAACGTGCTCATTAGAAACCAATTTGATGTCTCTGAGCGTGTCTTAAAAAAGCAAAAGCAAAAAATAAAACCCGAAATAAAACTAGACACCAACATACAGATAAAACTCGATGTTGATGCACCAGATGCTTCTGCGGAATATTTAGAACGCGGTTATGACGAAGAGAAAAAAATGCACTACTATAAGGTGTTTTTTAATGAAGAGGCTTAGATCTGTTAAGTTTTTTTTACAGACACAAATCAATATTGGATTATATAAAATCTAATTTTAGAAACAGTTCTCAAACACATAAAATCAACAAAAAACGTCATTCATTTTTTTCTTAATTTAGAGCCATATGGCAAAACACAAAAAAGAAGATTTTGAAGATTTTGGTTTAGGCGAAAAATCATACTCTAAAGGTTATAGAAGCTTAAACAAAGATGGAAGTTTTAATATCGAAAAAACAAACATCAGCTTCCTTGAGCGTTTGAACTTCTTTCATAGTTTAGTAACTATGAAATGGTCTCATTTCTTTGGCATTGTAGCACTTACCTATTTTCTTGTTAATACGTTTTTTGCAACTATCTACAGTCTTATTGGCACAGAACATTTAACAGGCATTCATGGATTAACTCCTTTTGAGCAGTTTATGGAGGCTTTCTTTTTTAGTGCTCAAACCATAACAACTTTAGGCTATGGCCAAGTTGCTCCTTTGGGCTTGTTAGCAAATATTGTTGCAGCAACAGAATCATTACTTGGACTCCTGTTTTTTGCACTAGCCACAGGTTTATTTTACGGAAGATTTTCCAAACCCATATCTAAAATTAAATTTAGTCAAAAAGCTGTAATTGCACCATATCAAGACATAAACGGATTTATGTTTAGATTGGTTAATCCTCAAAAAAATGAATTACTAGACGTAGAAATCAACGTAAGTGTATCCATGAAGCGGAAGAACTCAGAGTTCAGGGATTTTCATATACTAGATTTAGAAAGAGACAACGTAAGGTTTTTTCCATCCATGTGGACCGTAGTGCATCCTATTGACAAAAACAGTCCGCTCTATGGACTAAATAAAAATGACTATTTTGAAAAGGATTTTGAGTTTATAGCCATGCTCAAAGCATTTGACGAATCGTCTGGACAAATGGTATATTCACGATCCTCTTACAAACCAGAAGAAATTGAATGGGGACAAAAATTTGTATATACTGCAAAACGACACAAAGGAAAACTACTCGTTGATGTTGGTAGAATTAATGAAAGTGAAAACGCTGAATTAAATTAAACAAACTCCGCCTCAAAAAGCACCTTAAAATGCTTTAAAATATTAGATTTCACTTCTTCTTCATCTACCTTATCTACACCAAGTTCATTGTTTAAGGAGGTTACTGCTTTGCCACGTATACCGCATGGTATGATATTGTCAAAATAGCCTAAATCGGCATTGACATTTAGCGCAAAACCATGCATCGTAACCCAACGGCTGGCACGCACTCCCATAGCACAAATTTTTCGGGCAAACGGAGTGCCAACATCTAACCACACACCTGTTTCGCCAGGACTTCGTTCGGTTTTTAAACCATACTCTGCCAAAGTAAGAATAATGATTTCTTCTAAGAACCGTAAGTACTTGTGTATATCTGTAAAGAAATTATCTAAATCTAAAATAGGATAACCTACAATTTGCCCAGGACCATGATAGGTAATATCACCTCCTCTGTTTATCTTATAAAATGTTGCTCCTTTTTCGGCCAATTGTTCCTCAGAAAGTAACAAATTAGACAAGTCTCCACTTTTACCTAAAGTGTAGACATGCGGATGCTCTACAAACAGAAAATGGTTATCAGTTTCTAAACCTGCATCTTCTCTCCTATTCTTAATCTTAGTATCTAAAATGGCTTTAAAAAGGATTTCCTGATAGTCCCAGGTTTCTTTAAAATCTTTTAAGCCTAAATCTTGAAGTTTTACAGTTTTATTCATCAACAAATTTCAGGTTCACATCTAGTAACTTTGGGTTTTTAAGATACTCTACCCAATTGGTTTTGTAAGTTACTGTTTTTCTATCATCAGAGAATTCAGCACCTTCGACATCAATAGATTTTACTGCTTTAGGAAAGGTTAATTTTACATTATAAAAAGAACCTTCAAAATACTCTAAAAACTGTTGGTTGCTCTCATCGGTTTCATCAAAAAGCTCGTCTATTGCGTCTTCTGTAGCTTCGTCTGGCAATTTAATACTTGTCATTCTAGAGAAGCCATCTGTAGTATAAATGTAAGCTACATCATTATTTTCATTACCCATAAAGTTACCAAGTGGTGAGTTTTCTTTCATAGCATTCACTTGATCACCTTGCGAGTTTAAGCTTTGCATTTTCTTAAGTTTTTTTCTAATATCTTTTAAGTCGTCAATGGACTCAAACTGCATACCCATTCCAAAGCTCATCACACCTTCATCCTCATTAATCTGCATTCTCATGTACATATCTTTTACAGCCTCCATTGCCAAGCGTTTCTCTTCTGGCAAAGCAGCTACACTATCTTTATAGGTTTCCATGATGTCAGCAAACACTATTGTAGTATCCATAATTTCACCTCCTTCTTTCTTCTCTTTATTCTCATCTCCACCCATAGCAACGGACATAGCTTTTATAGCTTCTCCCATTTCATAGGTAGCTAAAAACTCACCAGAGCCATCCTGATTAAAAACAATAGATTCCGTAACATTACAGCTTGCTATAAAACAAGCAAAAACTATGATTAGAAATACTTTTCTCATGTACTTTAAATTGATTTTACAAAAGTACAAAGATACGGATTTATCGCTCAGGATTATTAAGAATTACCAAAGCTGCAATAACTCCAGGAACCCATCCGCAAATCCACAATAAAAAGGTAATTAATATTGAGCCACAACCCTTATCTAGCACTGCTAAAGGCGGAAAGATTATGGACAAAATAACACGCCAGATACTCATAATTTCGATTTTTTGATTTGATGTATCTGTAGGACGTTATTTTGTTAAAGTTGTTACACTTTTATCTCAGCACTATTTTATTGTTTCGCAAAATTGCGTAGTTTCGTTTTATGCGCTTTAAATTATTGATTTGCTTTTTATTTATATCGCTTTCCTGCAAGGCGCAATATTCCTTTTCGGGCTACACCAATCCTGAGGAATGGCAAAACACGGTTTATCTTTCTATAGTCGAGGATTATCGTAAGATGTCTGGCGTATATTCAGAACAAATCATAGCAAAAACTACAGCAGACGAGACTGGCTTTTTTGAGTTTAAAGGCGATATGCTCAGTACCGAAAATCGCATTTATCGCATCCATGTAGATAAGTGTACAGAAACACAACAAAACCTTAATCACTTTAATGGTCATTGCAGTAATAGTGAAGAATTACTGTTTATTGCCAAAAATACGGATACTTTAAAACTACCGTTTTCATTTGGCAACCAGGTATTTTGTAAAGTAGAATCTAACAACCCAAGAGCTAATGCATTTTTAAAGATAGATTCCTTAAAAAACGATATGCGTTTTGCGTATGGTGAAGTACGAAGTGAAGCCAACCGAAAACTGAACAATAAAAAGTGGTTTACCACACTACAAGATTATGGAACTGCTTTAAATGAACCTATAGCAGAACTCGCCATCTACACTTATTTATCGGATAGAAGCAGCGATTTACACAGCTATTATGTTGAAGATCTACAGAACAATTCCTATTATGACGATCTTGAGGAACGCTTGGAAACAACGTATCCTAACGCACCATACACTACGCAATACAAAAATGAATTGGCCGCTGATCGTTTTATGCTTTCATCTTCCGCTGCTGAAAATTCTTCAAGTCCTAGTTGGAATGTTTATCTCTACGGGATCTTAGCACTTTCATTCTTATTGAATGTATTCTTACTCTATCGTATTTGGAAAAACAGACAGTCTAATTCTGAAGATTTAAAGTCTAAATTATCCAAACAAGAACAAGTTGTTTTAGAGCATCTGCTTCAAGATAAAACGAATAAAGACATTGCTGAAGCCCTATTTTTGAGTGTTAGCACTATAAAAACACACACCAATAACATCTACAAAAAGTTAGAAGTACAATCTAGAGAAGATGTTAAGTCGCTGTTTATAAAATAGTTGAAAAATTCAACCTAGGTACTAGTACCAATTTCCAACCTCATATTTCTTAATTTTTCATTTCTAAGTTTGAAGTTTGTTTCAGTATTAATCAAAAATTTTAAAACCATGAAACGAACAGTAAACACTATTCTAATTTTTATCCTTTCAGTAGGATTATTCAATGCAACTTCTAGTAAGATTGAAAGTAAAACAGGTAAAGTAGCCATCATTTCATTTGAAACTGAGGTCATCGATTATGGAACCATAGAGCAACATTCGGATGGCACACGATTGTTTACTTTTACCAATGAAGGTGACGCTCCTTTATTAATTACAAACGTAAAAACCAGTTGCGGCTGTACTGTACCAAGCTATTCAAAAGAACCTATTTTACCTGGGAAATCTGGAGAATTAAAAATTAAATATGACACTAAAAGACTTGGTGCTTTTACAAAAACCATTACAGTAACTTCTAATGCTGAAGGTGGTAACAAAATCTTGAAAATTAAAGGGAATATAATAGCCTCGAAGTAATTTGAAACACACCTTAATAAAAACTGCTAAAAACTATTGTTCTTTAGCAGTTTTCTTTGTTTTATACTTTAAATAAATAACGTAATTTTGCCGTCTTAAATGAATTAAAAAATGCAACTTTCAGAACAAGAATTAGTAAGACGTCAAAAGTTAGAAAAACTTCGTGCTTTAGGGATTAATCCTTATCCAGCCGATTTATATCCTGTTACGCACACTTCCAAACAGATAAAATCTGATTACGAAGAAGGTAAACAGGTGGTTATAGCTGGTCGTCTTATGGCAATTAATGTTCAAGGAAAGGCTTCTTTTGCACAGTTACAAGATAGCGAAGGCCGTATTCAAGTCTATTTTAACAGAGATGAAATTTGCCCAGGCGAAGACAAATCGTTGTACAACGATGTCTTTAAGAAATTAATCGACTTAGGTGATTTTATTGGTATTGAGGGCGAATTGTTCACCACCAAAGTGGGTGAAAAAACAGTAATGGTAAAGGAGTTTAAACTGTTAAGTAAAGCTTTAAAACCATTACCAATTCCAAAGCAAAAAGACGGAAAAACCTACGATGCGTTTACAGATCCTGAGCAACGTTACAGACAACGTTATGCAGATTTGGCCGTAAATCCGCACGTAAAAGATGTGTTTGTAAAGCGTACAAAGTTATTTAATGCTATGCGTCAGTTTTTTAATGATGCTGGTTATTTTGAGGTTGAAACACCAATCTTACAACCAATTCCTGGTGGTGCAGCTGCGAGACCTTTTGTAACACATCACAATACTTTAGACATTCCGTTGTATATGAGAATTGCTAACGAGCTTTACTTAAAGCGTTTAATCGTTGGTGGTTTTGAAGGTGTGTATGAGTTCTCTAAAAACTTCCGTAACGAAGGCATGGACAGAACTCATAATCCAGAGTTTACAGCAATGGAAATCTATGTAGCCTACAAGGATTACAACTGGATGATGGACTTCTGCGAAAAGCTGCTAGAGCATTGTGCTATTGCTGTAAACGGAACTTCTGAAGCGACGTTTGGCGAGCACAAAATTAACTTTAAAGCACCATACAAGCGTATTTCTATGCGAGATTCTATCTTAGAATTTACAGGTTTTGACATCTATGATAAAACTGAAGCTGAAATTAGAACTGCAGCAAAAGACATGGGTATTGAAGTTGACGACACAATGGGTAAAGGCAAGCTGATTGATGAGATTTTTGGCGAAAAATGTGAAGGTAACTACATACAACCAACATTCATTACAGACTACCCTAAAGAGATGAGTCCGTTGTGTAAAGAACACAGAGAAAACCCTGAATTAACAGAGCGCTTTGAGCTTATGGTTTGTGGTAAGGAAATCGCAAATGCATATTCTGAGCTTAACGATCCAATAGATCAGCGTGAGCGTTTTGAGCACCAATTAAAACTAGCTCAGAAAGGTGATGATGAAGCTACAGAGTTTATTGATTTTGACTTCTTACGCGCTTTAGAATACGGTATGCCACCAACTTCTGGAATGGGAATTGGAATGGATAGATTGATTATGTTCTTAACCAACAACCAAAGTATACAAGAAGTATTGTTCTTCCCGCAAATGCGACCAGAGAAGAAAAAAGTAGATTTAAGCGATAACGAAAAAGCGATTTTTGAGATTCTTAAAAAAGAGCAACGTATGGACTTAAACGAGCTTAAAACACAATCTGGTTTAAGTAATAAGGGATGGGATAAAGGCATAAAAGGCTTAGGAAAACACGGCTTAACAAAAGTTGAAAAGACTGATGAAGGGTTGTTTGTTGAGATGGTTTAATCTCAACAAACAATTACTTTATCCTATTTTTTAATGGGTTATTTAAGGCTGTTAAACGAAGTTGAAAACATTTAGTTCCAATCACCAATATCGGTTGGAACTTTTTCATTTAAATACAGTTCAAGAAAACTTACTAAATCTTTAGCAATAAATTTACTAGGCTCTCCATTTTGTCCTAGTTGTACTATTTGACCTATATAGCCATTTTCATCAGGCAATAAATCCATAGCATATTTATAGGTATAATCCTCATAAAAAGGCAACCATCTTGGAGAACTATATAAAGAAACTACTCGTTTTGAACTGTCCTTGTAGCTTTTGTCTTGTAATTTTCCGATTGGAGTATTGTAAAACACATAGCTTAATTGTTGTAAACGCACCTTGAGCTCTCCCAGTTTGACAAAAGGACCATTAAGATTTTGATATTTAAAAAAGAACCTCAAATCTTCAGGAAGTAGAGTTTCAGAAGATTCCAAGAAAACCTTTTTAGGTAATGGATCTATTTTACTCTTATATTTAAACTTAAATTTAGTATTAATTTTTCCCCAAACATCTAGTAGTCTTGTAGTATCTAACTCAACTCGTTTTTGGGATTTCCCTTCATACTCGTATAGTAATTTATCGTGCTCTCGCCTACTTATTATATTGTAAGTTGACACACTATCATTCTCATAATAATGCTTAAAAGGATAATTGTAATAATCTGAATTTTTTACAAAATCGTATGTTTCTATATTACTATTGGCAGATGACACAAACAATTGTCCATCAATACTTTTAACTCCAATAAAAACGTTAAATGGCTGCTCATAAGATTTATTTATAATATCTCTTACATCCTTCAAAAAAAGATATTGATCTGCCGTCTCAACAATATTAAATTTATCGATTTGAAATAAGGTTAATATCATATTATTCTTAACAGTAGAATTTATCTTTACCTCATCGCCATTTATTTCATAATTACCAAAATCAACTTTTGTATGCAATAAATAAGATATTGAATCTTTCTCAAATAAAGGTGAGTTACTAGCATTAGCAAAGTCAGCATTTAATTGCTCTAGATGAAATTGTCGTTCTTGATTCTGATTCTCAATTTTCGTTTCATTCTCACTTTTCTGAATCATGGAATCAACTTCATAGTAAGCCAAAACTATTAATAAAGATACTATTTTATAGGCCAAAAAAGCCAAAACCAAAAAATGCCACCATGGTCTTTTCAGAGGCATTGTGTTGTAACTAGCCAACAGTGATTTTGGTGCTGTTTTTTTGTAATGGTGCTGACCACAATTTCTACACACAAATTCAATTTCTTTCATTAATGGAATTATCGGAATCCAAAATAGATGAAAATAACTTGCAGTTCCTTTAACATCAAAAGACCCAACACTATTGCACTTTGAACAAGTTGTATTACCAGCAACAGGTTTACTTTTTAGTTTTGAGTCTCTAACCCCAAATATTACAAAATACATATTTATGCTTTTTTTACCTTGTCGTAAAAATAAACATCATTATGTTACATCATAATGGTTTTGTTAAATTGATTCATTGTTATGAAACCTAAGGATTTGCAGTTCTGTACTTTTTTACTATTTTCACATCCACGCTAATGAATAATTCTCTTAAGCTATGATCAAAAAAATCACTTTTTTAATCTTAATCTGCTTCGTTGTTTTTTCATGTAAAAAAGATGACGATACTGTAGATGCATGTCTAGAAATAACAAATGTTATTGCAACTAATATTACCACTTCTATTGCAACAATTAACTGGACAGATCCAAACGGAAGTGATTCTTATATCGTAGAATACGGAGAATCTGGCTTTGTTTTAGGTTCAGGAACTATGGTTGTTGAAACTATGACATCAACAACTTTATCTAACTTAAATCCAGAAACAACATACGATGTTTATGTTCAGGCTGTTTGTTCTACAAATAACTCTAGTTTATTTTCAGACGTCTTAAGTTTTACAACAGAAACGTTACCTGTAGTACCAGAGTTTAGACCAAA
Source organism: Winogradskyella sp. MH6 (assembly GCF_022810765.1). NCBI lineage: Bacteria > Pseudomonadati > Bacteroidota > Flavobacteriia > Flavobacteriales > Flavobacteriaceae > Winogradskyella > Winogradskyella sp. MH6. Next base: position 1,891,621 of record NZ_CP094494.1, on the reverse strand, counting down.
TCTTTCAGAATTAAATTTATTTTCAGGAAATCTTGGAGATTTAAACATTTCATCGCGAGCGTTTAAATATGAGCTCAACACACAACTATTTACCGATTATGCGCATAAACAACGATTAGTTGCTCTACCTGAAAATACTACAATGCAATACGATGGTGATGGTTTACCTATTTTTCCAGATAATACTGTTATTGCAAAAACATTTTATTACAATATTGACGAGCGCGATTTATCACTTGGCAGAATAATTGTAGAAACACGCGTTCTCATAAAAATTAATGGAGCCTGGGAAACCGGAGATTACAAATGGAACGCAGAACAAAATGAAGCTACATTAGATTTAAATGGAAGTATTGTACCTGTAATTTGGATAGATGTAAATGGAGAAACAAACTCAGTTGATTATGAAATACCAACTAACACAGATTGCTTCACGTGCCATCACACCTATGAGGACATAACACCAATTGGCCCAAAACTTAGAAACATGAATTTTAACGTTGATGGAGTCAACCAATTGGATGAGTTTATAAACAGGCAACGCCTAACTGGTGTATCAAGTAGTACTGAGGTCTCTTCTATAGTTAATTGGCAAGACACTTCAGAATCGCTCGAAGACAGAGCCAGATCTTATTTTGATATTAACTGTGCACATTGCCATATAGAAGGAGGCACCTGCGAAGTTCAATCTACGCTACGTTTAGCTTTTGAAACATCTCTAGAGGATTCTAATATTGTTGAAAGAAAGTCTAGTATTTCATTAAGAATTTCTGAATATAGTCAAGATTTCAGTATGCCATTTATTGGCACAACTATAATCCACGCAGAGGGTGTAGAGCTCCTTAGAGCTTACTTACAAACACTTTAAGCTTGCGTTAAAAAAAATATAAAATAGATTATAAAACTGAAAGATTCTTAATAGAATCCTTATTTTCATGCAAATTTTTTAAAACCGACTCAAAGTGAAACAACAATCCATTAAGCTACTCTTCGTAGCTTCGGCTTTTTTAGCATTTTCTTGTTCTACAGCCAAAAAAGCCAACAAATCTAAGAAAACAGATGCCACTGCAATGGCAAAACCAGCTGGAAAGAAACCAGGAAAAAACGACCCACAACCTTATAACAAGATAATTACAAAAGACGCTAAAAGCGACGAAGGTTTATTTACAGTACATTCATTAGACGATAAGTTTTACTATGAAATACCAGATTCTCTTTTTGATAGAGAAATGTTGATGGTAACGCGTATAGCAAAAACGGCTAGTGGACTTGGTTTTGGTGGAGGCAAACAAAACGAGCAGGTTTTACGCTGGGAAAAGAAAGGTCATAAAGTAGTGCTTCGTGTAGTCTCTTATAATGTTACAGCCGCAGATTCTCTACCTGTAAACGAAGCTGTAAAAAACTCTAATTTTGAGCCTGTATTATTTACATTCCCTATACAAGCTTACAGCAAAGATTCTACAAGTACCGTTATCGATGCTACACCTTTATTTGAAAAAGATGTAAAATCACTTGGTCTTCCTCAGTTTAGAAGAATGCCTTACAAGGTTACAAGATTAGAAAGTGACAAGTCTTTTATTGAAACTATTAAAAGTTACCCTAGAAACATTGAAGCTCGCCATGTAAAAACGTATGCTGCTGGTTCTCCTCCTTCAAACTGGAGTACAGGAAGTATTTCTATTGAGATTAATAACTCTATGATTTTGTTACCAGACAACCCAATGAAGCGTCGTTATTTTGATGAGCGTGTAGGTTGGTTTACAAGTGGTACAACCGATTATGGTTTAGAAGATCAAAAAAGCAAAACCCTAACTTATCTAGATCGTTGGAGACTTGAAGTTAGAGATGAGGATATTGAAAAGTTTAAACGAGGAGAGTTAGTAGTTCCTAAGAAGCAAATCGTTTATTACATCGATAGAGCGACTCCAGAAAAATGGAGAAAATATATTAAGCAAGGTATTGAAGATTGGCAAGTTGCCTTTGAAGAAGCAGGCTTTAAGGAAGCTATAATTGCTAAAGATCCACCATCTGTTGAAGAAGATCCTGAGTGGAGTCCAGAAGACGTACGCTATTCTGTAGTGCGTTATTTGGCATCTCCGATTCCTAATGCAAACGGACCTCACGTAAGTGACCCAAGAACTGGTGAAATTTTAGAAAGTGACATTAACTGGTACCATAACGTAATGTCTTTATTACGTGGTTGGTTCTTTGTTCAAACTGCAGCTATTAATCCAGATGCACAGAGTCCTCAGTTTAAAGATGAAGTTATGGGACGTTTGATTCGTTTTGTATCAGCACATGAGGTTGGGCACACTTTAGGATTACCGCACAACATGGGAAGTAGTGTTGCTTATCCTGTTGAAAAACTTAGAGATGCTGAGTTTACTCAAAAATTTGGAACTGCACCTTCTATAATGGATTATGCACGTTTCAATTATGTTGCACAACCAGGTGATGAAGGTGTGGCTTTAATGCCAAATATTGGTATTTATGATATGTATGCTATTGCTTGGGGTTACAGACCTATTTTAGATAAAACTGCTGAAGAAGAAAAACCAATCCTAAACGAATGGATTACAGAGCACGCTGGCGACCCAATGTTTCGTTTTGGACATCAACAAGTAGGTGATATTCACGATCCTAGTTCTCAAACTGAAGACTTAGGTGACAATGCCATGCTTGCTAGTGAATATGGCATCAAAAACCTTAAGCGCATTGTTCCTAAATTAATTGAGTGGACTACAGAAGCTGGTGAAGATTATGATGATTTAGAAGAAATGTACGGTCATGTAGTTTCGCAATTCAACCGTTACATGGGACATGTTTCTAATAACATTGGTGGAGTTTATGAATATTATAAAACAGCAGATCAAGAAGGTGCTGTTTATACTCCAGTGCCAAAAGCACATCAAAAAGAAGCAATGCAGTTTATTCAAGATAATTTATTTACAACTCCTGAGTGGTTAATCGACGAAAATATCTTTGACCGTATAGAGTATTCTGGTTCTGTAGAGCGCGTGCGTGCTTTACAAGCAAGAACATTGAACAACATCTTAAGCTTAGGTAAAATGCAGCGCTTAACCGAAGCACACACCTACGATAGTAACGCATATGCTTTAACAGACATGATGAGCGATTTACGCAAAGGTATTTGGAGCGAATTACGTACTGGTAAGAAAATAGACACTTACCGTCGTAATTTACAACGTGCTCATATAGATCGTTTGGCATATTTAATGACTGCTGAAAACCAAAGTGGAAGATCACCTAGCCCTTACATGAAAGCTACTGCCGTTAATACAAGTCAGTCTGACATTAGAGCAGTTGTTAGAGCAGAGTTAAAGACCTTAAGAAGTCAATTACGCTCTGCTCGTGGTGGAGATGCTATGAGTAGAATTCATATTGCTGATGCGATAGAACGTATCAACGATATTTTGGATCCTAAATAATCTGAGATAAATAATATTTCAAAAAGGCTTCAAGTTAACTTGAAGCCTTTTTTATAGATAAAATTTTATACAATATCTCTTTATTATTGATAACTACCAATTTAAAATCACTATTTTTAGTGTTCTAACACCATAAATCAGTTAAAGATGAAAAATTTAATTCTAATCCTCCTCTCATTTGTAGCACTTAACTTAAGCGCACAAGAAAAAATAGTAGTTAAAAAGGAAACATCTAAGACAGAGCAGCAAAAGTTAACACAAGGTAACAATGCTAAAACATTAGCTAAAACCGAAACCCAAAAGCTTTCCAAACAATTAGAACTTACTTCTGAGCAAGAGGCTAGAGTTTATGATATTTTTCTAAATCATTTTGAAAATGAACTAAAGGAAAAAGAAAAAATAAAAACTTTGATTAAATCAAAAAACAAAGAAAACAGAGAAGAGATTAAACAAAAAATAGCCAAACAAAAAAATGGTAACAATGAGGCTTTAAACTCTAAACTGAAAGAAGTTCTAACAGCAAAACAATTAGAAATTTATCAAAAAGAAACTTCTGAAGCCCTAAAAACCAAGCAAAAAAAGCTAAGAGTAAAGAATTAATTTCTTCTTGGAAGAATAAAACAGCAAAGGTTTAAATAAAATTATTATTTTAGTAACCTATTTAACTAAACAATCCACAATGAAAAAGATAATTACATTAGGTTTATTTGTTTTTGCAATGTTCTTAGGAACTGGATCGCTTATGGCGCAATCAAACAAAATAGAAGTAAACAAAAAAGCATCTGAAAAAACCGAAGAATTAGTAAAGCTTACAAAGTGCGACAATAACCAAAAAGACCAAATCTATTTGGCTTTACAAGAGTTTACTCAAGCTACTTTAGATTTAAAAAATGCTACAGTTGTAAAAGAAGATGCTGTTAAGAAAATAAAAACGCTTTTAGACACTAAGATGCAAGACATTTTAAATGAAGCACAATACGAAAGCTACAAAACTTACTTTGAGGAAAACTTAAAGAATTTGCAGTAGTTAATATTGATATAAAAAACAGAAAAGCTTCGCTAATGCGAAGCTTTTTTTTATTACAACTCTTTTGCAACTTCCTCAACCGCTGCGATAGTTTCATTTAAATCTTGATAGGTTAAAGCATCTGTAATAAACCATGTTTCAAAAGCACTTGGTGCAATATATACACCTCTATTCAGCATACCATGAAAGAATTTTTTAAAAGTATCATTATTTCCTTTTGCTGCACTTTCAAAATCTAATACAGGCTCTTCTGAAAAATGAACAGAAATCATAGAACCAATTCTATTTATAGAATGCAGCACTCCATTTTTATTTAAGGCCTCAGCTATACCATTATGAAGATATTTTGTCTTCTCTTCTAGCCTATTCATTAAACCTTTATCTGTATTAATTGCCTTAAGCATTGCTAGTCCAGCAGCCATAGCTAATGGGTTACCGCTTAAAGTTCCTGCTTGATAAACTGGCCCTAAAGGTGCTAAATAATTCATTATTTCATCTCTTGCTGCAAAAGCTCCTACAGGCAATCCACCTCCTACAACTTTACCAAAACATACAATATCAGCATTTATTTCTTTTAATTCTTGTACACCTCCTTTAGCGAGTCTAAAACCCGTCATTACTTCATCAAAAATTAAAAGCATATCGTTTGCATCACAAATTGTTCTTAAACCTTCTAAAAACCCTTCAACTGGTGGAATACAACCCATATTACCTGCTACTGGCTCTACAATGATAGCAGCAATTTCACCTTTATTCGCTTCAACTAATGATTTTACATTTTCAATATCATTATACGTTGCCAAAAGTGTATCCTTAGCAGTTCCTTGAGTTACTCCAGGACTATTGGGTGTACCAAACGTAACGGCACCACTACCTGCAGCAATTAAGAAAGAATCACTATGACCATGATAACAGCCAGCAAATTTTATAATCTTATCTTTTTTAGTATAACCTCTTGCTAAACGGATAGCACTCATACAGGCTTCTGTACCAGAATTAACAAAACGAATTTTATCAATGTTAGGTACCATGGATACTGCAAGCTCAGCAATCTCTGTTTCTAATGCTGTTGGCATTCCGAAGGAAGTCCCCTCCTTGGTTTTTTCTATCACAGCATCCACAACTGGCGGAAACGCATGACCCAATAACATTGGTCCCCAAGAATTTATATAATCTATAAAACGATTTCCGTCTTCATCGTAGACATAAGCACCTTTTGCTGATTTGGCAAAAATTGGAGTACCACCAACAGCATTAAATGCTCTTACTGGCGAATTAACTCCACCAGGTATTACTTGTTGTGCCTCTCTTAATAAAGCACTACTTCTTTGATATAACATATTTAATTTGGAATCTTTAATTCTTGACCTATAGCAAGTGCATTAGAACTTAATCTGTTCATACTTTTTATGGCATCTACAGTAGTATTGTAACGCTTAGACAAGGAATACAATGTATCTCCTTTTGCAACAATATGTATTGTTGTTCCGCTATTAACTCTAACAATTTTAACGGTTTCTTCTTTTGAACCTAATACTTCCTGATCGTATTCATACAACTTATAGCGCTCTATTAAACCTATAAGCTTATCTGGATATTTTCTATCGGTAGCATAACCTGCTTTTTTTAAACCTCTTGCCCAGCCTTTATAATCATCTTGTTTTAATTTAAACAAATCCGCGTATCTACCTCTTCCTGTTAAAAATTTCGAATGGTCTTCGTAAGAAGATTTTGCTTCTCGGTATTTTCTAAAACACTCTTGTAAACTGTCATCATCGTGATAAATTTTTGCACCTGTCCAACCGTGGCATTTAATCCCAAAATGGTTATTTGCCTTAACAGCAAGCCGCCCTTTTCCAGATGCCGATTCGAGAATTCCTTGAGCTAATGTAATACTAGCAGGTATCTTGTATTTGCGCATTTCATCTTTAGCAATTTCTGAGTAAGTTTCAATATATAATGCTGTAGAGGTAGGCGGTTTAACTTCTACTTCTTTTTCGGAAGTTTCTACTTTATCAATTTCTTTAGTTTCTACAACTTCTACAGTCTTGGTCTTTTCTTTTTGTTGCTTTTTTTTAGTTACAATACCTTTTTTTGGTCCACATGAAAATGCAACCATAGCCATTACTAAGACTACATATTTAAAATTGATTTTTATTCTATTTGAGGCCATCCTTTTTGTTTCAGTTTTATATTCATTCCATCTATACCTTGCAAACCACCTGTGTGTATTGCTAATATTTTTGCTTCTTCAGGAAAAAATTGTTTTTCAATCAAATCAAAAATACCATACATCATTTTACCTGTATAAACAGGATCTAATAGAACATTATACTTTCTTTTAAAGTCATTAATAAACGTAATCAATTCTGGCTTTATTTTTCCATAACCGCCAAAATGGTAATCCGTTATTAAGTCCCAGTTCTCTTTTTTTGCAAATTTACGAATATCCTCTCGGATAAAATCACCTTTCAGAGCAGGAAAACCTAATATTTTCTGATGAGGTTTTGATGTATTTATCAACCCAGAAATCGTGCCACCTGTACCGACACAACAACAGATAAAATCAAAACATTCATCATCAATATTCAAAATTTCTTCACATCCTTTTACTGCTAGTTGATTTGTACCACCTTCTGGCACCAAATAAAAATCACCAAATTCTAATTTAAGGTTTTCAATAAAATCGTTTTCTAATTTATTCCTATACGCTTCTCTTGTCACAAACTTAAATTGCATACCACAAGATTTTGCAAACTTTAAGGTTGGGTTAGACTCCACCTTGTCTTTGAGCTCCTCTCCTCTAATAATTCCTATAGTCTTAAAACCATAAGATTTGCCTGCATAAGCGGTCGCTGCAATATGATTAGAATACGCACCTCCAAATGTTAAGAGTGTATTTTTATTAAGCGCTTTTGCTTTTTGAAGATTGTATTTAAGCTTTCTGTATTTATTTCCTGAAATGAAAGGATGGATGAGATCTTCCCTTCGCATTACAACATTATTATTTGCATATAAAATTATTTCATCCATTGAACAAAACACTTTATCGATATTCCAATTAAGAACAAACATTAACATATTGACTTTGTTTACATTAGCCTAATATTATGCCCTTATACTCAAATCTACTTATAAGCACTTAATACCTACCCTACAAACAGGCTTATGACAAAAAAATTATGTTTATTATCATTCTTGTTAGTATTCGTTTTTACTAATGTAGATGCGCAAGTTACAATTTTTGCGGAGGATTTTGAATCTGCAGCAGGACCAGAGAACATTGCTAGCCCATATATCAATTGGCAAAATGGTCAGTTTACAACAACACCTCCAACAAACAACAATTATTTTTGGGTTTTTGATAATACCAGATGTAATGTTATTTCTGGAATTTACTCTATGGCTGTTAGTATTAACACGCCTGTTACTTCTGGAACTCTACCAGAGTACAGAACTACTAGAGTTGCCAGTACTTTTGTTTATCACACTACTCCAATAGACGCAACCAATTTTACTAACTTAACTCTAGATTTCAATTGGATATGTGAAGGTGAAACGGGTTTTGACTATGGTTCGGTTTTATATTCTCTAGATGCAACAAACTGGTCCACACTTCCTGGTGTTTACCAAGGTCAAAACACTGTTCAGAATGTTACAAACCTCGACTTATCTGTTTTAGATGGTCAAATTTTTTACTTAGCCTTTGGTTGGAATAATGATAGTTCTCTTGGAAGCTTCCCTGGTTTTATTGTTGATGATATTGATGTAAAAGGAACACCTCTATCTGCTTGTACTACACCAAACCAACCTACAGGATTGAATCTTACACCAACAAACAACACTATAATTGGATCTTTTAATAACGCAGCACCTATTCCAGACAACTACTTAGTGTTGATAAGTACTAATGCCACACCACCAACACCTGTTGATGGAACCACATACAACATTGGGGATACTATTGGCACAGGAACTGTCGTAGATATTGATTCTGATACTAGCTTTACTGCTACTGGCCTTAATGCCAACACAACTTATTATGTTTTTGTCTATTCATATAATTCTCTTTGTTCTGGTGGACCAACATACAATGTAGTTTCTCCATTATCTGGAAATGACACAACAACCAACTCTATTTATTGTACTCCGTTAACTCAAAATTCACCAGGAACATTATATATAGACGATGTACAATTTTTGGGAACTCTTAATGATATTAATAATATATCTAACGGATTTTCTTCTGCTCCATCTGGATACCAAGATTTTACCACCTCAATAGCTAATAGTGTTCAAGCGCAAGGACAAGGTATTAATATCTATGTAGGATCCAACACTGCTAGAGGTAGATATAAAGCTTGGGTAGACTGGGACAAAGATGGACTATTTGATAATACTACAGAGTTAGTATATGACTCTGGTGGCGTATTAACTGCAACTACAACATTTGGATTTGTAATTCCGACCAATCAACCCATAGGTGATTATAGAATACGTATACGTTTTAATAATGCCTATAATGATCGTTTTGGAACTGAGCTAGGATCATATGATTATACTTCCTGCGAAACTTTTATAAATTATGACTTTTCTGGTCCAAATAATGATTACACAGACTACGGTGAGGCTGAAGATTATTTGTTTACTGTTGTTCAAAGTTGTACTGCTCAAATTACCAGTATTTCTGAAGGTAGCACATGTGGACCAGGCTCTGCAACATTATCCGTAACCGGTAATGCTTCTGCTACTGATTTTTATTGGTATGCTAATGAAACTGGTGGCTCTCCTATTGCTACTTCAGCTACTTTTTCGCCTAATATTTCAGCCACAACAACCTATTGGGTTACTGCTACTGATGGGTCTTGTGAGTCTCTTAAAAGGATTGCGGTTACAGCGACATTAAACCCTATTACCGAACTAACAATAACACCCGCTACACCAATAATATGTGGCAGTAATGATGTTATAGAAATTGCTGCTAGTGGCAGTACAGAAGTTGCTTATTTGATTGATGAAGATTTTGAAAGTGGAGGAACAGGTGTGTTTAATGTAATTAATTTTATAAATAACAGTCCCGCTGAAGATGCTATGACGCAATGGCAAAATAGAACAAGTACTTTTGTTCCCAATCAACAAGTATGGTATCCTGCTATTTCTTCAGGATTTGGAACCAATCAATTTGTGATGGCGACTTCAGATATAAATCCTTCATCAGGTTACGTATGGACATATCTAGAGTCACCTGTATTAGACTCATCAAACTTCACAGATTTAACTTTGAGTTTTGATATGTATTTCTCTAAATATTCTGCAACATCTAATCCAGACAATGTTTTAGTTTACGTATCAACAGATGGTGGCACAAACTACAATCTAATTCAAGATATTGATTATGATGTTGGTATAGGAACAAATTTTGACAACATAAATATTGACTTATCTGCTTACGTAAATGAGCCTAACCTAAGAATAACTATAGATTACTACGCAGGATGGATGGATGGCGTTGCCATAGATAATGTTCAATTATTTGGAAACAGACCTCTAAACCCCTCCTTTACATGGACAGGCACAGTAGATGCATACACTGATGCTGCTACTACAATTCCTTACACACCAGGATCTCCAGCTGCCTCAGTATTTGTAAAGCCTACATTAGCACAGTTAAACATGAGCAATTTTACGTTTACTGCTAATGCAACCTTATCTAACGGTTGTACCATAAACAAAGACATTACAATTACTAACAATAGTAAAATTTGGAACGGCTCTGTAAATTCCGACTGGGACACAGCTGCTAATTGGTCACCAAATGGTATACCAACAAGCGACAATTGTATCTACATAAGAAATACTGGCACTAATCCTATTATCCCAAGCACTACCGATGGCAATGGCCTCAACCTAACCATTGAAAACGGTGCTACATTGACACAACTATCTAATTCTACGTTGACTATAGTAAACTTTATAGATGTTGAAACCGGTGGCGAATACGACATAGAAGATAGCGCTAGCTTAATCCAAGTTGATGATGTAGCAAATACGGTAGATGGCACTTTTACAATGGACAGAAACACAAACATCAGAGTCAACGATTATGTGTATTGGTCTTCGCCAGTTACCAGTTTCGACATCCAAAACGTATCACCAGGAACACCTAATGGCTATAAATACCAGTGGCTTCCATTCGTAACAAGACTACCTGGACCACCTGGACCTTTGGATTATGGTGAATGGCAAGCCTATAACTCCGGGCCAATGGACATCGGCAAAGGCTATATCGTAAAAGGCCCTACAGGACATACTGCCACACCCTCTAACTTTACAGCTACGTTTTCTGGAACACCTAATAATGGACAAATCACCCAGAACATTCAACGAAGTACATACACTGGTGCAAATTACTTCTACAACCCTTATGGAAACGATCTCCTAATGGTAACCAGCGATGATGACAACTGGAACCTTATCGGTAACCCTTACCCTTCAGCTATAGATGCTATAGACTTTTTAACACATACTGGTAATGGCAACATTACAGGTAGTGTTTATTTATGGACTCACGATACTGATATTGCCATCGCACCAGACCCTTTCTACGATGATTACGTGTACAACTATGATGTTGCTGATTATATTGCTTATAACTCTAGTGGCACGTCGACTCCAACAGGGTTTAACGGAAATATTGGTGCAGGACAAGGATTCTTCGTACTAATGACCGATGCAGCAACAACAAACGAAACTGTGACCTTCGATAATACTATGAGAAGCAGTGCTTATGCTAATGATCAGTTTTACAGAACCAGCAACCCTTCTGATATGGATGGTTCGGCGGCCAACAGAATATGGTTAGATTACGTGAACCCTTCTGGTCAGTCCAATACAACTTTAGTTGCCTATGTTGATGGTGCTACTAACGACGAAGACAGAATGTTTGATGCGCCAACCACCACTGGAAATGGACTGGACCTTTATTCCTTAATAGATGAAAAAGCATACCTTATACAAGGACGTCAATTACCTTTTGATGTTAACGATCAGGTACCGATTGGTCTTAATATTTCAGAATCTGGAATACAGACCATAGCCATCAATACCTTGCAAGGTGTATTCTATGACAGCAATCAAGATATTTTTATTGAAGATCTACTCAATGACACTATCCATAACATTAAAGAATCACCTTACTCGTTCACAAGTGAATCAGGAATTATTAACGATCGCTTTATCTTAAGATTTACCAACACGACACTTGGTTTAGATGATTTTGATACTCTGAACGGTATAAGTGTTTTTGAGGACAATGATAAAATAACCGTAAAGTCAGATTATGGAACTATTGCTTCAATAGATGTTTACGATATTTTAGGAAGAACGTTATACTTCAATAAATCTGTTAACGCTAGTAGATTTTCTATTGAATCTATTTCACCTTACAATGCCACACTATTGTTAAAAATTAAACTAGCGGATGGCAAACAAAAAATAGCTAAGATTATTTTTTAAAATACTTTACAAAATTCCAAAAAGGCCTCTTTTTTAAATAATCGAGGTCTTTTTCATTTATACATGCCTCACGTTCAAATGATATGTTTCGGTAGGTCAATTGCCTGTTTCTGTATTTTAACAACCAACAGCTCAAGTTATTCTCAACACAACACCTATTTTCTTAATAATTTATTTAATAAAATGTTAAATTAATTTTATTTTTTTTACATTTACCCATAATCCCCACATAATCTTCTATTTACAACATAATCTTACCAGCTCCTTGGTATAATTATATACTAACCTTTCTTCATGGTAACCAACCAACGTTTGTGGTTATTCAATATTGAATAACCACATAAGATAAAATGAATTTACTAGAAACCGTAAAACTAGTAATTCTAAATTTCAACGCTTTTGCTTATGAAGAAATTTTTACTAGCTCTGATTATAATTTTTTTAGGCTTCACGACTAATGTTATGGGGCAATGTGCTTCTTTTGGAACAGATCAATGCACAACACCTGCACCTACTGTTGTTGGTAATTCTATTTACTGTAATCCTCCACTAAATAATGCAGGAAGAAATAATTTTAGAGTGACTAACATGATAGCAAACGCAACATATAGAGTATCAAACTGTGGCTCTGGTGTTGACACTCAAATGACTATTAGAACTGTGGCAGGTGCTTCTGTTGCATATAACGATGATAATGGCCCTGCTTGTACTGGCACAGCGGCTTCAATTGATTTTGTACCACCATCCACTGGAGACTACCGAATCCAGGTTAATGAATATAATTGTGCAACTACCCCTTCCTTCAATGAAACAGGGGATATTACTGTAACCCTAATTGCAGACCCACCACCACCATTAAGTAATGATGAGTGTATTGATGCAATTCCACTCACAACTACTTCGACCTGTAGTTATACAGCATATAGCAATTCTGGTGCCTCAAGTAGCTCAGGAGTTCCTTCTCCAGGATGTGCATCTTACTCGGGAGGTGATATTTGGTTTTCAGTTGTTGTAAATGCTTCAGGAGAAATTACTATTGACACTCAATCTTCTGGAATTACAGACAGTGGTATGGCTCTTTACTCAGGTAGTTGTGCGAATCTAACACTTATTGAGTGTGATGACGACGATAGCGACAACGGACTGATGTCTATGATAACCTTGACAGGCAGAACTCCAGGAGAAACCATATATATACGTTTTTGGGAATATGGTAATGACAATCAAGGTGCATTTGGAATTTGTGCTACTTCACCCATTCCTCCAGATGTTTATGGAGTAGCTTTAGATTGTCCTGGTGATGCAAGTCAACCATTAACATCTACATATAGTTGCCAAGGTCTATTAAGTATTGGAAATACAATCAATGGAAATTTGAATGCAGCTACAGATAGTGTTGCATTACAGCCAGAAATATTTATTTCAAGTATCGACCCATGTTCTTTTGACACTACTGACACATCAAATTACACTTCTGTAGATTTCACAGTAGATACCACAGGAACTTATGTGTTTGCAATGGAAACACCAGTCCCTTATTTTGATGCCATGGGATACATATATGAAACTGCTTCTGGATTTGTACCAGGAGCTTGTTCTGCAGGGTATATTGCTGGTGACGATGACGATGGCCCCGACCTAGACCCTCAAATTACAGCAAATCTTGTAGCAGGTACAACTTACACTTTGGTTACTACAAAATTTTCATTTAGTAGCACTACCCATACTGGGCCATTTACATGGACTGTAACAGGTCCAGCAGGTGACATAGATTGGTATACAACAGCTGTGGGCGGAACACCTATTGGTAGCGGCTCTTCTTTTGACCCTGTCGGTGTAGTTGGCTCTCCGCTTACTGATACAAATACACCTGGTGTATATTCTTTCTGGGGTGCATGTCCTAGTGATCCTAGCATTAGATATCAAGCCGATTATATAATAGGTAAACTATGGAACGGCACATTAGGTAATACAGATTGGAATATAGACACCAATTGGCTACCTATTGGTGTACCTATGAACACAAACTGTATAATAATACCCGACACTGGAGGGTATGATCCAATAATAGACGGCACTACCGATGGCAATGGCCTCAACCTAACCATTGAAAACGGTGCTACATTGACACAACAATCTAACTCTACATTAACCATTGTCAATTTTATTGATGTACAAACTGGTGGCACATACGACATGGAAGATAGCGCTAGCTTAATCCAGGTTGATGATGTTGCAAATACCGTAGATGGTACTTTTACAATGGACAGAGACACCAACATCAGAGTCAACGATTATGTGTATTGGTCTTCGCCAGTTACCAGTTTCGACATCCAAAACGTATCACCAGGAACACCTAATGGCTATAAATACGAGTGGCTTCCATTTGTAAATAGAGTGCCTGGACCACCTGGACCTTTGGATTATGGTGAATGGCAAGCCTATAACTCTGGGCCAATGGACATCGGCAAAGGCTATATCGTAAAAGGCCCTACAGGACATACTGCTACACCTTCTAACTTTACAGCTACGTTTTCTGGAACACCTAATAATGGACAAATCACCCAGAACATTCAACGAAGCACATACACTGGTGCAAATTACTTCTACAACCCTTATGGAAACGATCTCCTAATGGTAACCAGTGATGATGACAACTGGAACCTTATCGGTAACCCTTACCCTTCAGCTATAGATGCTATAGACTTTTTAACACATACCGGTAATGGCAACATTACAGGTAGTGTTTATTTATGGACTCACGATACTGATATTGCCATCGCACCAGACCCTTTCTACGATGATTACGTGTACAACTATGATGTTGCTGATTATATTGCTTATAACTCTAGTGGCACGTCGACTCCAACAGGGTTTAACGGAAATATTGGTGCAGGACAAGGATTCTTCGTACTAATGACCGATGCAGCAACAACAAACGAAACTGTGACCTTCGATAATACTATGAGAAGCAGTGCTTATGCTAATGATCAGTTTTACAGAACCAGCAACCCTTCTGATATGGATGGTTCGGCGGCCAACAGAATATGGTTAGATTACGTGAACCCTTCTGGTCAGTCCAATACAACTTTAGTTGCCTATGTTGATGGTGCTACTAACGACGAAGACAGAATGTTTGATGCGCCAACCACCACTGGAAATGGACTGGACCTTTATTCCTTAATAGATGAAAAAGCATACCTTATACAAGGACGTCAATTACCTTTTGATGTTAACGATCAGGTACCGATTGGTCTTAATATTTCAGAATCTGGAATACAGACCATAGCCATCAATACCTTGCAAGGTGTATTCTATGACAGCAATCAAGATATTTTTATTGAAGATCTACTCAATGACACTATCCATAACATTAAAGAATCACCTTACTCGTTCACAAGTGAATCAGGAATTATTAACGATCGCTTTATCTTAAGATTTACCAACACGACACTTGGTTTAGATGATTTTGATACTCTGAACGGTATAAGTGTTTTTGAGGACAATGATAAAATAACCGTAAAGTCAGATTATGGAACTATTGCTTCAATAGATGTTTACGATATTTTAGGAAGAACGTTATACTTCAATAAATCTGTTAACGCTAGTAGATTTTCTATTGAATCTATTTCACCTTACAATGCCACACTATTGTTAAAAATTAAACTAGCGGATGGCAAACAAAAAATAGCTAAGATTATTTTTTAAAATACTTTACAAAATTCCAAAAAGGCCTCTTTTTTAAATAATCGAGGTCTTTTTCATTTATACATGCCTCACGTTCAAATGATATGTTTCGGTAGGCTAATTGCCTGTTTCTGTATTTTAGTAATCGAACAACATATTCCAGAATATATATCATAAAAAAGGGAATAATCAATAACTCTAACTGTTGTCTCAAATGAATTTTTTCATGATTAATCAACACGCTATTCCCTTTCAATGTTTTGTGTTTTAAAAACATAAAAGGAAAAACAGTTAAACCTATATAACCTCTAGGCACTAAATATTTTGAAACTAGTATCACAGTGCTTTCAAATCAAAAATCAATCCAAATTACACTATCTTTGTAGGAGATGAAAAAATATGTCCCAATAGAAGAAGGTGATTACTATTTAACACCCGAAGGTTATCGCTGCTTTACAGAGCAATATCACTTAAAGCGCGGCTATTGTTGTGAAAGTGGTTGCAGACATTGCCCATACGGATTTAACAAAGAGAAATTAAAAAAGAAATAATGCAAGTAACAAAATTATCATTTAAGGATCAGATTATGGAAGGTATCCCTAACACTTTACCTCAACCAAAACCATACGATCCAAATATAAATCATGCGCCTAAACGAAAAGCAATTTTATCTCCCGAAGAAGAAAAGTTAGCACTTAGAAATGCATTGCGTTATTTTGATGAGAAACACCACAGTACGTTATTACCAGAGTTTAAGGAAGAATTAGACAAATACGGCCGTATCTATATGTACCGCTTGCGTCCTGATTACAAAATGTACGCAAGACCAATTGACGAGTATCCTGCAAAATCAAAGCAAGCTGCAGCTATTATGCTGATGATTCAGAACAACCTAGATTATGCTGTGGCGCAACATCCACATGAATTAATTACTTACGGTGGAAATGGTGCTGTATTTTCAAACTGGGCACAGTACAGACTTACAATGAAATACTTGGCCGAAATGAACAACGAACAAACGCTTGTGATGTATTCTGGCCATCCTATGGGTTTATTTCCTTCGCACAAAGAAGCTCCGAGAGTTGTTGTTACCAACGGTATGATGATTCCTAATTATTCTAAACCAGACGATTGGGAAAAATTCAATGCCTTAGGCGTTACCCAATACGGACAAATGACAGCCGGAAGCTACATGTATATTGGGCCTCAAGGTATTGTTCACGGCACAACGATTACCGTTTTAAACGGCTTTAGAAAAATAAACAAATCACCTAAAGGACACATTTTTGTTACCTCTGGTTTGGGAGGCATGTCTGGTGCACAACCAAAAGCAGGAAACATTGCTGGTTGTATAACCATCTGCGCTGAAGTAAATCCTAAAATCACTCAAATACGATTAGACCAAGGTTGGATTGATGAAAAAATTTCTGATTTAGACGAATTGGTTACAAGAGTTAAAAATGCTCAAGCTAACAAAGAAACTATTTCTATTGCTTACCTAGGAAATGTTGTTGAAGTCTGGGAAAAATTTGATGAAGCCAGCATTCATATCGATCTAGGAAGCGACCAAACCTCACTACATAATCCTTGGGCTGGAGGTTATTACCCAGTTGGACAATCTTTTGAAGATTCTAACGAAATGATGGCAAACAATCCTGAACTCTTTAAATCCAAAGTACAAGAAAGTTTACGTCGTCATGCAAAAGCAATAAATAAACATACAGAGAAAGGCACCTATTTCTTTGATTACGGAAACGCCTTCTTACTTGAAGCTTCTCGTGCTGGCGCAGATGTCATGGCAGAAAATCCAACTATTGGTCGCGAATTTAAGTATCCTAGCTATGTACAAGATATTATGGGACCAATGTGTTTTGATTATGGTTTTGGACCATTCCGTTGGGTTTGTGCTTCGGGCAAACCAGAAGATTTAGCAAAAACCGATGAGATTGCATGTGAAGTTTTAGAAGAGATTATGAAAAACTCACCTAAAGAAATTCAGCAGCAAATGGCTGATAATATTCAGTGGATTAAAGGTGCTCAGGAAAACAAATTAGTCGTTGGCTCACAAGCCAGAATATTATATGCAGATGCAGAAGGTCGTATGAAAATTGCTCAAGCTTTTAACGACGCTATCGCTAAAGGCGATATTGGTTATGTTGTTTTAGGTCGTGATCATCATGATGTTTCTGGCACGGATTCACCTTATCGTGAAACTAGTAATATTTATGATGGTTCACGTTTCACATCAGATATGGCAATTCACAATGTAATTGGAGACAGTTTTAGAGGAGCGACTTGGGTAAGCATCCACAATGGTGGTGGCGTTGGCTGGGGCGAAGTAATTAACGGTGGATTCGGCATGGTTCTTGATGGTACTAATGAAGCATCAACACGTCTCAAACAAATGTTGTTTTGGGATGTTAATAATGGAATCTCAAGAAGAAGTTGGGCAAGGAATGAAGGGGCTATTTTCGCCATAAAACGCGCTATGGAAACTGAACCAAATTTAAAAGTAACATTACCAAACACTGTTGATGATGATCTTTTAGAAAACATTTAAAAAAAAGTGATATGAAGAAACTACTCAAATTTACTCCGATTTTAGTTTTAGCCATTCTTCTATCGTCTTGTAGCTCTGTAAGAGTTGCAGCCGACTATGACAGAGAGGCTAATTTTGACCAATACAAAACCTTTGCGTTTTTTAAACCAGGTATTGATAAAGCAGAAATAAGTGATATCGACAAAAGAAGAATCCTAAGAGCTATTGAAGCCGAATTGATGGCGAAAGGTATGACTAAATCTGAAAATCCAGATATGCTAGTAAGTATCTTTACCAAATCCAATCAACGTGTTGATGTTTACAACAACGCTTGGGGCTATGGAGCTTGGGGCTGGGGAGGCTACAATCGTTGGGGTTGGGGCTGGAATCCTGGCTGGGGAAGAAGTAACGTTTCTACGTCTACTGAAGGCATGCTTTTCATAGATTTTATTGATGCCAATAAAAAGGAATTAATCTGGCAAGGTTCTGGAACTGGATATCTGGTAACTAATAATGTTGACAAGAAAGAAGCCAGAATCAAAGAATTTGTTGCTAAAACTTTAGAACAATTTCCACCTTCTAAATAATAGAATTTAAGCAAATAACACAAAGCACTGAGTCATCAGTGCTTTTTTTGTTTACAATTCCCAAACCTCCTATTATTTTAAATATTCTATCTTTGCCGACTTCAAAATGAAAATGTTATGATTTTAGGTCAAACTACAAGAAAGAATTTTACTCAAAACCCTAAAGACGATATTTTATCAGGCCTTACCGTTGCTTTGGCATTGGTTCCAGAAGCTGTTGCATTTGCCTTTGTTGCTGGTGTAGATCCATTGGTTGGATTATATGGTGCTTTTATGATGGGAATTGTTACCGCGTTGTTCGGTGGAAGACCAGGAATGATTTCTGGTGCAACAGGTGCAATGGCAGTGGTTATGGTGCACCTCATTCAAAAAGGAAATGAAGTTGGACTGAACCTAGATACACCTATCGACAACCTTGGGCTTCAATGGTTATTTATCACCCTATTATTAGTTGGTGGTATTCAAATTTTAGCAGGTGTTTTTAAACTCGGAAAATTCGTAAGACTTATTCCACATCCTGTAATGATGGGCTTTGTTAATGGTTTGGCTATAGTCATATTCTTATCACAATTAAAATTATTCCCTAATGCTGTACCACAAGATATTTCGTTTTTAGGAAATACTTCTGAATGGTTTTCTGCATTATTCTCAAATGCTGCCTTTTGGAAAATGATGGGCTTTATTGGATTGACTATGGGAATTATGTACGGACTTCCTAAACTTACCAAGAAAATTCCAGCTGCTTTAGTTGCCATTATCGTCGTAGCTTGCATTACTATTTTTGGTGGAATTGAAATGAGTACTGTTGGCTCTTTTATTGCTGAAGGTGGTGGTAAAGGTTTAGAAGGTGGTCTTCCAACATTTCAAGATCAGATTTTTGGATTATTCGGAACACTTGCTGGACATTGGGATATGATTATTTCAACAGCGTTTATATTGGCTGCTGTAGGTTTAATAGAATCTCTAATGACCTTAAACCTTGTTGATGAAATCACTGAAACCAGAGGAAATGGAAATCGCGAGTGTATTGCTCAAGGAAGTGCCAATATGTTGAATGGCTTATTCGGTGGAATGGGTGGTTGTGCTATGATTGGTCAATCCATCATCAACGTAGATTCTGGTGGTCGCGGTCGATTGTCTGGTGCATTTGCAGCAATGGCATTATTAGGTTTTATTCTATTTGCTGCACCATTGATTGAGCAAATTCCAATCGCTGCACTTGTTGGTGTAATGTTTATGGTGGTTATCGGTACGTTTGCTTGGTCTAGCTTTAGAATTATTCGTAAAATCCCAATTTCTGATGCTATTGTGCTAATTGCAGTTTCTGCAATTACAGTCTGGAAAGATTTAGCGGTTGCCGTTATAGCTGGTGTAATTATTTCTGCATTAGTATTTGCATGGAAAAGTGCTACAATGATTAGAGCACGTAAACGCATACAACCAGATGGCACTAAAACTTATGAAATTTGGGGACCTTTATTCTTCGGATCTATTCAGAGTTTTAACTCTAAGTTTGATGTAAAAAATGACCCAGAAAATGTAGAAATAGATTTTGTTGAATCTCGCGTTAGTGACCATTCTGCTATGGAAGCTATTTTCAATTTGGTAAATAAATATGAAGCTGCAGGAAAGAGCTTAAAACTAAAACATCTTAGCGAAGACTGTAAAGCCTTAATGTATAAAGCGAGCCCTAAGTTTAAAGAGGTGATTGTTGAAGATATTAATGATCCTCGTTATTATTTAGCAGCTAATCCTGAAGAGTTTACTAAACCGCTTTCGGAATACGATTTATAAAAAGATAAGTGCTAAGACCTAAGGCTTAGGTCTTTAAAATTAAAAACGAAATTAAATCAATAAAATTAATTGATAATCAATTAATTAGACTACCTTCGTCACTTAATTTAATATATTTTAATATGAGTACTGGTACAGTAAAATTTTTTAATGACTCTAAAGGTTTTGGATTCATAACAGAAGAAGGAAACAGCAAAGAGCATTTTGTACACATTTCTGGTTTAGTTGATGAGGTTAGAGAAGGTGACAATGTAGAATTCGATTTAACAGAAGGAAAAAAAGGATTAAATGCAGTTAATGTAAAAGTTATATAAGTATACTTAAAATCTTTTTATGAAAAAGCCTATCAAAAATGATAGGCTTTTTTTATTTAATAATCTAATAACATTTCAATTTTAGCTTTCACTTTTTCAATAGAAGGAATCATGGTTTGCTCTAATGTGGAATTCAATGGAATCGCAGGCATATTTTCACTACCAATTGTCATTACTGGTGCATCCAAATATTTAAAGCATTCTTCTTGAATTTTTCCAGATAAGGCTCTCGCAAAACTATTATTACTTGGCTCTTCGGTTACTACTAAGCATTTACCTGTTTTCTTAACCGACTTCATTATGGTTGCTTCATCTAAAGGATAAAGTGTTCTCAAATCTATAACTTCTATTTGGTCTTTTAAACCCAATTCTCCTGAAGCATTCATTGCCCAATGCACACCCATTCCATAAGTTACAATGGTACACGTTTCTACATCGTCTTGCTTCCAGATTTCCTGTAACAACCAAGCTTTTCCAAAAGGTAATACGTAATCTTCGGCAGGTTCTACAGAAGTTGCGCCTTGCGTTCCCGGAACCTTAGACCAATACAAGCCTTTGTGTTCTAAAATTACTACTGGATTTGGATCGTGATACGCTGCTTTCATTAAGCCTTTTAAATCTGCTCCATTACTTGGATAAGCTATTTTTATACCTCGAATATTGGTCACCACACTTTCTACTGAAGACGAATGGTAAGGTCCACCACTACCATAAGCACCAATTGGCACACGCAAAATCATACTTACAGCCCATTTTCCGTTACTTAAATAACAACTACGGCTTACTTCGGTAAATAATTGATTGAGTCCTGGCCAGATGTAATCGGCAAACTGAACCTCAACAATTGGCTTAAGTCCTACTGCACTCATCCCAACGGTTGAACCTACAATAAAAGCTTCTTGAATTGGTGTATTGAAAACTCTGTCATCACCAAATTTCTGCGCTAAAGTCGCTGCCTCACGAAAAACACCTCCAAGTCGTCCACCTACATCTTGACCGTAAAGCAAACATTCTGGATGCTCTTTCATTAATTCTTCAACAGCAAATAAAGCGCAATCTACCATCACCACTTTTTCAGCACCTTCTGGTGAACGTTCACCTTTTTCCTCGGTAATTGGAGTTGGTGCAAAATCGTGCGTAAATAAATCTTCAGGTTTTGGGTCTTCTGCTTTTTGTGCTTTTTCAAAATCAGATAGCACTTTTTCTTTAACCTCTTTTTCTATTTCTGAAATTTCCTTTTCTGAAAACCCATTATCCAATAATTGTTGTTTAATAACTGGATAAGGGTCACGTGATTTTGCTTCTTCCAAATCATCTCTATACCATTCCATTCGCACACCAGAAGTATGGTGATTTAACAACGGTACTTTGGCATGAACCAAAAATGGACGACGCTCTTCACGAATTGTTTTTATAACTTTTTCTAAAGCTTCGTAGCTTTCAATAAAATTAGCTCCGTCTATAGAAATGGCTTCTAATCCGTGAAAACCTTGCGCATATTCAAAAGCACTTTGCGCTCTGGTTTCTGCTTCATTTGCCGAAATATCCCAACCGTTGTCCTGCACCAAATATAGAATTGGCATTTGCTTTAAAGCTGCCATTTGAAAGGCTTCCGCAATTTCGCCTTCGGTGACTGATGCATCGCCTAAACTACAAACAGTGATTGGGTTTAATTGCAATTCTTCACTATCCTCCAGAATGACATTTGAATTTTGAAGTCCCTGTTTTTCCAAATATTGCAAACCCATTGCGACTCCTGTTGCAGGAATAGCTTGCATACCTGTTGCTGAGGATTGGTGTGGAATTTTAGGCTTATCAGCATCTTTTAAACTCGGATGCGAATAGTATGTTCTTCCTCCAGAAAAAGGATCATCTTTTTTTGCCAACAACTGCAACATTAAATCATAAGGCTGCAATCCAAAAGCCAACAACATCGCATCGTCTCTGTAATACGGAAATGCATAATCTTGCGGTAACAATTGCATACCTATAGCGGTCTGAATAGCTTCATGACCTCTTGATGTAGCATGAACGTATTTTGAAACTTGTTTGAAGTTTTCTTCATACAATTCTGCCATTGCTTTGGCTGTGCATAAATTTGAAAATCCTTTTTTTAATATGTCTTTATTCATAACTATTTCCCACGAAAGCAGGAATCTCTTTAATTATACGTATTCTTTTCTCACACCCCTAAAGTCCCCTCAAGGGGACAATTCATTTCAAAATAAATTCTATGCTAATTCTTTTTCGACTTTGGTAATCCAACCAAATTTATCTTCAATCTTTCCTGTTTTAATATCATTCAATCTTTGATTGATTTCAAGACCAACAGGACTATCTTTTGAAACAAAAATTTCTTCGTCACCAAAACCAACACTTTCTATGTAAGCAATACCCACAGCAGTTCCTGTACCAAAAGCTTCTTTTAAAGTACCATTTTTAGAAGCCTCTTTTATTTCATCAATTGTTATTTTTCGTTCTTCAACTTCAAATCCTTGATCTTTTAAAAGACTAATCACACTTTTCCTTGTGATACCATCTAAGACACAACCATCCAATTCTGGTGTGATGAATTTATCTTCAATTTTAAAGAAGATATTCATCGTTCCTACTTCTTGAATATACTTATGTTCTACTGCATCTAACCACAACACCTGATCGTAACCTTTTGCTTTTGCCAATTCGGTTGGACGTATTGCTGCAGCATAATTTCCCGCTGCTTTGGCTTCACCTGTTCCACCTTGAGCGGCTCTTATAAATTTCTTTTCAGCCCAAAGTTTAATTCGCTTACTAAAAAATGGCCCAGCAGGCGATGCCATGATTATGAATTTATAGTGGGTTGCCGCACGCATACCAATAAAAGGCTCATCGGCATACATAAACGGTCTTAAATACAACGCACTACCATCCATTGGTGGAATCCAGTTGCGCTCTAAGTCAACCAATTGTTTCAAACCTTCAACAAATAAATCACTAGATATATTTGGCATTCCCATACGGTCTGCACTAAAGTTCATACGTTTTGCATTTTCATCTGCCCTAAAAAGCATCGGATTACCTTCAGCATCAACCGTTGCTTTCATACCCTCAAAAATGGCTTGTCCGTAATGTAAAGCCATAGCTGCTGGATGCGTTGGTATTAATCCCATAGGTTGAATTCTTGGGTTGGTCCACTCGCCATTTTCATAATCACAAATGAATATGTGATCGGTGAATACAGTTCCTAATGGTATGTTGTTGAAATCGATGTTTTCAACTTTTGATTTTTCTACTTTTTGGATGGATATGTTGTAAGACATAACTTTAAATTGATGAGATCCTGAAACAAGTTCAGGATGACAGTTAATTATATTTTTCTATTGGTATCAAATTGTTCAAAATAATCAGCTACACGACGAACAAAGCTTCCACCTAGGAAACCATCCACGACACGATGATCAAAGGATAATGACAAATACATCATACTTCTAATAGCGATTTCATCTCCTGATTCGGTTTCTATGACTTCTGGCCTTTTTTTAATAATTCCCAAGGCTAAAATGGCAACTTCTGGTTGGTTGATAATTGGTGTTCCCATTACGCTACCAAACGTTCCAACATTAGAAATTGTAAATGTACTTCCCTTAATATCGTCACCTGCCAACTTGTTTTCTCTAGCTTTATTTGCCAATTCATTAACGTTTGCCGCTAATGTTTTTAAATCTTTATTATCTGCATTTTTCACTACAGGAACAATTAAATTTCCATTTGGTAAAGCGGTTGCCATACCTATATTAATATCTTCTTTTACAATGATATTATTACCATCTACTGAAGCATTGATATTTGGAAAATCTTTAACAGCTTTAGCCACAGCCTCAACAAACAATGGTGTAAAGGTTAGTTTTTCACCATATTTTTCTTGAAACGCAACCTTATTTTCGTTTCGCCAGTTTACCATATTGGTTAAGTCAGCTTCAACATAAGCGGTAACGTGAGGCGACGTATGCTTGGAATACACCATATGATCGGCAATCATTTGGCGCATACGATCCATTTCTATGATTTTGCCCTTGCCTTTATCAAACTCTAATTGCGGAATACGATATGCTGTTGGATCTTGTACTACAGGCTGTGCAAACTTGTAAGGTCTACCATCTTCAATATAGTTAAATACATCACTTTTTCTTAATCGTCCTCCTTTTCCGGTTGCTGGTATCCTTGCTAATTCCTCAAAACTGATGTGATGTTCTTTGGCTATGGAAATGATTAGCGGTGAAAAGAACGTGTTTGTATTATTAACCGAAAATGAATTTGAGCTAGGTTTCTCAACTGTACTTGATGCAATTGTACGATTCTTTTTAGTTTTCTTTTGAGACATATCGACTGCACTCGACCCGACAACTTCTTTTTTTGGTTGCGACTTCGAACTCGATACCTCAACTTCTAATATGGCAATAACTTCACCAACCTTAACAACATCTTTAGCTTGAAACTTGGTTTCAACCATAGTTCCAGAAGCTGGAGCTGGTACTTCATTATCAACTTTATCGGTAGCAACCTCTAAAATTATATCACCTTCTTCAAAGGTATCCCCTTCATTAACCAACCAATTAATTATGGTTCCTTCGGTTATACTTTCACCCATTTTGGGCATTTTTAGTTCGAATTTTGACATTCTTATTAACTAGCGTTTGTTAGTTTATTTTTTTCATAAAATCACGTAATGTAGCATACGTATTTTCTTGTACAATTCTATCTTTTGGCACTTCACGAAGTGGTTCGACTTCCTTCAAGGTTTCTTGACAATCTTTTGGCAATTGTTGATATAATTTTGTCCCTTTGGTTTTCCATTCAATCATATCATCACTCACTTGCTTTACAACTTTTGCTGGATTACCAACCACCAAACTGCGAGGTGGAATTTTAGTTTCGGCTTTAACAAAGGCCATTGCTCCGACAATACTTTCATAGCCTATTTCAGCATCATCCATAATCACCGAATTCATACCAATTAGGCAATTTCGACCTAAATTAGCTCCGTGAATGATGGCTCCGTGACCAACGTGTGCACTTTCCTTTAAGACAATGGATTTACCTGGAAACATATGAACCGTACAATTTTCTTGCACATTAACACCATCCTCTAAAATAATTTGTCCCCAATCTCCACGAATGGCTGCACCTGGACCAATATAGCAGTTTTTGCCAATGATGACATTACCTGTAACCGTTGCCAATGGATGAACGAAACTGCTTTCGTGAACGACTGGTATATAACCTTGAAATTCGTAAATCACTATTTAAATCGATTTAATGTTTCTTTTGTAAAATCACTCAATACCAAACGACCACTAATGGCTGCTCTTTCGGCTAGAAGCGTATCCCAATCTTCGGTACCTTGCCAGAAGATTGTTTTCATTTCTTTCATAGCTTCTGGATTGTAATTGCAAAGATTTTCGGCAAAGGTTTTTACGGCTTCGTCTAATGCTTCTGTAGTTTCAAACACTTGTGTAAATAAGCCTTTTTGTTTTGCCCATTCTGCTGGATAAAATGTATTGGCATCAATGGCGATTTGTGACATTCCGCTTAATCCTAACTTGCGCTCTACTGCTGGACCAACCACAAACGGACCGATACCAACATTTAGTTCACTTAATTTAATAGCTGCAAATTTTGTTGCCATACAATAATCGGTTGCCGACGCAACTCCTACTCCACCTCCAACAGTTTTTCCTTGCACGCGACCAATAATGAATTTTGGACATTTTCGCATCGCATTAATCACGTTAGCAAATCCTGAAAAAAACACTTTTCCCGTAGCTTCGTCATTGATATTGATTAGTTCGTTAAAACTTGCTCCTGCACAAAACGTTCTGTCGCCTCCACTTTTAAGAACAATAACTTTAATGTCGTCATTATTACCAGCATCAGTAATGGTTTGTGCTAATTCAGCTAGAATATTTCCTGGTAATGAGTTATGCGCAGGATGAAAAAATTCGATGTATCCTACTTGGTTTTCTATGGTTTGTTTTACGTATGGTTGTTGTTCTGACATAATTATATTAATCCAAATTGTTCAAAATGATGGTTTAAATGTTTTCTTTCGAGTAAGTAAGATTCGTAACGATTCAACACTCCAAACACTAAATTCTTCAATTTAGCATCTGGATTTTCCTTGAAAAACTCGATGTATTTTTTGCGTTGTTCCTTAAACTTCTCAATCGCTGTTTCTAAATCTTGATGTTTTAAATCGTCTAGCGTGTCTTTTTCTAACTGTGGAAATTGAGAGTTTTGTGGAAACTTTTTATAGTTATACAAGCTTGCGTGCACCTTGTCTAAAATCTTTTCAGGTGTGGCAATTTCAAAATCTTGAATTTCGCCAGACGCAATTTTATAAGTATACTCTAAATGCTCAATCATATGTTGAGGCGTCATAATGCCCCATTTTGGTTTGGCATCCGCATTCAACTTTGATAAGCATTCGTTGATTTTCTCTTCAGTCATTTCAACAAATGTTTCTTGTTTTTTCTGAACCATTGTTAAAATGGTAGCCACTGCAACCAACGGACTATCTTTGTCTGTTTTTTGACTTTCTGGACGGTTTTCAAAATTAGCATCAAAAACCTCAACGTGCCATTTTACAATACCACTTGGATGCTCGGTTGACGACACATCTCTATCTACTTTTTCCTTGCAGGTTAAACGTACATAAATGGTATCATTGTGGTATAACGGTCTTAAAAATCGGATAGAATCCAAACCGTAATTTGCTGCTACAGGACCTTTATTAGGATACACAAACAAACCAGCTGCTGCCGAAATTATAAAATAACCGTGAGCTGTTCGTTTTTCAAAAATACTACCATCTAAAGATGTAATATCTGTATGTGCGTAAAAATGGTCCCAAGTTAAATTCGCAAAATTTTGAATGTCGGAATCCGTAAGTGTACGCTTGTGTGTTTTTAAAGACATTCCTGGTTGAATATCTTCCCAATGGTACTTAAACGGATGGTCTTCGGCTTCCTTATATTTTGCATTTTGCTGATAAATGCCAGTAATTTCAGTAATGGTTGATGGTGTTCCCTGAATGGCTGTACGTTGCAAATAGTGTTTAATACCTCGCATTCCACCCATTTCTTCTCCACCTCCAGCACGCCCTGGACCTCCGTGAACCAAGTAAGGCAATGGCGAACCGTGACCAGTACTTTGTTTTGCCATTTCGCGATTAATCACCAATATTCTTCCGTGATGACTCGCTGCATTTATCACATAATCCGTTGCGATGTTATCATCATAAGTTGCTATAGAAGACACTAACGAGCCTTTACCCATTTGTGCTAATTGCACAGCTTCGTCCATTGACTTGTAAGGCATAATGGTACTTACTGGTCCAAATGCTTCGCGCTCGTGAACAACATTATTCTGGAAAGGATCATCAGTTCTAAACACCACTGGACTGATGAATGCACCTTTATTAGCATCCGCACCAATGGTTTCAATATTATCTAAATTGCCATAAACCATTTCAGCTTCTTTGCTGATATCTGCAATAGAACTTTTAACGGCTTCAACTTGTTGCTTACTTACCAATGCGCCCATTCGTACTTCTTTAAGTCTTGGGTCACCAATGGTAACTTTATCGAGTTCTTTTGCTAATGCAATTTGAACATCTTCAACTAAATTTTCAGGAACAATAATTCTTCTAATCGCTGTACATTTTTGACCTGCTTTTACGGTCATTTCATTTCTAACTTCTTTGATGAACAAATCAAACTCAGGTGTTCCCGGAACAGCATCTTCACCCAAAATTGAAGCGTTTAACGAATCGGCTTCCATAGTAAAAGGTACAGATTCTTCAATCAATCTTGGATGAGCTTTTAACAATCTACCTGTTGCTGCCGAGCCAGTAAAAGTCACCACATCTTGAGATTCAACCGTGTCTAAAACAGTTTTTACGGTTCCGTTTATAATTTGAAGAGCTCCTTCTGGTAAAATACCAGAATTGATAATTTCTCTTGCTACAGCTTCAGCTAAATATGACGATGATGGAGCTGGCAAAACCACTGCTGGCACACCTGCCATCCAATTAACCGCACATTTTTCTAACATGCCCCAAACTGGGAAATTAAACGCATTGATATGAACTGCAACACCTTTTTTAGGCACCATGATATGATGCGCCATAAAGCGTCCACCACGAGATAAATCTATCGGATCACCTTCAACATGAAATGGTTGATTGGGAAATAATTTTCGTAGTGAAGCGTTGGCAAACAAATTACCGAAACCACCTTCAATATCAATCCAACTATCAACTCTAGTTGCACCTGTTCTATAACTCAAATCGTAAAATTGTTCTTTACGCTTGGTAAGGTAAAGTGCTAATTTCTTGAGCATATTACCACGCTCTTGAAAGGTCATTTTACGTAGAACTTCTCCTCCTTTTGTACGACCGTAATTAAGAATTTCAGGAATATCTAATCCTTCAACAGCCCAATTTGTAAAATGCTCACCTGTAATGGCATCGTAAATTGGTGCTCCTTCTTCTTTTCCTGTGGTCCATTGTCCTTGGACGTAGTGTTGTATTTTGTTCATACTTGAAACTTTATGGTAGATTCCGCATCAACTGCGGAATGACAAATCTTTAATTATTTACACATTCAATCACTGCGGCATAACCTTGACCGACACCAACACACATTGTTACTAATGCATATTTTTTATTCTGTTCTTTTAATTCTAAAGCCGCTGAATAGGCAATTCTTGCTCCTGTAACTCCTAGTGGATGACCAATAGCAATTGAGCCTCCATTAGGGTTAATTCTAGGATCATTATCATCTAATCCCCAAGCTCTGGTACATGCTAAAGCTTGAGCTGCAAAAGCCTCATTTAGTTCAATGATATCAATATCATCCATTATTAGACCTGCTTTAGCCAAAGCTTTGTTGGACGCTTCTACAGGACCTATACCCATAATTCTTGGTTCTACACCAACCACTGCAGAACTTACTATTCGTGCTAATGGTTTTAGATTATATTTTTTAACCGCATCTTCTGAAGCAATAATTGTTGCCGCAGCTCCATCATTTAATCCTGATGAATTTCCTGCTGTTACGCTACCACCTTCTTTTTTGAAAGCAGGTCGAAGTTTTCCTAATATTTCTTTTGTCGTTGTTGGTTTTACAAATTCATCTTTTGAAAAAATGATTGGATCTTTTTTACGCTGTGGTATTTCAACAGGAATAATTTCCCTATCCAAACGACCGTTTTCTTGTGCTTTAGATGCTTTCATTTGACTCCAGTAAGCGAATTCATCTTGGTCTTCTCGTGAAATATTATATTTCTCTACAAGATTTTCAGCAGTGACTCCCATTCCGTCCGTACCATACATTTCGTGCATTTTTGGATTTACAAATCTCCATCCAAAACTACTGTCGTACATTTTAGCATCGGTACCAAATGCGCTGGATGGTTTTGCTATAACATAAGGTCCGCGTGTCATATTTTCCACACCACCTGATATAAAAAGATCTCCATCACCAGCTTTTATTGCTCTATTAGCATGAATTATAGCTGATAAACCTGAGCTACACAATCTATTTACGGTCTCACCAGGTACCGAAAACGGTAAGCCTGCCAAAAGCGATGCCATTCTAGCGACATTACGGTTATCTTCACCTGCTTGGTTAGCACAACCCAAAATAACATCGTCATAAGCCTCTTTTGGGATGTTTGGGTTTCGTTTTACAATTTCTTTTATAACTAAAGCACCCAAATCATCTGTACGTACAGCTGACAATGTGCCTTTGTAATTTCCTATTGGTGTTCTAATTCCGTCTATTATATATGCTTCTTTCATTATTCTGGGTTAAGTTCATTTTTGATTGCCTTTAACAAACTACTATTGTTCTTATAAATTAATTCAGAACTAGTTACTTTGAATTTCCGCTTTATTAAAACTTTATCGTTATCTGTGTCTAATAACATCATATAAAATGAGTAGTTCCACGTTAACATACTTCTTGATTTTCCCTCTTCAATGTTTAATTTACTCTTATTCCTTTCAACATCACCAAGACTGAAAACACAAACATATCTTTGTTTAAAATTAAGTGAGTCATAATCTATATCTTCAAATGATTTAATTGATTGCGAAAAATCAATATTATCATCAAATTCTGAATCTACATACTTGACAATCTTGTTCATTTTTTTCTTTAATTTTTTAAAGAAAAGTCTATAGTTATATTCAATTTCACCTTTACCTCCCGAAAAAAACAGTATTGAATCGGGTAATTTGTAATTTTCGACCGTATACTCTTCTACAACTTTTACATTATACCCAACTTTACGAGCTTTTTGCCCATATACGTTCAGAGATACAATAATAAATATGAATAACAACTGTTTCATCTCCAATCTTTTTGAGTCCGATAAACAA
Organism: Winogradskyella sp. MH6; assembly: GCF_022810765.1. Taxonomy (NCBI): domain Bacteria; kingdom Pseudomonadati; phylum Bacteroidota; class Flavobacteriia; order Flavobacteriales; family Flavobacteriaceae; genus Winogradskyella; species Winogradskyella sp. MH6. The sequence goes on along the minus strand of NZ_CP094494.1, from coordinate 1,860,286 downwards.
CACCTTTAAATAAAGCTACTAATTCATCTCCTCTTTTGACTTCTACAATATTAAATCCTAATCTGTTTTTTACAGTTTCTATAACTGATTCTGCAACTAAATAGTCGCCTTCTTCTATAGCTTCAATGTGGTTAATACTTGTTTCTATGGAAACTGCAAATTTCCCATGCGTATTTGCTGCAAAACCAAAAGCGGTATCTGCTAAAGCATAACTGATGCCTCCATGAGCTTTTCCCATACTATTCAACATCTCTTTTCTAACAGTCATGGCAACACGGCAACGACCTATTTCGCATTCTAAAATTTCGATACCTAGCCAAGTACTAAAAGCGTCTTGACCTAACATTTTATGTGGAATTTTATCTCCTTGCATTAAAAGAACGTTTTATTTTCCTTATTCATTTTTCTCAACAACGGACTACAACGGTAACGGTCTTCATGATACTCATTGTACAATTCATCTAGTTTTGAAACACACCAATCCATTCCTTTTTCATCTGCCCAAGCCAATAAGCCTTTTGGGTAATTAACACCTTTGGTCATAGCATTGTCTATGTCTTCAGCAGAGGCAACATTTAAAAACAAGGCGTCTGCGGCTTCGTTGATGAGCATTACTAAGACACGATCGAAAATGGTTTGTGACAATTCGCTATCTTCTTTTGGTTCTTGTTTTACATCACCTTCAGAATAATCATAATAGCCCTTTCCTGATTTTCTTCCTAAATACCCTGCTTCACTTAAGCGTTTTTGTGTAAAACTTGGTTTGTATCTTGGGTCGAAATAAAAGGCCGTAAATACAGTTTCTGTTACCGTGTAATTGACATCATTACCAATGAAATCCATTAGCTCGAATGGTCCCATTCTAAAACCACCAAGCGATTTTAAACTGTAATCGATAGTAGCAAAATCGGCAATACCTTCTTCGTAAATACGTAAGGCTTCACCGTAAAATGGTCGTGCCACACGATTCACTATGAAACCTGGCGTATCTTTAGCAACAGCTACTGTTTTCTTCCAATTTTTTATGGTTTCAACAGACTTATCTAAAACTCCTTTTGACGTTTGTACTGCTGGAATCACCTCAACCAATTTCATTAATGGTGCTGGGTTGAAAAAGTGAATCCCTATACAACGCTCTGGTTTTTGTAACGATGATGCTATTGAAGCTATTGATAAACTAGAGGTGTTAGAAGCGATAATGCAATCTTCCAAAACATAGCTTTCCAATTCTGAAAAAACCTTCTTTTTAATATCCAAATTTTCAACAATGGCTTCAATCGTTAGATTTGAATCTGCTAACGCTTTTAAGCTATCGACATAAATGATATTTGATTGAATTCTTTTCTTTTCTTCAGTATCTATTCGACCTTTTTCTATGAGTCTACTTAATATTTTTTCAAGACTCGCTTTAGCCTTATCTAAAGCTTCTTGGTTGGTATCGTATAATTTCACAGAACAACCAGCAGTAGCCGCTACTTGAGCGATGCCACTTCCCATTGTTCCTGAACCGATTATTCCTACGTTCATAAACTTTTATTCTTTAATTTTTCAATCACTTGTCCTCTATCTAATTCCTCTCCGTCCCAAACTTTTACGACTTTTCCTCCAACACTTTCAAATACCTCTAAAAAAATTTGTAATTCTACTTCGGATATACCTCCTTCAATAAATTCCATTGGGTGAACAAGTATTGAATTATATCTTTTAACTCTATAATCTTTTTTTATTTTATGGATTAAATTCTTCAAAAATGTTATTGCCTCATAAAAATTGGCTATTAACAATCTGTCATTTGAAAACTCAATATTTGATTTCTCTCTTAAACTTACTCCATTTACAACGTCTATGACTTGTGCTTCATTCCTCCAAAGCTTTACATATAAATATTTATCTTTAAAAAGTCCTCTTAACATCATACATCAAAATGGAAGATTTGCCAAATCTACATTTCCGCCAGAAATGATAATTCCGACGTTCTTATTTTTAAATTCTTCTTTATTCTTCAAAACAGCAGCAAAAGCTACTGCGCTTGATGGTTCTACAACTATTTTCATTCGTTCCCAAATGAGTTGCATGGCCTCTTTAATTTCTTGTTCCTCAACTCTGATAATTTTATTCACCAAAGCTTTAATGATTGGAAAATTCCGATCACCCAGATACGTTTTTAATCCGTCTGCAATGGTATTCGTACTTTCATTTTTTTTAATCTTTCCCGATTTTAATGAGCGATAAGCATCGTCTACTTCCATAGGTTCTGCACCTATAACTTTACAATTCGGAGCAAACTGATTAACAGCCAAAGCTGTACCTGCCAATAATCCACCACCTCCAACTGGTGCTATAATTACATCAAGATTAGGCTGCTCTTCTAACAACTCCATAGCTGCTGTAGCATTACCAAATATCACTTCATCCTGATTGGATGGATGTAGAAACGACGCTTTAGTTTCTTTTTGAATTTTATTCGCCGTAAATTCTCTAGCTTCAGCTGTCGACTCACATTCTATAATTTCACCACCATAGGTTTTAACACCATTCTTTTTAGCTTGTGGCGCATTTTCTGGCATTACGATATATGCCTTAACACCTATTTTCTTAGCTGCTAATGAAACAGCTTGAGCAAAATTACCTGAAGAATGAGTTACGACTCCGTTTTGTCTTTCTTTATCTGAAAGTGATAAAATAGCATTTGATGCACCTCTCATTTTAAAGGCTCCCATTTTCTGAAAGTTTTCGCATTTAAAAAACACTTTACAACCTGCTATATCATCTATTAATTGTGATGTTAGCACAGGTGTTCTGTGAATAAATGGTTTTATTCTTTGGTGGGTTTGTATGAGAAGTTCTTTGTTCATGATTGGTGAGATCCTGAATCAAGTTCAGGATGACAGACCTAAGTTATTTTCCTTTAAAAGTTGGTTTACGTTTTTCTACAAAAGCCGAAACGCCTTCTTCGTAATCTTCGGTTTGAGCTGCTTCTATTTGTAATTTTGACTCTAATGCTAGTTGACTTTCTAAATCATTGGTTAACGATTGATTGAAAGCTTCCTTAATTTTCCCTAAAGCTAATGTTGGCATATTAGCGAGTTTTAAGGCCAGTTTATTTACTTCCTCTTCAAAACTTTCTAAGGGCAAAACTTTGTAAATCATTCCTATTTTTTCTGCTTCATCGGCTGAAACCTTATCTCCTAACATTGCTAAAGCTGATGCTTTTTGAAAGCCTATTAATCGTGGTAAAAAGAACGTTCCTGCGCTATCAGGTATCAAACCAATTAAACTAAAGGCTTGAATGAAGCTTACTTTTTCGTGTGCCACGACGATATCACAAGCCAACGCAATATTAGCTCCTGCTCCTGCCGCTACACCATTTACAGCACCAATAACTGGTTTCTTAATGTTTCTAATTCTAGTAATTATTGGGTTGTAATGTTCCTCTAGAATTTTCTTAAATCCTGGATTTAGTTCCGGACTTGTAACTTCTTTTAAGTCTTGACCTGCACAAAACGCTTTTCCGTTTCCAGTTAAAACAATTGCTCTTACTTCTGGATTGCTTTCGCAGTCATCTAAAACTGATTGAAGTTTTAATGCCATTTCACGGTTGAAGCTGTTAAAGACTTCTGGTCTATTTAAATGAAGCCAAGCAATGTTATTCTCTATTTTCGATTGAATCGAACTCATATTTTAAGGTAATTTGAAATGTGGATTATAAATAATTCCTATGATATTTTCCCAAGGATCTTTAACCGTTGCCACCATAATATCCTCTCCTACATCATGAGGTGCTTCGTGTTCAGCAGCTCCTAAGCTGATTAACTCTTGATAAGCTTCTTGAATATTTTCTACGCCCCAATATGATAGAACATTGTCACCTTTTTGAGATTCGTCTGGCAACAATCCTAATTCGTAACCACCAATATTAAAGCCCACATAAAAGGGCTCATCAAAATACGGTTGTGTTTTAAATGCTTTGGAATACCATTCTTTAGCATCTTTTAAACTTGCAACTTTATATATTGTTGTTCGTAATCCCTTCATTTCAAACATTTAAAATAATCAAAGGGTTCTTGGCAGTCCTCACACTGAAATTGTGCTTTGCAGGCTGTAGAACCAAATTGACTTATCATTTTTGTATTTGTGCTTCCGCATTGCGGACACTTCACTAATTTTTTTCCTTCTAACAACACTGATTTATCAGACTCAGCATCTAATGGTGCTGCGATTCCGTAATCTTCCAAAGCTTTTCTACCTCTTGGTGTAATCCAATCGGTTGTCCAGGCTGGATGTAAAATCAAATCTACTTCGGCTGTATAACCTGCTTTTTGCATAGCACGTTTGATATCGTCTCCGATAACATCCATTGCAGGACAGCCGCTGTATGTTGGCGTGATTTCGATTTTCACAAGGTTGTTTTCGATAACCGCAGAACGTACAACCCCCATATCCATAATGGATAATACTGGGATTTCTGGATCTGATATAGACTCTAGAATTGAGACCAGTTTTGGATTGATATGTTGCTCTGTTGTTATCATTATTTTTCCTAAAAACAGGAATTTTCACTAAAATACTTCTCGATACAATTTGTTCATTCTTCACAAATCACTCGAAGTGACGAATGGCATCTTGAATCAAGTTCAGGATGACACATCAAGAATTTGTTACCATTCCATATTTGGATAGGTACGTTGCATGTATTGTAATTCTGCTAGCAAGTAACCCATGTGTTCAGTATGAATGCCTTGCTTTCCACCTTTTTGAAAATATTTACTTTCTGGAACGCTTAACGTTGCTTCTTCTAAAACTGCATTTACCTCTTCGTAATAAGCGTCTTTCAATTTAGTAACATCTACTCCAACACCTTCAGCAATCATAGCTTTATCAGCTTCGGTTTGATGGAATAATTCATCTGTATAGGTCCATAAATCATTTATTGCGGTTTGAATACGGCTATGACTTTCTTCGGTACCATCTCCTAATCGCTTAATCCAATCAGATGAGAAACGTTTGTGGTAACTCACTTCTTTGATGGATTTTTTTGCAATTGCAGATAAGTTTAAATCGGTACTTTTTTCTAATTCGGTCAGCATTAAAAAATGATACACATCGAATAAGAATTGTCTTGCCATTGTGTACCCAAAATCAGTATTTGGCTGTTCTACCAATAAAACATTGAAATATTCGCGTTCTTTACGAAGCATTGCAATATCATCTTCTGTTCTACCATCACCTGCAATCTTCGCCGCATATTGATAATAACTACGCACTTGCCCTAATAAATCTAGTGACATATTGGTGCAAGCGATATCCGTTTCTAAACTTGGTCCGTGACCGCAAAGTTCTCCTAATCGCTGCCCCAGAATGAGGCTATTATCTGCGATGCCAAGGATGTAGTTATATAGGTTTTTGTTTTTCATAGTGAACGTCCACGAAAGTGGATTTTTTTTAATTACTTCTCGATACAATTCCGATTTTTATCAGAATCACTCGAAGTGACGTTTACTTTATATTTACAATATCCTGAAACAAGTTCAGGATGACAAACTTTGTCATTTTACATATGCTTTACCTCGTCTGGTAAATCATAAAATGTTGGGTGACGGTATACTTTATCTTGTGCAGGCTCAAATAATTCGCCATTATGCTCTGGGTTAGATGCTGTAATATGTTTACTTTCTACAACCCAAATGCTTACGCCTTCGTTTCGTCTTGTGTAAACGTCTCTTGCATTTTCTAAAGCCATTTCTGCATCTGCTGCGTGAAGGCTTCCAAAATGACGGTGTTCTAATCCGTTTTTACTTCTTACGAAGACCTCCCAAAGTGGCCAGTTTTTTTTATTAGACATTAGATATTAGATGTTAGATGTTAGACTTTATCTGAGTACTTTTCTTATTTCTCATTTCTCGAGTCTAACCTTCTGATTATACTACTTGTTTGTTTTTTCTTTCTTGTTGTTTTTCTGCATGAGCCATCGCTGCATCACGAACCCATTCTCCACGTTCCCATGCTCCTACTCTAGCTTTCATTCGTTCTTTGTTCATTGGACCGTGACCTTTGACAACTTGCCAAAACTCATCCCAATTAATTTCACCGAAGTCATAGCTTTGACGCTCCTCATTCCATTTTAAATCTGGATCTGGAATTGTTAATCCTAAAATTTCAGCTTGTGGCACCGTTTGGTCTATAAACTGTTGACGTAACTCGTCATTAGTTTTACGTTTTAGCTTCCACTTCATGCTTTGTTCTGTATGTGTAGATTCTGCATCTGTTGGACCAAACATCATTAAACTTGGCCACCACCAACGGTTAAGCGCATCTTGAGCAAGTTCCTTTTGTTCTGGCGTACCTTCACATAACTTCAACATGATTTCATAGCCTTGACGCTGATGAAAACTTTCTTCTTTACACACACGCACCATTGCTCTAGCATAAGGTCCAAAAGAGGTGTTACAAAGCGGTACTTGATTGATAATAGCTGCACCATCTACCAACCAACCAATAGCTCCCATATCTGCCCAAGTTACTGTTGGGTAATTGAAAATAGAAGAATATTTTGCTTTACCAGAATGTAATTGTTCGTATAATTCGTCGCGAGAGATCCCTAATGTTTCACAGGCACTGTATAAATATAATCCGTGACCAGCCTCGTCTTGTACTTTAGCCAATAAGGCTACTTTGCGACGCAATGAAGGCGCACGAGTAATCCAGTTACCCTCTGGCAACATCCCAACGATTTCGGAATGCGCATGCTGACTGATTTGCCTAATATGCGTTTGGCGATATTTTTCTGGCATCCAGTCTTTAGGTTCTATTTTCTCATCACGTGCAATGCGTGCTTCAAATTCTACTTCTAGATTTTTTATTTGTTCTTCACTCATAATTTAGTATTTAGTGAATAGTTTTTAGTGTTTAGTGGATTCCGCATCAAGTGCGGAATGACAAATTATATTTACACATCGAAATCGACCACTACTTTTTTAGTAGTTGGGACCGCTTGGCAGCTTAACACATAGTTTTGCGCAACCTCATCATCCTCTAGTGCATAGTTGATTTTCATTTCAACTTCACCTTCCATAACCTGACATTTACACGTACTGCAAACGCCTCCTTTGCATGCAAATGGCAAATCTGCACCAGCTGTTAAAGCACCATCTAAAATATTATCATCGTCCTTTTGCATAGTGAAACAAAATTCCTTTCCTCCATCTATAATGATAACTTCGACTCCATCGATTTTTTGTTCAGACAGTCGTTCTACACGTTTTTTATCTTCTTCGGTTAAGCCTTTTACAAATAATTCAAAATGAATTAATTCTTTTGGTAAACCTGCTTCAGCCAGATAGTTGCTAACGTAATTCACCATATCTTCTGGACCGCACAAAAACACTTCACTAGTATCTGGAATATCAATAAATGTTTTGGTGAGCACTTTCATCTTATCATCATCAAAACGTCCATTAAATAGTTCGATGTCTCGTTTTTCTTTGGTTAAGAAATAATAAATTTCCAACCTTCCGAAATACGTGTTTCTTAACTGTTCTAACTCTTCCTTAAAGATAATGGATTTTGCTGTTTTATTCACATAGAATAATTTGCAAGTAGAATTCGGTTCTGAAGCTAAATGCGCTTTTATCATGGATAGAATAGGTGTTATACCACTTCCTGCTGCAAAAAACAGATAGTTCTTAGCATTTTCAGCATTACATTTTACACCAAAAGTCCCACTTGGAGGCATTACCTCTAACTCATCACCAATTTTTAATGTTGAATTTACGAAGGTTGAAAATTTTCCTCCTGGAATTTCTTTTACAGCAACTTTCCATTCGTTATCAAACGGACTTGAGCATAGTGAGTAAGAACGACGTACATCTTCACCGTTTATTAAAGTTTTGAGCGTTAAATGTTGGCCTTGTGAGAATTTGAAGTCTTCTTCCAACACTTTAGGAACATCAAAAGTTACTACCGAAGTGTCTTTTGTCTCCTTATAAAGGTCTTTTATTCTTAATTTATGAAAATCTGCCATTCGTTAAGAGTAATTATCTATCACTTTTATTACTATTTAGTTTCAACCCGAAAACGATTTCGAAATGCAAACTAAAAAAAAACTAACACTTGTTAGTTTGCTTGACAAATTTACAAAAATTAATCGATTTTTTTGTTAATACCGTTAATTAATACCTGACTTAACTGTTGTGAGAGTTCTTCTGGATTTAAGTCTTCTTTTTTAGGAATCCATAGATACAAAGACCGCAAGGTTGATAACATTGAAAAGAGAATTATCTCTACATTATCATTTATTATTTCTTCACTATGAACACCTTGAACAATAATATTCCTAAACTCATCCTCATAATTAGAACGCAACTGAAGATAATACTCTAATTTCTCTTCGAGATGCATCCAATCGTTGTTAAGAGACGCCATACCATAGGTGTTTTGAGAGGTTATATTAACATGCAACTTAACAATGTCTTTGAGCTTATCTATATTTGATTTGTTAGATTTTTGGATATCCTGTAAGCCTTGAGTAAATTCTTCTGCCAATGAGATAATTATCTCTTTTAAGATTTGCTGCTTAGAGTTGATATGGTTATAAAGACTCGCTGCTTTTATACCCATAGCAGATGCCAGATCGCGCATTGTTACCGCACTATAGCCTTTTTCTTTAAAAAGCTTTGCAGCCACTCTGATAATTTCTTCCTTTCTAGTTTCTATGCTATTCTTCAAAACTTTATATCCATTGATTTTAAAGCATCTACTGACTCAACTGGTGTTTCGTTGTACTTTAGTTTCCAACCTAAAGAATTGGTAAGAATAAAGAATTTAGAAAGCTCGCTAAGTAATCTGTTTTGCGCATTAGACTTTAAATCTGAAGCCTCAATCTTCTTCATTAATTGTTGTCTTACCGTTTTTTTAATGTCGTTATAATCTTTGGCCTCAAAAGGATTGAGGTAATCTGCCTGAATATCATAGTATTCAAAATCTGGACTTATTTTTATTTCTTCCTCTGGAATACTTAATATTTGAAGCGTTTTTGTGGTTTCGTCTACATTATATTGAAGTTTAGACAAATCGTAAGATACAGCTACGTCTGCATTTACCACAACCAATGCTTTCTTTTCTGCTTCAAATAAGTCCCCAAAAATAAGCTTCGAATTTTCATAAGAAAACACCTCGCTAAAATGACCTTCGGTCACCACGAGCTTACTAACATTTTTTAGTTGTTCTTGGATTAAGGCTGAGTTTTCTTTTAAAATTATTTGCTCTTCCTTTTTGTCACCACAATATTTGAAGGTAAAAAGTACTATTAAAGTTATTATTACACCGAATAAGATTTTTCGCATATGCTAATTTAAAGAATAATCAGTTCATTCTGCTTTTTATGGTTAGAATTACTCAATAAATAAAAAAACACTAGTTTCCTTCTCTTGTGAAGGCCTAACTAATGTTTCAGCAATGATTAATAGCATTACAAAAATAAACTGCTTTTTATTATATCAGATTACCAAATTCTTATCTATGTATTAATTGTTTATTATGTACGTTACCTACAACGATTTTTTAAAACTTATATCGAAACCATAAGCTTTTCAACTTAAAAAAACACCATACAGCCTAAGAATATTAATAACCGAAGACTAGAATCTATCTTTACTACAAGTATTTAGACAAATACCTATTGTTTCCCCAAAAACAACCTACATAAAATGACAAGACTATTAACCATGCTCCTCTTGTTTTTGACATCAGTTATTCATAGTCAAAAATCAACCTTATTAAAAAACATTAATTATAGGGCTAACGAACTGCACCACAGCTTAAACAAGACTGGTGACACTTTAATTTTAAAAGGTGAACGCACTATTGATAAAGTTGAAATTTTTAATACCGATTTCCAAAAAGCATATATAGTAAACAGTCTTGATACAAAAATACCTTTAACCGATATTCCGGTTGGTAGATTTGTTACTGAAGTAAAAGTGAACGATAAGTTAATTATAATAACACTTTTAAGACATGAGAATATTGAAGGTGAAACTGAAACTATTAAAATAACCGAAACAGAAGCCAACGAACAAAACAGCATTTTTAGTCAATCAACCTATCAAAATAAGTCTGAAGGCAAATCAATCTCAAATCATAAAACTGAAGAAGTATTGAACGAACCCTTAACAAAACCTGTGAGGTTTTATTGGATAGTAAAATACATCAACAAGGGCCACAGTTCTAGCAAAAAAATGCGTATAGGAGACAAACAAGTTGTTGATGAAATGATTGCTCAGCACAAAATAGACCTACAATCTAAAACCGGAAAGCATAACAAACTAACAATATGGGAAGTTTATGACACCGCAAAATTCTTACGTTTCAAAAGACGAAATCCTGATTATGCTACCATAAAGGAATCCGATTGCTTTAATACTAACCCTTTTTACAAATCTGACGAAGGCAGTTAAATTTTGACCGCTATTTTTTTAGTTCTAATTTTTCAGCAAAATAATCACAGAAATCTCTCATAGTAGCTGTCATTTTCTCATCTTGAGTAGCGCGCAGAAACGTATCGCTCATAGTAACCAAAGTCTGATGGAAAAACTGTTTCATTTCATCAACTGGCATATCTTTAGTCCACAAATCTATTTTTAAAGTTTCTTGTGCATTACTATCCCAAACAGACAACATAATAGCTTTGGCTTCTTCATTTTTCACTCCTCCATCTTGGGCGGACCAATTCAATTTTTCTGGCACTCGATTTTCGTCGAGTTCTACGTTTAATTCTATTTTAGAGGTTATGGTTTTAGACATTATTTCTTTGGTTTAAATTTTGCTTTGTTAAAAATTTCTTCGGGTTCTTGTTCTAAAATGCTTAACACATTTTCATTTGTAGTGTTGGCATAGGCTCTCACAATTTGCCAACCTATATACTGCCCTAATCGTCCAGGAGATTCGTTATCTAATTCTAGATAAAACTTAGAATAAGGAGCCTCTGCTATAAAACGACTTGGCAATTTATTATCTGTGCTAAAGAGCAGTTCTTTTTCAATAAAATAACTCCAGATTTGGCTCTCATTGGCTTCTGCCCATTTTAATTCTTGCTCTGTATAACCAATCTTTTCTGCATCAGATTTAAAAGGAATCATAACATCCTTAAAATAGAGTAACTTTCCATAATAAATCATTTCATCCAGAAGTGTTCTTCTGTTAGATTGATAAGTATATTTCTTCGCATAAGCTTCTGAAACTTCTGGTATAATTTGATCCTTCTGCATATTCTTAGCCAAATACCTTGGTATATTTTGATAAAACTCATGGTCTTCACCTAGAAAATTATCTAATGCAATAAGCAATAGAGAATCTGTAACAATGGTTTTGTTTCTATAATCCACATCATTTGTTAAAGTCACCACTCTTGGCACATCAAAAGTTTTATCATAATATTTTAGATGCTGAAACAATTTTTTGAAATCCTCTTTTACTTCTTTAAAATCAGGATACACCTTACCTACCTCCTTTAGCAATTGATCTTGTAGCGTATCGTTGATTCTATCAATCCAAACTGAATCTGGTACATGCTTAGAAAACAAAAACGGATAAGCCTGTTTTAATTTTGGCAAGTCAGCAGGTTTTGCTTCTGCATAGGCTTTATCAAAACGCTCAACTACAAAGTCTACTTCAATTTTTGAAATTTCTTCTTCAGCTTTAGAGTCCTCATTACAAGACACAAAAACCAAACTCAACATTAACAAAACGAAAATTCTTAATGACATTTTACGAAACATTTTTAATCCTAACACGTTTCCTTTATTTTTGTTGTGCAAAGGTACGTTTCTTTGTTTTAAATTGTAAACATTATGCAAACAGAAAAGGTTGTAAATCATATTGTAAATTGGTTAAAAGACTATGCCACAAACGCTAAAATGGAAGGGTTTGTTATTGGAGTTTCAGGAGGAATAGACTCTGCTGTAACATCTACACTTTGCGCCATGACAGGTCTAGATTTACTTTGTTTAGAAATGCCAATTCACCAAGCTCAGTCTCAAGTAAGCAGAGCGCTTAACCACATTAACTGGTTAAAAGAAAAACACCCTAATGTAAGCATGACACAGGTTAACTTGACTCCTGTTTTTGATCAGCTTTTGGAAGAACTTCCAAGTGTACAAGATGAAGAAAGTCGATTTATGTCTCTAGCAAATACAAGAGCACGATTAAGAATGTCGACGTTATATTATTTTGCAGCTTTAAAAAAGTATCTAGTTGCAGGCACAGGAAATAAGGTCGAAGATTTTGGTGTAGGTTTTTTCACTAAATACGGAGATGGAGGCGTTGATCTTAGCCCTATAGCAGATTTGCTAAAGAGTGAAGTTTATGAAATAGCACGTTATTTAGACGTTAATCAAGAAATCATCGATGCAGCTCCCACAGATGGTCTTTGGGGAGACGACAGAACAGATGAAGACCAAATTGGTGCTACTTATCCAGAATTAGAATGGGCTATGAAGATGAAAGACGAAGGAAAAACCGCTGACGACTTTACAGGAAGACAAAGGGAAGTTTTTAACATTTTTACAAGTTACAACACTAGAAATCAGCATAAAATGATACCAATCCCTATTTGTGAAATCCCTAAAAATTTAAGATAATTTTTACACTTTATCGAATAAATTGCTTATTCTGCTTATTTTTTGATTACCTTTACTAAGCAAATCTCCACGAGAATCTTGACTTAGTATTATTGTTATAACAACTGATTAACCCTAACCAAACCAAAATCAATTGTCATGATACGTATTTTGATTGTTGACAATCACCCTATCGTAAGAACAGGCTTAGAATTGTTCTTAAACAGTAAACCCGATTTAAAAGTTGTAGGTAAACTAAGTAGCGGTATAGAAATTTTTGAATTTGTAAGACGTCATGAAGTTGATGTTATTATATCTGAAATTGACTTGCCTGAACTTAATGGCATTACAGCTCTTAGAGCTATTAAAAAAGAAAATAAATCGGTTAATGTATTGATGTTTAGCCATCAACCTGAAGAAATCTATGCCATTAGTACGCTCAAAGCCGGAGCCTCTGGTTACTTAAACAAAACTGCCGATGTAGAAGCCATAGAAGCTGCTGTTAGAAAAATACATGGTGGTGAAGTGTCTCTGAGTGAAAAAATGGATAAACATTTACGTTACGAAGATACTCGTAAGAGTAAAAGCAGAATGTTTAAAAAGCTATCTACTAGAGAGGTTGAGGTTTTAAAACTTTTATCAATAGGTCGTAAAAACAAGGAAATTGCGGAAGAGCTTGATATTAATGAAAAAACAGTAAGCACTTACAAAGCCAGACTTTTTAAAAAGCTTAATGTGAATAATATTGTAGATTTAATTCATCAGGCAAAGCATCATAACTTAACATAATTAGCCGCCAATAACTTTACCAAGTTTACGAGACAAAAGCATTTTAAGACCTAGATAATCTTTTACGTCTTCCATTACCGAACGCGTATCTACGTTTTCTCTTAAGGTTTCGTTTTTATATTCCGCTACTTTTTGGTCTATAAGATAACAGCGCAAACTCAAGATTGTTTGGCTTACCAACTGGGAAATCGAATGTTCCTTTTCTTTTGGTATAATATGATTTCGTTGCCAATCGTGTAGGTTGTATTTTTCATCCTCCATTAAAATACTAGTAACTTCGGTAGCAGATTCTTGGTCTAATTGATTGATAAAATTTTTGGTTGAAAAATTTTCATCTTGGTTTAATCTATCGATGATAGAATAATACAACGCTTTAAACTTTTCATTAGAAAACATCATTTCGTCTTCTTGAAGGTCTAAATATATTTTTTCAAACACACGTGCCTCATGGATAGCTGGCTCTAAAATTAAATCGCCAGACACCTCATCTTCCTTTAAGATTAGGTCTTCAAACTGCTCGGTTCTATCTCCATAAAGCATTAAGATTTCAATAATCTTTCGTTCTAATTCATACTGAACATCAATCTTTGGTTTCTTTTGCTGTTCACTCTTTACAACATCAAAAGCTCTCTGTTCTTGTTTGTGTTGCTTATTTGCCTCTTGAAACTCTTTCTTATTGATTTGCGCCAATGTACTAAACAATACATTTTCGCTAATATCCATGATAGAGGCACATTCTCTAATATAAATTTCGCGCTTAATAGCATCAGGAATTTTAGCAATGCTATTAACAATATCTCTTATGGTTTCCGCTTTTTTAATAGGATCGTTGTTCGCTTCTTTAACTAAAAGTGATGCTTTAAACTGAATAAAATCCTTAGCATTTTCATTGAGATATTCGGTAAGCTCTTCTAAGGTATTAGACTTTGCAAAACTGTCTGGATCTTCTCCATCTGGAAAGGTGCAGACCTTCACATTCATACCTTGTTCCAAAATTAAATCTATACCGCGAATAGAGGCTCTTATACCTGCCGCATCACCATCAAAAAGCACTGTAATATTATTAGTAAGCCTATTAATGAGTCGAATTTGCTCAGAGGTTAATGCTGTACCAGAAGAAGACACTACATTTTTTACACCAGTTTGGTAAAACTGAATAACATCTGTATAGCCTTCTACCAAAAAGCAATTGTCTTCTTTTGCTATGGTTTTCTTAGCAAAAAACAAACCATAAAGCACCTTACTTTTATGATAAATATCGCTCTCTGGTGAATTGAGATACTTTGCTGCTTTTTTATCGTTGGTTAAAATCCTGCCACCAAAACCAAGCACTCTCCCACTCATACTATGAATAGGGAACATAACGCGACCTTTAAACCTATCGAAACGTCTTTCGTCCTTAACAATGGTGAGTCCTGTTTTTTCTAAGAACTCTAGTTTGTAACCTTTACCCAAAGCATCGTTCGTAAAGGCTTGCCACTCATCTAGCGAGTAACCAAGTTGAAACTTTTTAATGGTATCTTCGGTAAAACCACGTTCTTTAAAATAACTTTTACCAATGGCTTGCCCTTGGTCTGTTTTTTGTAATACTTTTTGAAAATACTCATTAGCATACTCACTTACCAAATACAAACTTTCTTTGGCATTGGCTTGTTCCTTTTCCTCGTCTGTACGCTCAGTTTCCTCAATCTCTATATTGTACTTTTTAGCTAAGTAACGTATAGCCTCTGGATAGGTAAAATGCTCATGCTCCATTAAAAAGGTAATGGCATTCCCACCCTTGCCTGTTGAAAAATCTTTCCAGATTTGCTTTACAGGAGATACCATAAAACTTGGCGTACGCTCTTCACTAAACGGACTGAGCCCTTTAAAGTTGCTACCAGCTTTTTTTAGCTGCACAAAATCGCCAATGACCTCCTCTACGCGAGCAGTTTCAAAAACTTGTGATATGGTGTTTTGTGAAATCATACAACTTCCTGTCTTTCGACACTGCTCAAGATAAACTTCAGCAAGAATCTCTTTAATTTTTTAAATTTATAAATGCCATACTGCAAAAAAACACTTCGACAAGGCTTCGACAGGCTCAGCCTGACAGCTATGTGTGACACGCAGGAATGACAAGTGTGTAAAATTAAGATAATCTATTTGTTTTAGAAATTTGTGTTGAAAAGTTATTTGATAGATTTTGATGAAGCGAAGCAAAAACTTCTCTTATCCCGAGAATGAGACAGGATAATGATTATATTTATTGATGTGTAACAAGTTACCTAAAATATAAAAGGACTCCTTGTGAACCTTAAAATTGATATAATAAATATGATTTGGAATAACATATCAGGCGAAAAGCTTATGGAGTTTTGCTACAGAAATATAAGTTCGTATCAAAACAATTATAGCCTTTTGAATAACAATTTTATAAATAGAATTAAAATTAAAAACATAAGGAAAAAATCGGACTTAATTACTACATCGATTATAAATTACTTCTCCTTAAATACGGAAATAGAATTAGAGAATTTGTACTTGACCTTAAAAGAAAATAAAGCAGATTTTTGGGACAAATTATTTTTCCATTGTGTCGTGTTGGCTACAACAGAGGTTTTATTAGAACCTAGCGAATTTAATACTAATAAATCTACAACACGTGCTATATCAATTTTCACAAAAGAACTTAAAGATTTTGGAAAATATAATGACGCTGAATTAGTCACTTTGAAATTTGACCTAATTAAAGAAAAAATAAAAATGAATTTAATATCAATACCAAATCTATTTGAACAGTAAAATACTTTAGGTAATAACATGTATAGCTTATTACGGCTGAAATTCTTGTAAAAGTTAAATTAAAAAACAATAAGAAAAAACCCTAATCCATTTCTAGATTAGGGCTTTTAAAAACTCAAAAATTGATTGATGAAAAATTGTTTTTAATCCATATCAAATCTTAAACCTACTGATATGTTATTTTGGTCAAATGTTTGATCTTTAAAAAGTGGATTAAGATCATACTTTACATAAAGGGCTGTATCTCCCCAAGCCAAATAACCACTTAATCCATACACAAACTCATTAACTTCAAAACCACCACGTTGTTTATCTTTTATACGGTTACCGTCTTCTTTATATTTTAGCTTTTGCATGCTACCAATGTTAAGACCTGCGTAACCTCCTAGACCTATTTTAAATTTATTTCGTGTAGAGTACCTAAAATAATCTTCTTTTTCAATCTTTTTAGATGGTCCAAATTCTAGATGTACAGGAAACACCAAGTTTGTGGTTCTAAACTTTGCTTTGTTTAACTCTACCGGAAATTCTTGTAACGTTACATCACCATCTGTATTAACAAAGTATTGGTTGTCTTTAATATCAAACTTATTCCACTGAAATGAGAAACCGTACTTTAATCTCCAGAAATTTGTATTGTCAAAAATTCTTGTTTTCCAGGCATAACCCAACTCTATAAAACCAGAACCACCTAACTTATATGGAGAATCGTTGAAATCTTGACCTTCTATTATGGCATTGTTGAACCCAATTGCAAACACTATATCGCTTGTAGTACGTCTGTCGTATTTACGCGGTTTATGTACTCTATTTTTCTTTCCAAAGTAAATGAATTCGTCCCCAAAGTCATCATTGTCACCTCCAATTCTAAAAATAAAAGACTCATCATCATCTACAGAGTACACCGAATCATTTCTTTTTAAGAGTTCAATTTTGTTATCTACAATTGCTAATCTATTTTCAATATTTGCAGCTCTCTTTTCTGCGGCTTCTTTCTTTAATTCTTCGGCTTCTGCTGCAGTAATTTGTTTGGCATCTAAGCGCTCATTAATAGATTCTATTTCTTGCTTTAAGAATTCTCTTTCTTCTTTTTCAATCTTAGTTTTAAGAGTTTCAAGAGCCTCAATTTTGTAGTCTACTGAAGTCTTTTTTAAGCTGTCTACTGCTTTTTCTTGTGCGTGAGTTGTAGCAAAGGTTACCGATATAATGGCATATACTACTAATCGTGTAATTGTGTTCATAACTGTTCGTTTTTTGATGATTTATAATTGTTTAATTTGATTCTAATTTTTCCTCAAGATACTTAGTCATTGCGCTGAGCTACTGCTGTTTTCACAGTTTGGTATCCATCTTTAAGCACTTCGTAAACTTTGGTCCTAAAGGATTGTCCCATTTCGTCTTCTACATCTTCTAATAAGGACTTTGCGTCTACAGTTCTACTTGCTTCTTTTTGTAATTTGTCTTTAAAAAGTTCTTTGTTTGCTACTTTTAAAAGCGAGTCAACTTCTCTGTCTGTAACTGTTGTCTTTTCTGTATTTAAATCTTTTATAGCTTGTTCAACCACAGCCTTATCTATAGTAGCTTTTTCAATGATTGCTTTCTGTTCGTTTTTAGTATTACTAATGTCTTTAGTATTGATTTCATCTACTCTTTGGTCAACTGCTAACTGTGTGTTTTTATCACTCTTAGTAACCGATTTATAGTTAATGATTTCTGGCTTGTTTTTGTTGTCTTCTTTTTCAGAACTGCTTTCTGCTTCATTATTTTCTGATGCTAATTCAATGGACTTAGTATCAATTACTGGAGATTTTTCAACTTTGTTTGTGTCTTCTTTAGCGTCTTGTTCTACAACTTGTGGCATGATGTCTTCAGTATTATTAGTTCCTAAAGTTTGCATCACAATGGTTAATGTAATTATAACTGCTGCAGCAATTCCCATCCACCAAAACCACGGATTTTTAGATTTCTTTTCGTCAGCATCTAGACGCTCAGACAGTTTTGCCCAACTCTCTGCCGACGGTTGCAAGCTGCGTTTTTCTAGCTTGTCTTTTAGTTGTTCTTCAAATTTAATTGGTGCCATAACTGCTGTTGTTTAGTTCTTTTATTTTTGTTTGAAGCATTTGTCTGGCTTTAAACAATTGCGACTTTGATGTACCTTCTGAAATATTCAATAATTCTGCTATTTCGTAATGTTTGTAGCCTTCTATAGCGTACATTACAAACACCATTTTGTAGCCTTCTGGCAAACCATCTATTAACTGCTGAATCTGAGCAACCTCAATATTGGTATTAATATTATTGGTATAATCTTGCTCTAAATAATCATCTTCGGTTGCAAACTCAATATGCTTTTGCTGTCTTAAAAAAGAAATCGCCTCTCTTATCATAATACGTCTTACCCAACCTTCAAAACTACCTTCATTTTTAAACGTCTTTATATATTTAAAGACTTTAAAAAAACCGTTCAACATTGCCTCTTCAGCCTTATGCACATCCTTAATGTAGTATCTACATACACTTAACATTTTTGGAGCGTGCAACTCATACAGCACATGTTGTGCTTCGCGATTGTTTTTCGCGGCTCTTTGTATAAGCTTTGTTTCGTTTTTATGAAGCTGAATAACTTTCATATTGCTGGTTACGGTTGCTCTTCTATTTGTATAGACGCAAATATCTTGCTAATGGTTGTCTGGAAAGTAAACTATTTTTTAAAACAATTTCAACCTATTGATTTTTAGGGTTTTAAAAATTATTTTTTTCTATCAATTACATAGTTAACCATAAGCTCTAATGAAGCTTTATAGGGAGATTCAGGATAATTACTAAGTAGTTTTAAGGCTTCTTGCTGAAAGTCTTTCATTTTTGAAATAGCGTAATCTAATCCACCATTAGATTTTACAAACGCAATAACTTCTTTAACGCGGATTTTATCCTTGTTGTGGTTTTTTACAGAATTGATTAACCAGGATTTTTCTTTTTTTGTGCAGTTGTTAAGAACATGAATTAAAGGCAAGGTCATTTTCTGTTCTTTAATATCTATACCTGTTGGTTTACCAATTTTTTCTTCGCCATAATCAAACAAATCATCTTTTATTTGAAATGCCATACCAATAAGTTCCCCAAACTTACGCATCGTTTCCACTTCATCTGAGTTGGGTTTTACTGATGCTGCTCCCAAACTACAGCATGCCGCAATTAAGGTTGCTGTTTTCTGGCGAATAATGTCGTAATACACATCTTCGGTAATATCAAGTTGTCTGGCTTTTTCAATCTGCAACAATTCACCTTCACTCATTTCGCGCACTGCTACAGATATAATCTTTAACAAATCAAAGTCATTGTTATCTATTGAAAGCAACAATCCTTTCGAAAGCAAATAATCGCCAATTAAAACTGCTATTTTATTTTTCCAAAGTGCATTTATTGAAAAGAAACCTCTACGCCTGTTGCTATCATCTACAACATCATCGTGTACTAAGGTTGCGGTATGAATCAATTCTATAACCGAAGCTCCTCTGTAGGTGCGTTCACTAACCTCACCGTTATTCAACATCTTAGCAACCAAAAATACAAACATAGGTCGCATTTGTTTGCCTTTGCGATTAACTATATAATGTGTAATTCTGTTAAGTAAAGCCACCTTACTTGCCATAGACAGCTGAAACTTCTGTTCAAAAAGCTCCATCTCGTATGCAATTGGTTGCTTAATTTGTTCGGTTATCTTCATAAACGCATATAAAACTTTGCAAAATTACAAATAAAGCCTCTTTTTATCGCTAAAAATTGAATAATGTAAATTTAACATGGTAGCTACGCAAATATTTGTAACTTTAGACAATTAATCTAAAAACAAACTTTATGAAAAAAATTACTCTATTAATTTTAACACTTTGCTTTAGTGCCATTAGTCATGCTCAATTCCCAGAGAGTTTTGATGGAAGCGCTTCTATTCCTGCAGGATGGGCTATTTTCCCAGGAGCCAACGGTTTGGGAACAGTTCAATCTTGGCAAATAAATGATACTGATAATTATGCTTTTGTAATTTGGGAAGCTGTAGCAGCAGGTCAAACCGCTGAGGATTGGATTGTAACTCCACAAGTAGCTATTACTAGCTCTAATAATCTTCTTACTTTTGATATGACTGACTTTAACGCACCTGATTATGGATCAGAAGTTACTGTTAGAGTGTCTACTGACGCTAGTCAAACTAACATAGCAGGTTTCACAGATATACTTCTAACAATAGATGAATTAGATACAAATGGTGGTGCTTTTCAACCATGGAATGTTGATTTATCTGCCTACGTAGGGAGCAGCATATATGTTGCATTTGTTATGGAAGGTAATGATGGAGATGCATGGGGATTAGATAATGTTGATTTTACGGCATTACCTTCATGCTTTGATCCAAACTCTTTTGTTTTAGGTCCTAATGGAATTACGACAACAAGTGTAGATATTGCTTGGACTGATCCTAATGGTGGTGGAACTGTATTTGACATAGAATATGGAGTAGCAGGTTTCTTACCAGGATTAGGAACAATGGTTAATGACCTTGCAGCTACTAGTTATGAATTTACTAGTTTAGCACCTGATACAGACTATGAATTTTATATTACTGCAAACTGTTCTGGTGGCAATGGAGATAGTAACCAAGTTGGTCCAATTGGTTTTACAACAGCTTATGATTGCTCAACATATGGCTTACCATACTCAGAAGATTTTGCTAATCAAAATGCTTTCACTTCTTGTTATTCTATAGAAGATGCAAATGCCGACACTACTTCTTGGGGATACAATAATGGTAATGATTTTGACGGAGATACTGTAAATGACCCTGTTGCTCTTATTTTCCCACCAGATCCAACTGTTGCTAAAGACGATTGGTTATTCTTACCTATGGCTATTAACGGTGTAGCAAATGCAGACTATGATGTAACAGTAGTATACAATGTTTTTAATAACCCAGTAACTGGTAGCGAATCATTTGATATTGTAGTGTTAGACAGTCCTTCTTCTGCAGCTACAACTCAGACAGTAGTTGGCACTTACAGCGGTATTACCCAAGCTGGTGCTGGTGTTGCAGATCTTTTACCTAATGCTTACACAAGTACTGCAACTTATACTCCTACCGCTGATGGTACTTTTTACATAGGTATCCACGCAACTACACCTCAAGCTACAAGTGCAATTCTTACTCTTTTTAGTATTGATGTAAATGAAACTTTAGGTCTTAATGATTTTGAAAGTAATGATTTCACTTATTCTTATAGTAAAGATTTAGAAACTCTAACTTTAGAATCTTCTAATTTACAAATGACTAGTATTGAGATTTATTCAATCTTAGGTCAAAATGTGATTTCTAAGCCTTTATCTAGCACTAGAGAGGTTATTAATATCGCATCATTAAACGATGGTGTATACTTAGCTAAAGTATACGCAGATGGAGGTTCTAAAACTATTAAGTTTGTAAAAAACTAAAAGGCATATAAAACTTCACAAAAAAGCGGCATTAGCCGCTTTTTTTTATGCTTTATTTTTTATTTGCTAATTGACCACAAGCAGCATCAATGTCCTTGCCTCTGCTTCGTCTTACGGTTACTGTAATATTATTAGCTTCTAAAATATTAACATACATATCTAAAGCCTTAGAATCTGCTTGTTGAAACTCACCATCATCAATAGGGTTGTATTCAATAAGATTAACTTTACTAGGTGCAAACTTGCAGAATTCTACTAAGGCATCTACATCTTTTCGTTTATCATTTATTCCTTTCCACACCACGTATTCGTAAGTAATTCTGTTTTTTGTTTTTGAATACCAATACTCAAGTGCCTCTCTTAAATCCTTTAAAGGAAATGTTGCATTAAAAGGCATTATAGATGTTCTTACTTCATCTATAGCAGAATGTAGTGAGACAGCTAATTTAAATTTCACATTTTCATCAGCCATTTTCTTTATCATTTTTGGCACACCAGATGTTGATACCACAATTCGCTTTGGAGACATTCCTAAACCTTCAGGTGATGTGATTTTATCAATAGCCTTGAGCACATTATTATAATTCATAAGCGGCTCTCCCATTCCCATAAAAACAATATTACTCAGTGGCTTTCCATGATACAATCTACTTTCATTATCTATAGCAACAACTTGATCATAAATCTCATCTGGATTAAGATTACGCATACGTTTTAACCTTGCAGTAGCACAAAACTTACAATCTAAACTACACCCAACCTGAGAAGACACACAAGCTGTTGTTCGTGTAGAAGTTGGTATTAATACAGATTCTACAATTAAATCATCATGAAGTCTTACGGCATTTTTTATAGTTCCGTCAGAACTGCGCTGCATCTGATCTACCTGTATGTGATTAATCACAAAGTTGTCTTCTAGCATTTGGCGCGTTTGCAAAGATATGTTGGTCATATCTTCAAAACTATGAGCCGATTTTTGCCACAACCACTCGTATACCTGGTTTCCTCTAAACGCTTTATCTCCTTGATTTACAAAAAAATCTCTGAGTTGATCTTTAGTTAAGGCTCTTATGTCTTTCTTTTTCACATCCATATTGTACAAAAATAGTCATTTGCAACTTCACTCTTTTTTTTAAAACAAAAAACCTCTACTCTTTATTAAATACGAGTAGAGGTTTAAAATTATTTTAAGATCCTTTATTAGATGATTAACATAGCATCACCATAAGAGTAGAATCTATATTTTTCTTTTACAGCTTCCTCATAAGCACGCTTAACGAAATCATGTCCTGCAAATGCAGAAATCATCATTAATAATGTTGATTTTGGTGTATGGAAATTAGTAATCATACAATTAGCGATACTAAAATCGTAAGGAGGGAAAATAAATTTATTTGTCCAACCTTCATAAGGATTTAACTTACCATTAGAAGACACAGAACTTTCTATGGTCCGCATAGATGTTGTACCTACAGCGCAAACACGTTTTTTATTCTCTATTCCTTTGTTAACTGTATCTGCTGCTTTTTGGCTAATTAAAATTTCCTCGCTATCCATTTTGTGCTTAGAAAGATCCTCTACCTCAACAGGGTTGAATGTACCTAAGCCAACATGAAGCGTAACCTCAGCCATCTCAACACCCTTAATTTCTAAACGCTTTAATAAATGCTTAGAAAAGTGTAAACCAGCAGTTGGTGCAGCTACTGCTCCTTCACTTTTGGCATATATAGTTTGATAACGCTCTTCGTCTTCTGGCTCTACACCTCTTTTAATATATTTTGGGAGTGGTGTTTCTCCTAACTCTGTTAATTTTCTTCTAAAGTCATTATACGAGCCATCATATAAGAAACGTAAAGTACGTCCTCTAGATGTAGTATTATCTATAACCTCTGCCACTAAAGTTTCATCATCACCAAAGTACAGTTTGTTACCAATTCTAATTTTACGAGCAGGATCTACTAAAACATCCCAAAGACGTTGGTCTTGATTTAATTCTCTAAGTAAGAAAACCTCAATACGAGCACCAGTTTTTTCTTTGTTACCATACAATCTGGCAGGAAAAACCTTAGTATTATTCATTATCATCACATCACCTTCATCAAAATAATCGATAATATCTTTAAAAAGTTTGTGTTCGATAGTTTGATTAGCTCTGTCTAAAACCATTAACCTAGATTCATCTCTATGTTCTGCAGGATGTTCGGCTAATAATTCGTCTGGAAGGTCAAAATTAAAATTTGATAATTTCATTTGTGAATGTTTATTGATTTCTAAAGTCAAATGGAATCTTTGTTGTTTAAATAATGATTTGTATTATGTTAAATCATTATTTAAACAAGTCGATTTCAATTGTGAATGTTTATTTTTTTGAAGTTGCAAATATACAATCTCAAAACAGGCCTTGTCAAGTAATTGGCGACTTATTTTATTTTGAAGCCTATTGCACTTAAGTCATCCCAAAATTTTGGGTAAGATTTACTCACTACTTCTGCATCATTAATTTGCAATGTTGTTTTTAATCCTAATGGTGCAAATGCCATTGCCATTCTATGGTCGTTATACGTATCTATTGACACGCCTTCTGTGATGCTATTAGATTTACTTAGACGCAAAGACTCATTGGTAATTGCCACTTCTGCACCTAATTTTTCTAGCTCTGTTTTTAGTGCTACCAATCTATCGGTCTCCTTAATTTTTAAGGTATGTAAACCCGTTAAGTAACATTCTAAGCCTAGCCCGAATGCCGTAACCGCAATAGTCTGTGCTATATCTGGAGCGTTTGCTAAATCTAAATTGATTAGAGATTGACGATTGATTATTGATGATTTTTTAAGTCTTATAGTGTTGGTTTCAAATATTGTGGAAACACCAAACTGCTTATATATTTCAGCCAACACAGCATCTCCTTGAAGCGAATCTTCTTTATATGATGATAGTATTACTTCTGTATCAGGTTCACTTAATGCTACAATGCTGTAAAAATACGAAGCAGAAGACCAATCAGACTCAACCACCAACGTTTGCGATTCTACTTTAGTCGTTTTTGGTTTTACCGTAATGATATTATCTTTAAATACTGTCTCTACTCCTATTTCATTTAATAAGTGTAAAGTCATTTTTATATAGGGAACAGAAGTTATTTTTCCTTCGAGTGTAAGCTCTAATCCGTTTTCTAATTTTGATGCAATAAGCAATAATGCTGAAATGTACTGACTACTTACATTTGCTTTTAGCCTAACTTTTGAATTGGTTATTTTTTTTCCTTTGATTTTAAGTGGTGGAAAACCTTCATTTTCTACGTATTGAATATCTGCTCCTAATTGTTTAAGAGCTTCAACAAGAATACCTATTGGTCGTTCTTTCATTCGAGTAGAACCGGTTAATGTTATCTGTCTACCTTCTTGAATAGAAAAATATGCCGTCAAAAAGCGCATGGCTGTACCTGCATGATGAATATCAATTACCTCATCTTCTGAGGACAGTGCTTTTTGCATTAATACAGAATCGTCTGAGTTTGAAAGATTCTCTATAGAAATATTAGGATAAAGTGCCTGCAACAACAATAAACGGTTAGACTCACTTTTAGACCCTGTGATTGTAATTGATGATTGGCGATTGGCGATTAATGATTTTAGAATTTGAATATTCATGTAACTTTCCTTCTCAAGCAGAAACAAAACTACTTCAATTTTTCATTATTATGGTGCCTATCGTGGTCCCGTTTTGCCTTTTTATCCATTTTCTTGTCAAAAGAAGCTTGTAAGTCTATACCTGTTTGATTCGCTAAACATAATACTACAAAAACGACATCAGCTAATTCTTCACCAAGATCCTTATCCTTATCACTTTCTTTTTCGCTTTGTTCTCCGTAACGTCTAGCAATAATGCGAGCTACTTCACCAACCTCTTCAGTAAGCTGCGCCATATTAGTAAGCTCATTAAAGTATCTTACTCCATGCTCTTTAATCCAATCATCTACTTCTTGTTGTGCATTTTTAATGTTCATTACTCAGCTTTTGTTAATACTATTTGTTCTTTCTGTTTATTAATCATTTGGTTAAAAAACTCTTTTAAATATACGTAAGTTTCTGGTCCCATCAATGCTTTATTCAGCTCTAATGAGGCAGAGAGTTGTATTTTATTTCCTAAGATTTTAGGTGAAAACTGAAACGTTCCTAAATCTTCAGGTAGTTTTAAGATCATAGGTTCTGGGCTAGATTCAACTACATAATTTTCAGGAATAGTTATATTAACCATATAGCGCTCTTTCATAGGATACCCAAAATCTATTGGAAACTCTCTCTTATCTAGCTTAAATGGGTTTTCTGTAGACTTTAGAAACAACATAGGTATGATGTATATTTTATCATCGATAATATCTGCACCAGATTCTTTATAGAAATCATAGGATTCTGAAACATAACCTTCATGTGTGTCTGCATTTTGAGCCTTATAGTTTGAGATTTCTATATTCTCTAATGATTCTTCTTTATTGG
Source organism: Winogradskyella sp. MH6 (assembly GCF_022810765.1). Classification (NCBI taxonomy): domain Bacteria; kingdom Pseudomonadati; phylum Bacteroidota; class Flavobacteriia; order Flavobacteriales; family Flavobacteriaceae; genus Winogradskyella; species Winogradskyella sp. MH6. The sequence goes on along the minus strand of NZ_CP094494.1, from coordinate 1,834,122 downwards.
TGAGATAGGCATCCATATCTTCATTCTTATAGTTTTTTCTGAAGCTGTAAGCCTTATGATTTGTATATCTAGACATTAGATTTCCTTCTAAAACTCCTTCTTCATTCACAGAGGCATTAATCATATACTGCGATATACCTGGTTCTGGCTTTTTTATGGCCACTTTTTTCCATACCATATTATTGTTATCTATAAAAACACCTTGCCAATTGTAATCTTTTAACGGTAAAACATTAATGTCGCTAAACTCGTCCGTAGCATCTAAAAAATATTGTTCTTCACCTATAACAGCGTAAGCCAAAACATAATTTAATCTGTCTACGGTTGGAAAAAAGGGAATCGAATTTTCTTTTGTACTTATAACTAACGGGTTTGCATTAATACCAGCATATCTTAGCATTCCTACTAGTGTTAGGTTAATATCTGCAACATTTCCTTTTTTCTCTTTTAAGGTTTTTCTTATACCATTGTAAAAGTACTTTCCATCTATACCATTCCATTGGATATTATCCTTTACGTATTTAAAAATGGATTTCATTTTATCCATTTCGGTTTGGTTCTCTGATATTAACGCATCTAAAGCATCATCAAAAGAATTGGTTTTATCTAATTCGTTTTTATAATCATCATCACTACCAATATTTTCTGCTACATCTCCCCAAGTTTGAGCATAATATCTATTTATAGTTGGTGTTACTATAGATATTAATTCAAATAACACACCTGCTCTATAATTATGTATGTTATCTACAAACATTTCGTCTTTTAGCGCAGGTACATCTGTTAAAGTGTAACTTAGCACATCCATAGTTCTATCTAATACAGGCGATCTTTTTCTAGTATGTTTTGGAAAAAAGCTAATACTTCCTTTAGCCTTTGTCCTAAAGTTATAACCATCTGGCGTCTGCACTTCAGCATTTATAAGCTTAATTGGAATATCGTATTGCAATTTTACCTCATCTATTGACAGGGTAAAAGGAGATGTAATTTTATAGGTTATATCTATTACCGAGCCTTCTTTTATATTTGGCATGGTAAACTTAACTTGCTTGTAGTTATAGCTATAATCACTTTCAAAAACCTGATTTTTGTCTAATTTGGTTTCTGTAATTTTATTGTTTTCCAAATTATAGGTATAGGCTTTTATTTTGCTTATTCTTTCTTTGCTTGATCTTGTTTTGAATAAATTTACGGCTACTGTTGCCTTATCAAATCCTTCTTTATTATAGATTTTAATCCTTTCGTGGATTTCTGTAACTAACTCTACTGACGAGGCATTAGCGCCATAGTATGTTCTTCTTTCTTTATATAGTATTACCGCATTTGCTGAAGAATCTTTATCATAAAATTTTTCGGATAATTCCTCTTTAGATACTTCCCCAAACTCTATCTCTTGGGAAAATGAGAATTGCACAAAACTTAAGACAAATAATAGAATGTTAATGTTTTTTACCATGATTAATTGATTGATTTTAATACTATTTTAGAGTTATCGGCTTTTGAGATTTGTTTTCTAAAATCTCTATAATCTTTATAATCCGTATTAGGGTATTGACCTTTTTTAATAAATAATCTTCGTTTGTAAGTAATTATATTATCAGAGCTACTTATCTGAAACTGGTACTCCCCAAATTTATTTTTTATGGTCATATTTTCTGGTAAAGCTTCAACTTCAAAACCTTTTGGAATTTCTATCTTAAAAGTGTCTTCATCTAAGTAACCTCTAGAGATATCTATTGGCATTTTTCTAGATCTATACCTCGTAGGTACATAAGAATTTTGATTAAAAACGTTTGGCTTAAATAATAACCTTTCACCAGAAACTGTAGCATAAGAACTTGCTCCCAGTTCTATATCTTCGGTAAATTCTACATCAATCTTGTTGTTAATAAAGTTATACTTTAAAATTTCTAGATTGTTAATATAACTCCAGTGATATTTGTAATATTCAACAACCTTATCATTTGGTTTTCGCTCTATATAGAATCTATTATCGTATTGTAATCCTTTGGTCTTTCTACTAATTTTGGAAGTAAAACTACCATTAGCATTTAATTTTATGTCTGCTTCGGTTGACTGATGGTTTAAACTGTCTAAATATACTTTTGTTTTCACAATCTCACTGGCATTAGGTTTTACAACCAATACATTTCTGTTATCTGTAAAATCGCCAATAAAATTAAAAGGGTGTAATTGACTTGTACAATCTAACCAAACCGTATCGTCATCTGTTGGAATAGAAAGAATGATATGATTTCCTTGTTCTAAAGACGCAAAATCATCTTCCAAATCTATTATTTCGTCACCAGCCTCTACAATACAGTAGTAAGATGTTACACCAACCACTTCTAATAAAGACTTGGTATAATTGGTTAACCCTTTACAATCTCCATACTTTAGTTGGTCTACCTCTAATGCTGGTATTGGTTGCACTCCACCTATACCTACTTGCACACTAATATATCTGGTATTTTCTTGAACAAATTTAAAAACAGCTTTTGCTTTTTCTATTGGATCACTAAGGTTGGCTGTTAATTCTATAACTTGTTGTTTTGTCTCTTCTGTAACCGTATTTCGTCCTTTCAGAAGCGCATCATTCATCCAGTCACCAAACTCTAACCAGTTTTTTGCTTTTCCTTCTACTCCATAAAATGAAAAGTTTTCCATTGCCACTAATACTTGTGGGTAATAGTTGTAATAGGAAGGACTTAAATCTTCTGGAGATATAGGAAGAGCATTTTCTAATGTGTAGCTTAAGGATTCTGGCGAGTTACTCTTTGTAATGGTATAATCTTGAAGATTCTTTTCTTTAAATCTCATTCCTAAACCTACATTGTCTGTTAATTTATATACATCTTTTTGTACACCAACATAATATCCGCTTATTGGTCTCCATGTAGGAATTGCAGCTGTGTTAGATGATTCTATCTCGCAATAAAATTCAACAGTATAAGGATATGTTGCAGGTGTATATCCCATTAGTAATACCCTAGAATCAGAGTATAAGGTTCCGCCATCAACTGCACTTCTATCAATAAAATCCTTCTTCTTAAATTTTTTTATCTCTTCTCCCTCTTCATTAAAGATTTTAGCTTCAATTTTTTTGATTTTGCTATACTTATCATAACCAACATAGGCACCAACAGCAGAGTTCCCTTTTTCATTTAAAACAGTAACTATTCGCTTTTCAACAATGCTTAGCTCGTCTATAGATGTTACATCAATACTAACATCATTAAGTCTTACAATTGCATTAGCTTTAGCTTTTAATTCTTCGGGAATTGAGTTGGATTTATATAATTCTTCGGATTGTGAAAAACCAGCAATAACAAAAAAAAGAAATATTGCTGAGGAAATATATTTTATACAGGGCATTGATTGACTGAATTGAATGGCAGCACAATATAAAAAGTAAAATTAGCCCATCCAATATTTTATGTATTAAAATCCCTACAGCAACCTAATAATCGATAAACTGCATTTTTTCAATAAGTTATAATGCTATTCTTTATTTTTTGAATCAATAATTATAGTTACAGGACCATCATTAACTAAGTGTACTTTCATGTCTGCCCCAAACTCTCCTGTTTGTACTGTTTTACCCAAACTATTTTGTAGAGTTTCAACGAAGTTTTCATATAAAGGAATGGCTACATCTGGTTTTGCAGCTTTTATGTAGCTTGGTCTATTGCCTTTTTTGGTACTGGCATGTAATGTAAATTGACTTACTACTATGATCTCACCAACAGCACCTAATAACGATTCGTTCATCACACCATTTTCATCTTGAAATACGCGAAGATTCACAATCTTATTACACAACCAATCTATATCGTCTTGGGTATCTTCGTTAACAATACCTAACAGAACCAAAAGACCTTCTTCTATTGATGCTACTTCTTTTTTATTTATCACCACAGAAGCCTCAGAAACTCTTTGAATTACTATTTTCATTCGTTATTCCAATTATCGGTTCTGTAATGCTCTTCCTCACCTTCTAAAATTTGAATATAACTTCGGTATCTAGAATAAGACACTTCATCATTTTCTAGTGCTTCTTTAACAGCACACTTTGGTTCTTTTAGATGCAGGCAATTATTGAATTTACAATCTTGTTTTAAAGCAAAAAACTCAGGAAAATAATCACCGACTTCTTCCTTTTCCATATCCACAACTCCAAAACCTTTAATACCTGGCGTATCAATGATTTTAGCATCAAAACTTAAGTCAAACATTTCTGCAAAAGTGGTTGTATGCTGTCCTTGCATATGCTGTTCTGAAATTTCTTTTGTCCTAAGATCTAATGATGGCTCTATAGCATTAACCAAGGTAGATTTACCAACTCCTGAATGACCAGAAAACATACTTACTTTTCCTATCATTAGCGCTTTTACCTTATCGACATTATAACCTGTAGTTGCAGAAACCTCAATACACTCATATCCTATTTTTCTGTAAATGCTTTCTAAATACTTTACTTCGAGTAGCTTTTCTTCCTCGTATGTATCGATTTTATTGAACAGTAAAACAGTCTTTACCGAATATGCTTCGGCAGTCACCAGAAAGCGATCTATAAAACTTGTAAACGTCGGTGGATTATCTATAGTAACCAAAAGAAATACTTGGTCTATATTGGCTGCAATAATATGGGTTTGCTTAGATAGATTTACCGATTTTCTAACAATGTAATTAGTTCGTTCTTCAATACGATGGATAACACCTGTTTCGGTATTGTTCTTGGTTTCTAGCTCAAATTCTACTTTATCTCCTACTGCAATCGGGTTGGTACTTTTTATACCTTGAATCCTAAATCTACCCTTAATTCTGCACTCATAAAACTTACCGTTCATTGTTTTAACGGTATACCAACTTCCGGTAGATTTATAAACTGTTCCTGTCATTCAACAATTAAATAATAACAAAGTAACAACTTTTCATTAAAAAAGTCTTTACTTTTATATATAATCAAAACCTAACACAATGAAAAAAAATTTCTTACTAGCATTAGCCATTATTGTAGGCTTTATTTCGTTTTCTTTCATAAATAAAGAAAACACAAAAGATGAAAAACCAACAAACCAAGTTGAGTACAAAGTAATTACCAGTGTAGAATCTATTGTTCCTAATGGATTGGGACGTTCTAGACTTATATCTTCTAATGTTGATAGAGATTATTCTGAATTCACCTCTGAACAAACCGAAGAAGACAAAACAAGAAACAAATCGAAACGAAAAGATATTCGTGTTAAAGATTTTGAGGAAACCAAACTCCTTAACTTCTATAATCTAGGTGGAATTCGTTTTCAAAACATTGTTGCCAATGATGCTCTTGTTGCTTCTAAATTAACAGCAATGGGCAGTGAAGGCTGGGAACTTGTTTTTGTAGCCAGCTCTTCTGAAAGTGATGCTGGAAAAGATGATGGGCAAGGTATTTTTGTAACCAGATATATCTTTAAAAGAAACTTATAATTTCAATAATAAATTAAAAAGGCTCACAATTGTGAGCCTTTTTAATTTAGATTTAGCGATTAATTATCTCTTCTTGATGGTTAATTGATTCTTGATGAATGGCTTTAAACATTCTAAGAATAAATTCTTCACTTAAGTTCTTTTCTTCTCCTTGTAAAATCATTTTACCCAAAATTTCATTCCAACGCTTGTTTTGTAAAACAGCAACATTGTGCTTCTTTTTTAAACTACCGATATCGTCAGCTACCTGCATACGTTTCCCTAAAATTTCAATAAGCTGATGATCTATAACATCTATCTTAGTTCTTAATGTGTTAATCTTGTTTTTAAACTCTGCAGCTTCACCAACTTCTTTTCGTATGCGTAAGTCTTCCGTATACTTTATTAAAGTTTCTGGTGTAATTTGCTGAGCAGCATCACTCCAAGCATTATCAGGATCGTGATGTGTTTCTATCATTAAACCATCATAATTTAGGTCTAATGCCGTCTGACTTAAATCAAAAATAATGTCTCTACGACCAGCGATGTGAGATGGATCTAAAATTAATGGCAAATCTGGAAAACGGTTTTGTAAATCTACTGCCAATTGCCACTCTGGATTGTTTCTGTAACGTGTTTTCTCATAGGTTGAAAACCCTCTGTGAATAACACCTAAATTCTTAACATCAGCGGTATAAAAACGCTCAACAGCTCCAAGCCATAATGATAAGTCTGGATTTACAGGGTTTTTAATCAAAACAGGTTTGTCTGTTCCCTTCAAAGCATCTGCAATATCTTGTACTATAAAAGGACTTACCGTTGTACGTGCACCAACCCAAAGAATATCTACATCGTGCTTTAAAGCTAATTCTACATGATTGGCATTGGCTACTTCTGTAGTAATAAGCATACCTGTTTCTTCTTTTGCTTTTTGAAGCCATTTTAAACCAAGCGCTCCTACTCCTTCAAAATTACCTGGACGCGTTCTTGGTTTCCAGATACCTGCTCTAAACACCGTTGCATCACTATCTTTTAGCTGATGTGCTATTTTTAAAACTTGTTCTTCTGTTTCTGCACTACAAGGCCCAGCAATTACCAGTGGATGATCTAAGTTAAAAGCATCTAACCAGTTCCTTAATTCTTTCTTGTTCTCCATCTTACTATTAATCTTTTTCTAAAATTTTATTCTATTCCGTTTAAAATGTCTTTAATATGATTTGTGGTTTCCATCTCTTTAAAAACCGATTCAAAATCATCTTCTTGCATCAGTTTTTTAAAATGTTTTAGGTTTTCTATGTACTCATCTAAAGTTTCAATAACATTAGATTTATTTTGTTTAAAAATAGGAGTCCACATGGCTGGCGAACTTTTTGCCAAACGTACAGTACTTGCAAAACCACTGCCTGCCATATCAAAAATATCGCGTTCGTTTTTCTCTTTTTCTATTACCGTTTTACCCAACATAAAAGAGCTTATATGCGATAGATGTGACACATAGGCTATATGTTTGTCGTGAGCTTTAGGATTCATGTATCGAATACGCATTCCCAAATCCGAAAACAATTTCAATGCTTTTTCCTGAAGCTTGAATGCCGTTTCTTCAACTTCACAAATAATATTTGTCTTGTTGTTATATAAATTATGAATTGCTGCCTCTGGACCTGAAAATTCTGTACCCGCAATAGGATGAGCCGCCAAAAAGTTTCTACGTTTAGGATGATTCTTTACCTTTAGACAGATATCTTCTTTGGTTGAACCTGCATCAAACACAACGGTCTCGTCCGAAACCAGATCTAATACTTTTGGCAACACTTCTAAAGTGGCATCTACAGGAATAGCCACAATAACAACATCTGCTTTACTTAAATCTTCATAAGTAGCCTTTTTATCTATAATACCTAGAGTTTTTGCTTTATCTAAATGTGACTCGCTTTTGTCAATACCATACACAACACATTCTGGGTTATGCCTTTTTATATCTAAGGCAAAACTTCCACCAATTAACCCTAATCCTATGATAAATATATGTTTCATCTGTCTAAACTCTCGCTATCGCTTCTTTAATTGTTTCTTCTGGTGAGCACAACGAAAAGCGCACATAGCCTTCACCATTGCTCCCAAATACTGTGCCTGGTGTTATAAATATTGAATGTTCTTTTAATACTAAATCGGTAAATTCCTCAGACTTTAGATGTGGAGGTAACTTTGCCCAAACAAACATACCTGTTGCATACTCATCATAGGTACAGTTTAAAGCTTCTGCTAGTTTCCAAACAAGTTCTCTTCTTTGTTCGTAAACACTATTTAAACTTACAAACCACATATCTGAACATTTTAAGGCTTCAATAGCACCTTTTTGAACAGCATAAAACATCCCAGAATCCATATTACTTTTTACCTTAAGCACTGCACTAAGATGCTCATAACTACCCACCAACATACCAACTCTCCAACCTGCCATATTAAAGGTTTTACTAAATGAGTTTAACTCTAAGCAAACTTCTTTTGCATGGTTATAGCGCATTATGCTAATTGGTTTTTTATTTAGAATAAAACTATAGGGATTATCATTAACAATTAAAATATTGTGTCGTCTTCCAAAGGCAATAACTTCATCATAAAACTTATTAGGTGCATTAGCTCCAGTTGGCATGTGCGGATAACTAATCCACATTATCTTAACCTTCCTTAAATCTAATCGTTCTAAGGCAACAAAATCTGGTAACCAATGGTTATCTTCCTTTAAATCGTAAAAAACTGGTTTTGCTTCTAATAACTTGGTTACCGCTGAATAGGTTGGGTAACCTGGATTTGGAATCAACACCTCATCACGTGGATTTAAAAAAGCCATAGAGATATGCATAATTCCTTCCTTACTCCCTAAAAGAGGTAAAACCTCAGTTTGACCACTCAGGTTTACTTTATATTGCTTTTTATAAAAATTTGCAATCTCTTCTCTTAACTCTGGTAAACCTTGGTAACTCTGGTATTTGTTTGCTCCCTCTTCATCCAAGCTATCTTTTAAAAGCATCGTCGCTTTAAAAGGCGGCTCTAAATCTGGGCTACCAATACCTAGGTTAATTATAGGTTTTCCTTGAGATTGCAAAAAAGCCACTTCTCTTAACTTTTTAGAAAAGTAGTATTCTTCTACATGCTTTAAACGGTTGGCTACTTCAATCATGTTTTTGCATTTTTATATTCACCTAACACTTTAAAATTCTCAGCCATAATCTGCATAATCGCGTATGCTTTTTCATAGTCCTTATAGTCATCGAAAGTAACGTCTACAAAGAAGGCATACTTCCAAGGCGTCTCTATTTTTGGCAAGGATTGTATTTTAGTTAGGTTTAGTTTACAATCACTCATTACATTGAGTATTGTAGCTAAACTACCACGTTTATGGTCCAATTCAAATTTTAAGGATGCCTTATTGATTCCTTTTCGTTCAAGGTTGTTATTTTCTCGCTTAACAATTACAAAGCGTGTTTCGTTATGTTTTATGGTTTGTATGCTCTCTGCTAAGACATCTAAATGATACAAACTTGCTGCATTTTTACTTGCTATAGCTGCGACTCCTTTAATAGAATCTTCTGCAATTTGTTTAGCCACATCTGCCGTATCTTTTGCTTCTACCAACTTTATGTATGGATAATCCTTAAAGAACTGTTTGCATTGTAATAATGCCATTGGATGTGAGTGCACTTCCTTAATAGTTGCTAAGGCTTCCCCTTTTAACGCTAATAAATTATGTTGAATATCTAAATAATACTCACCTACAATACTTAAGTTATGATTATCTATAAGTGCGTAATTAGGAATTATGGAACCTGCTATAGAATTCTCTAAGGCCATTACCATCGTATCCGTGCTTTTCTGTAATAGATTATCTACAGCATTATCAAAAGACATGCACTCAATAACTTCTGCTGTAGAGCTAAAGTACTTTTGAGCCACTTCGTGATGAAACGACCCTTTTATTCCTTGTATGGCTATTGGTTTTGTCATAACAAAAAAAAGTCCCGAACAAATCGAGACTTTTTAAACTTATATTTTATTCACTAAAACATACTAAGCCTCGTTTCTTTTGTTAAAAAAGAAATAAAACCAGTTATAATATGTTTTAGAGATATGTATCATAATATTCTGTGGCTAATGTAATTAATATTTTCACAAATCAAAATTGTTAGTCATTCTTTTTTGAATTAGGTCTAAAGTTTTAAAGATTTTATAATAAATAATGTGTCCTTTAAGATATTAACTATTTTTGATTAAATATTCAGGATTATGTCTATTGAAGTAAATAACATTTCAAAATTATATAAAGATCAAAAAGCACTAAACGATGTTTCGTTTAAAGTGAATGACGCTGAGATTGTTGGTTTTTTAGGCCCAAATGGCGCCGGAAAGTCTACAATGATGAAGATTCTCACAACATATATTGAAGCGTCAGAAGGTTCTGCTAAAGTGAATGGCTTTGATGTTTCTCAAGATAAAAAAGGGGTTCAAAAAAGTGTAGGTTACTTACCAGAACACAATCCACTTTACATAGATCTTTATGTAAAAGAGTATCTCAACTTTAATGCTAATGTTTACGGTACTACAAAATCTAGAATAGACGAAGTCATTGAGCTGACTGGACTGACTCCAGAAGCGCATAAAAAAATAGGACAACTTTCTAAAGGTTACAGACAACGCGTTGGGTTAGCTAATGCCTTATTACATAATCCTGAAGTCCTAATTTTAGATGAGCCAACAACCGGTTTGGATCCTAACCAGCTGGTAGATATTAGAAACCTCATTAAAAACATTGGTAAAGAAAAAACGGTGTTTTTATCAACCCATATTATGCAAGAGGTTGAAGCCATGTGTGATCGTGTTATAATTATAAACAAAGGCGAAGTTGTTGCTGATAAGTACCTTAAAGATTTAAGAGAAGGCCAAGAACAGGTTATTATAGTTGAGTTTGACTATCGTGTTGAAGATGCTTTTCTACAACGTTTACCTAAAGTAAATAACGTAAAAAATGTGCACGATTTTATTTACGAAATAACATTCTCAACCAAAGAAGATATGCGTTCTCATGTTTTTGATTTTGCACATGATAACGAATTGAAAATTCTTCAGCTTAACCAAAAAAATGCAAGTTTAGAGAGTTTGTTTAGGGAATTGACGAGTTAAAATTTTGGAAGTTTTTTTAGAATTTCTAAGTAATATATTTATTGAGGCACTGCCTAATATCTTAAAATATCTTGGTGCTACTTTTAAATGGCTTTTTTATTTAGGCAAAAAATCTTTTACAACTATTTTACAAGAAGGATGGAATAGGTGGCTTGGATTATTTGTAATTGTTTTAACAATAGTAATAATCGTAAACCTTAGCTAATCAAAAAACAACTGCCCAGTATAAATACGTTCTACATCTACAATTGGTGGCTCGTTTACTGAAATAACATTTCCTGTTCCTCGTAATATTCCTGTGAGTGATGATTGCGGATTTACAATCATATCATTACTACCTCTGTGATTAACATCTACATTTTGAGCGATTAAATTTTCACCTTCAAAACGCCCAGAACCAGAGAAAAAACCAACAAACAAGTCATCTACTTCACCATCAATATAAAAGGATGAAATATTATTTGAGGTGATATGTAAACTTTCTGAATTTATAGATAACCTAAAATCACCAACGGTAAAATCAACAGCTTCATTAAAATCTTCTGAGAGTAATCTCAAAATCGGATAGGTCAATATACCGTTTGATGACACTTCATACTGAGATGATGTTCTTATTTCTGTAAGGTTTGGAGCTTCAACATAAATCTTTGTGATGCCATAATCTCTTACATAATTACAATTATTATTATCTGTAAGGACTAATCTATTACCAATAACTTCAACTTCTACATCGTTGATTAAATTCTCACCTGTTTCAATAATAACTTTATATTCTGGTGCTTCAGTTATGATTAATTCTATATCTCTATTGACTAAAATTCTTTCAAAGTCTACAACATCAACGTCTTGTTGAATGATTAAACCTGATGTTTGAAAGCAATCGTTAGCATCTTCGCTATTGCAAGCAAATATGAGAAACGCACATAAATAAATTAGTCTTTTCATAATCTTACTCCGATTCCAAATTCAACAGCTTCAGCCTTTGCTCCATGAGATTTTAAGGTTATGGCTCCAAATAACTTCTTACCAAAATAGCGTTTTAAACCAATTCTTAAGTACATTCTACCTTCAAAATCATAAGGATAATATACATAGTATCCTACTTGAGATTCTATTGACATTTTATTGATAAACAACTCATGACCCACAAATAGTCCCACACGTTTATAATCTTCATCTCCAGTAACGTCTAATTCAGGAAAAGACACCGATTGATAGTAAATCAGCTCTTTTAAAAAGTTTGAAAAGAAAACATCTACTCCAAACTGAATAGCACTGACATGACCAAGTCTCTTATCAGCATAAGCCGACAAAATATAAAAGGGATATTGCCCACTACCTATAATATCGCTTTGGTTAATGCCACTTCTAAAAGCTATATTATACTTAATACGTTCGGTGAATTTTTCATCGCTTAGATTATCTATATACTCAGCATCTTCTTCATCTAAATTATAGGTTAAACCCAAATTTAGCGTCATAGAATTAACACTTGTGTTTGGCGCCTTTACATTAGCATTTGAATAATGCACCAAAGACAGACCTCCTTGTAAACCGAAACGATTAAAAATTCGCTCTTTTTTATAATTAAGCATCACATAAGTAGAACTTAGCAACCTCGATCCAAAAGCTATATTCTTATGATTATCTACTTTGTCATACGGATTGGTATTATAGGCAATACCTTGCCCAATCCTAAACATAAGGTTGCGTTTGAAAAAGTAAAAATTGTAATGCGCATAGAGCCCATAATTTTCCCCTAGTACATCATTCTTTAAATCTTGATAAATAAACGATGCTCCATAATCTGGATAATTGAATCGCTGTTGCCAGGCTTCCTCTCCAAAGGTTTTTTTATTCCAGCTTAGAATAACACCTTCTGGATGTCCTTTAATAAGATGAAGAATATCGTTATTGTGAAGTGCAATATTTCCTGAGAAATAATTGACATCTAAGTATGAATTTGAGTTATTATTATTTTGAGAAAACAACAATAATCCAAACAAAAATGTAAAAACTGTAAGCCAGTACTTCATAAAAAATTGGTTACTGGCAAAAGTAACAGAATAATTAATTTAAAAACAAGGTTGCTACTAAAGATAACACTGTTATTGCCATTAACTTTAACGCAAAACCGACTTCTAATTTATACTTTTTCATGTGATTTGGTTTTGGTGCAAATTTCTGTAATATCACGCTTGTAAATTTTAGCAAGACAGCAACAAAAAGTTAAGAAATCATTATTCTATAGCATTAATGTTATCCTTATGTAAGCAAAGAAATTTCTTTAAAATACTTCTGAAGCAATGGCTTTAATATTTTCGCTTTTACCCATAGAATAGTAATGCAATGTTGGTATTCCTGCATTCTGAAGTTCCTTAGATTGCTCAATACACCACTCAATTCCAACTTGTCTTACAGCAGCATTGTCTTTGCATTTTACCACTTCAATAATTAAATCTTCTGGTAAATCTACATGGAAACGATGCGGAATTAAATTCAACTGTTTTTTGGTTGCAATAGGTTTTAACCCTGGAATAATTGGCACTGTAATCCCTTCTTTTCGGCATTTATCTACAAAATCGAAATATTTTTTATTATCAAAAAACATTTGGGTTACAATGTAGGTCGCTCCATTCTTTATTTTCTTTTTTAGGAAGTGAATATCACTATCTAAACTTGGCGCTTCCATATGTTTTTCAGGATATGCACCAACACCAATACAAAAGTTAGTAGCGCAAGTATTGAGCAATTCTTCGTCTAAATATTTTCCATTATTAAGATCTTCAATTTGAGACACCAAATCACTAGCATAAGCGTGTCCATCTTTTTCGGGTTTAAAATAAGTCTCACTTTTAACAGCATCTCCGCGCAAAGCCATAACATTATCGATACCTAAGAAATCTAGATCTATTAAGAAATTCTCAGTATCCTCTTTTGTAAATCCTCCACATAAAATATGAGGAATAGCATCCACATTGTATTTGTTCTTTATGGCAGCACAAATACCAACGGTTCCTGGTCTCTTCTTTACAATTTGTTTCCTAAGCAACCCATTCCCTACGTCTTTATACGTGTACTCTTCTCTATGATATGTAACATCAATAAATGGAGGATTAAACTCCATTAACGGATCAATATTATCAAAAATAGATTGGATATGTTGCCCTTTTAAAGGCGGTAAAATCTCAAACGATAACAAGGTTTTTCCGTTGGCGTTTTTTATGTGTTCTGTTACTTTCATACTAATGCCTGCAAAAGCAGGTATCTTTATAAATCCTCACGAAAGTGGGAATCTCATTTATTTGTAATTATTCTTTTAGCGTTACCCTATCAGGTCGCGCTTTTCGTTATATCTTTTTCTCGTTCCTCAAAAAAGGATGTCACTGCAATCGCTAACGCAAGCTAATCTGCCAAGTTTGGGCTTAACCATTTTTCAGCATCTTCTTTGCTAATGTCTCTTCGTTTGGCGTAATCTTCTAATTGATCTTCAGTGATTTTTCCTAAACCAAAATATTTAGCTTCTGGATTTGCAAAATAATAACCACTTACACTCGCTGCTGGCCACATGGCAAGACTTTCGGTTAATTTTACACCAATGATTTCTTCAACTTTTAAAATGTCCCAAATGGTTTGTTTCTCTAAATGATCTGGACAAGCTGGATAACCTGGCGCTGGACGAATACCTTTATATGCTTCTTTAATCAACTCTTGATTGCTTAGGTTTTCATTAGATGCATAACCCCAAAAATCTGTACGTACTTTTTGGTGCAAATACTCTGCAAAAGCTTCAGCTAATCTGTCGGCTAACGCTTTAATCATTATTGAATTATAATCGTCGTGATTCGCTTCAAATTCTTTAGCTAATTGCTCGGTTCCAAAACCTGTAGTCACGCAAAAACAACCGATGTAATCTTGAATTCTACTCTCTTTTGGCGCAATAAAATCGGCTAATGCAAAATTTGGAACACTTTCTCGCTTTTTTAATTGCTGTCGCAGTGTTAGGAATTTTGCTGTGTCAGATTGAGTGCAGTCGAAATCTTTTTTAGATGCTGAATCAAGTTCATCATGACAATCTTCGATTATCACCTCAATATCATCATCGTTAACTGAATTTGCAGGAAATAACCCAAATACAGCTTTTGCTTTCAGTAGTTTTTCATCAAACACTTTTTGAAGCAAGACTTTGGCATCTTTATACAATTCAGAAGCTTGTTTACCAACCACTTCATCTTCTAAAATCTCAGGAAATTTACCATGTAAATCCCAACTTCTAAAAAATGGCGACCAATCGATATAGTCATTTAAAAGTGTGATGTCAAAATCTTGAAAATCTTGAATTCCTAATTGCTTTGGCTTTACAATTTCAGTAGTATTCCAATCGATTTTAAACTTTTTTTGTCGCGCTTCTTCAATAGAAATATATTCTTTTTGCTTGGTTCTGTTTAGAAATTTTTCTCTAAACAAATTATATTCTTCTCTAATTTGCGCTTTAAATATTTGGTTGTCTTTCTGTAACAAATCACCAACAACCGTTACTGCACGTGATGCATCATTAACATGAATAACCGTGTTACTGTAATGTGGCGCAATTTTTACAGCCGAATGTGCTTTGGATGTTGTCGCGCCACCAACCATTAATGGAATCTTGAAATTTTGTTTTTCCATTTCTTTTGAAATGGTTACCATTTCATCCAACGATGGTGTTATTAATCCGCTTAATCCAATAATATCTACGTTTTCTTTTTTTGCCGTTTCTATGATTTTTTCTGGCGGAACCATAACGCCTAAATCAATAATTTCGAAATTATTACAGCCTAAAACAACGCTTACAATATTCTTCCCAATATCATGAACGTCACCTTTTACGGTTGCCATTAATATTCTTCCTGCAAACTCTTGTTTGCCATCTTTTTCAGCTTCAATAAATGGTTGAAGATAGGCTACAGCTTTTTTCATTACTCGCGCAGATTTTACCACTTGAGGCAAAAACATTTTTCCGCTTCCAAATAAGTCTCCAACTACATTCATACCATTCATTAAATGACCTTCAATAACTTCTATTGGTGCATTGACGAATTGTCGTGCTTCTTCAACATCTTCAATAATAAAAGTATCAATACCTTTTACTAAAGCGTGGGTAATTCGGTTTTGTAAAGCTTCATTTCGCCATTCTTGAATCGTGTTATCGGCTTCTTTTTTATCGCCTTTTACAGTTTCGGCGTAGTCTAATAATCTTTCAGTTGCATCATCACGTCGGTCTAATAGCACATCCTCAACACGCTCTAGTAATTCTTTCGGAATTTCATCATAAACCTCTAACATGGTTGGGTTAACAATACCCATATTCATTCCGTTTTTAATGGCATGGTAAAGAAAAGCAGAATGCATCGCTTCTCTTACCGTATTGTTTCCTCTGAAAGAAAACGAAACATTACTAACGCCACCAGATACGTTTGCGTGTGGTAAATTTTCTCGAATCCACTTAGTCGCATTGAAAAAATCGAGTGCATTTTTTCGGTGTTCTTCCATACCTGTCGCCACAGGAAAAATGTTAGGATCGAAGATTATATCTTGAGGTGGAAAGTGAACAATGTCCACTAATATTTTATAGGAACGCTCACAGATTTGGATGCGTCTATCAAAGGTATCTGCCTGACCAACCTCATCAAAAGCCATCACAATGACTGCTGCACCATAACGTTTAATGCGTTTTGCTTGACGGATAAATTCAGTTTCACCTTCTTTTAAACTAATGGAATTCACAACTGATTTCCCTTGAACGACTTGCAAACCAGCTTCAATGATTTCCCATTTTGAACTATCAATCATAATTGGGACGCGTGCAATATCAGGTTCCGAAGCTATTAAATTTAAAAAGGTAGTCATGGCGTAAACGCCATCTAACATACCTTCATCCATATTAACATCTATGATTTGCGCACCGCCTTCAACTTGTTCTCTTGCCACATCAAGTGCTTCATCATATTTTTCTTCTTTAATTAATCGTAAAAATTTACGCGAGCCTGTTACGTTTGTGCGCTCACCAACATTTATAAAATTACTTTCTGGTGTAACGATTAAAGGTTCAAGACCTGATAGTTGTAAGTATTTTTTACAGTCACTTTCTTTCATTAGGCTTCAACAAATACTTTTCTTGGTTCATATTTACTAGCAACTTCGGCAATAGCTTTAATGTGTGCAGGACTTGTGCCACAACAACCACCAATAATATTGATTAAGTCATCCTTTAGATAGTTTTCTATAAGTTGTTGCATCTGTTCTGGTGATTGGTCATATTCACCAAAAGCGTTTGGTAATCCAGCGTTTGGATGTGCAGAAGTATGGAATTCGGTTTTATCAGACAAGCGTTTTAAATACGGCTGCAATTGTTCTGCACCTAATGCACAATTAAAACCAACACTTAACAATAGAATATGAGATACTGAAGTTAAAAAAGCTTCTACCGTTTGCCCTGATAATGTTCTACCAGAAGCATCTGTTATTGTTCCAGACACCATAATTGGAATATCAATATCTCGTTCTTCTTTTACTTCTTCTATAGCGAATAATGCTGCTTTCGCGTTAAGCGTATCAAAAATAGTTTCGACTAACAAAACATCTACGCCTCCATCTATTAAAGCTTCAACTTGCTCTTTATAGGCTACTCGCAATTCTTCGAAAGTAATAGCACGAAATTCTGGTCTGTTTACATCTGGACTTAAGCTTGCAGTACGGTTTGTTGGACCGATACTACCAGCTACAAAGCGAGGTTTTTCAGGGTTTTGCTTAGTAAATTCTTCCGCAACTTGTTTGGCTATTTTAGCGGATTCAAAATTTAATTCGTAAACCAAATTTTCCATTTGGTAGTCTGCCATAGCAATTGATGTTCCTGAAAATGTATTGGTTTCAACGATATCTGCACCAGCTTCAAAATATTTTCTGTGTACTTCAGCAATTGCTTCTGGTTGCGTTAAAGACAGCAAATCGTTATTACCTTTTAATGGCGTTGGATAATCTTTAAATCGCTCGCCACGAAAATCTTCTTCTGTGAATTTATATTGCTGAAGCATGGTACCCATTGCACCATCTAGCACTAAAATTCGTTTTTGTATTTCTTCTTTTATGTTTGGCATTACTTCAAAGCTTGTTTTAAATCGTTAATAATATCTTCGACATGTTCTAACCCAACAGAAACACGTATTAATCCACCTGAAATACCTGTTTTTAGGCGATCTTCCTCGGATAACTTAGCATGCGTTGTTGATGCAGGATGAGTAACAATACTCCTTGTATCTCCTAAATTAGCAGATAGCGATAAGAGTTTTATACTGTTTAAAAAGTTTCTACCAGCATCAATGCCTCCCTTTATTTCAAAAGCGACAATACTACCACCGAATTTCATTTGTTTTTTTGCTAATTCATGTTGAGGATGAGATTTCAGAAAGGGATATTTTACAAAGTTTACCTTGTCATGATTTTCTAAAAACTCAGCTATTTTCAATGCGTTATCACAATGTTTTTCTACTCTTACAGGCAAGGTTTCTAGGCTTTTTGATAAAATCCAAGCATTGAAAGGTGAAAGCGCCGGACCAGTATTTCTTGAAAACAAATAGATTTTTTGAATAAGCTCAGCGTTACCAACAGTTACGCCACCAAGAACTCTACCTTGTCCATCAATAAGTTTTGTTGCTGAATGAATGACCAGATGCGCACCAAACTTAATGGGTTGTTGTAAATAGGGAGTTGCAAAGCAATTATCTACAATAAAAATGAGATTATGTTTTTTAGCAATATCTCCTAAAAGTTCTAAATCTAGTATATCAACAGCTGGGTTTGTTGGGCTCTCAGCATAAAGAATTTTTGTGTTAGGCTGAATTAAACTTTCAATACGTTCAATTTCATTGATTCTAAAGTAACTTGTTGAAATATTCCACTTAGGAAGAATGTTATTAAACAAAGTCTGAGTAGAACCAAAAATACTTTGGCAAGACACAATATGATCACCTGAATCCAAGAGTGCAGCAAATGTTGAAAACACAGCAGACATAACAGTTGCAAATGCATAGCCACGTTCGGCACCTTCCATTTGGCATATTTTTTCGACAAATTCAGAGCTGTTAGGATTGCTATATCGACTATAGATATTACGCTCTTTTTCGTCTGCAAAAGAGG
This sequence comes from Winogradskyella sp. MH6, assembly GCF_022810765.1. NCBI lineage: Bacteria > Pseudomonadati > Bacteroidota > Flavobacteriia > Flavobacteriales > Flavobacteriaceae > Winogradskyella > Winogradskyella sp. MH6. The sequence continues at coordinate 1,815,321 of NZ_CP094494.1, read as the reverse complement.
CGCGCATATCTTCAGCATCTTCAAAAATATAACTCGATGTTAGATACAAAGGGTTAGAATGTTCTAAAAACTGTGTGCGCTCTATTTGAGTGCGGATTGCTTCTGTTTCTATATGATTTTTGGCTCTTGTTTTATTATGCATTTTTCTTAATTAAAGTATTAGAAAGGCGTAAGATATCGCCAAAAACACCACGAGCTGTTACTTGAGCTCCTGCTCCAGCACCTTGTATAACTAAAGGTTGCGAGCTGTATGATTCTGTGTAAATCTCAAAAATAGCGTCAGATCCTTTTAACTGTCCTAAAGGTGAAGCTTTTGGTTCTGATATTAATTTTACTTCTAAAACATTATTCAAAACATCTAATTGACCAACATAACGCAACACAGATGCTTCTTTTTGCTGAGATCTATTAGTTTCAAAAATGCTATTTAACTCGTGTGAACGTTGTTTAAACTCTTGTAATGTTGTAGTCCCATTCAGCTGTTTTGGCACTAGAGATTCAATTTTTACATCATTTAATTCTGCATTAGAACCGAGTTCTCTAGCTAAAATCAGTAATTTTCTGGCAACATCTTTTCCTGATAAATCCTCCCTAGGATCTGGCTCTGTTAAACCTTGACTTACCGCATCATTTAACACTTGGTCAAATGGCAAAGATCCTTCTGAAAACTGATTAAAAATGTAGCTTAATGAGCCTGAGAACACACCTTTTATTTTTTCAACCTTTTCACCAGACTGATGTAAGTTTTTTATGGTTTCAATAATTGGTAAGCCTGCGCCAACATTGGTTTCGTAAAGAAACTTTTTGTTGTTTTCTTTTAAAAGCGCTCTTAAATATTCATAATAGTCATAACTCAGCGTGTTAGCCACCTTGTTGGCAGAGACAACATGAAACCCGTTTTCTATTAATGTCTCGTAATGTTCTACAAAATCGGCACTAGCAGTTGCATCTACAGCAATAGCATTTTCTACATTTAATGCTTTAAAATGACGAATAATATCTTCTACATTGTAAGGTTCGGAAAAATTTTCAAAATCTACTTCCCATTGCCCATTAATATCATTTGAAAAAAATACTAAAGTCGAGTTTGTAATAACTGGTATTTGTATATCTAATCCTTGTTCGGTTAGTAATTTTGACTTGATATTCTGAATTTGATTTATTAACGTAGAACCTACATTACCAATTCCGAATATGGCAAGATGTATCGTTGTCATGCTTTTTTAATTTTAAATTAAAAACTGGTTTTAATAGCTTAATAAGTTGCTGATACTCTATTAAAAAAGCATCGTGGCCATCATTAGATTTTAGTTCACCTATAGTAACGTTTTCTTTTGCGGATTTTAGCTCTACAAACGTGTTCCAGTTTTCATCTGATTTAAATAGTAAATCTGAATTAATTGTTATAATATGAATGTGAGAAGCAATATGTTTTGCCACTTCGGTAAACGTGCCTCTACCTTGTGTAATATCAATAGTTTTTAAAATTTGATTCATCATTTTGTAAGCTGACAACTCAAATCTTTCTTCTAGTTTTTCTCCATGATGCTCTAACCAAGTTTCAATTTTAAAAGCATCTTTTCGTTGTTTTTCTCTTTTGAATTTTGAAGCAAAAGATTCTGGCGTTCTGTAAAACGTCATAGCATGCAATCTGGCATCAAACAAAGGTTGAGAGGAATGATTTAAAATTTCATCTTGAATAAAACAATTACCAATTACCCAGTCTGTAGATTTCCAGTCTGTAGCTATTGGTATTACATATTCTGCCAAATTTGGTCGTAATGCTGCCAACTCCCAAGTAATACCACCTCCAACAGATGCGCCAACGATAGCATATAAAGCACTAATATTTAAACGATTTAATCCTTCAGAAAAAATACGCGCAATATCTCTTGCTGTAAACTCTTTATAATACTTTAAAAAAGACTCTTCTATACCACCATAACCATTTCCTGGGCAGTTAAACGCTAAAACCGTATAGATTTCAGTATCTATAACCTTACCCCTACCGACAACATCATTCCACCAACCATTTTCACCTGTAACTTGCGAATTTCCTGTTAAGGCATGATTTACCAATACTATTGGATTGTTTCCTAATGGCTTTCCAAATAACTGATACGACAATCTAAGGCTAATGTTTCTGCCACTGCACAACTCAAAATGATCTAGTTCTATAAATTTGAGAACACTCATAATTACATTTCTTTTGATTCTTCAATCATGATTTCAAAATCAAACGAGTGAAAAAATTCACTCAGTCTGATTAAACAACACTATACAAAAAGAGATTAAACTAATTGTGGGGTTTTTACCAATTGAAAAGCTTCCTTTAAGTCGGCTTTTAGGTCTTCTATATTTTCAAGACCAACTGATAATCTTATAAGGTCTTTTGTAACTCCTGTGCTTTCTTGTGCCTCATCGCTTAATTGCTGATGCGTTGTGCTTGCAGGATGAATTATTAGTGATTTTGTATCTCCAATATTTGCTAATAATGAAAATAATTTTGTTTTATCTGCCACAATTTTTGCAGCATCATAGCCACCATCAACTCCAAAAGTTACAATACCACTTTGTCCTTTTGGTAAGTATTTTTTTGCCAGAACTTTGTATTTACTAGTTTCTAAACCAGGATAATTTACCCATGTAACTTCCGGTTGTTCTTGTAGCCATTTTGCAAGCTGAAGTGCATTTTCACTATGCTTTTTTATACGTAATTCCAAAGTTTCTAACCCTTGAATGATTTGAAATGCATTAAAAGGACTTAATGCACCACCATAGTCTCTTAAACCTTCGACTCTAATCTTTGCAATAAAGGCTGATGACCCAAGAGCTTCACTATATACTAAGCCGTGGTAACCAGGTGAAGGCTCCGTAAATTCAGGGAATTTTCCGTTAGTCCAATCAAATGTACCTGCATCTATAATTACACCACCAAGAGAAGTTCCGTTGCCGTTGATGTACTTTGTTAGCGAGTGAATTACAATATTAGCACCATATTCAATTGGGTTTAATAAATAAGGCGTAGCAACTGTATTATCTACAATTAATGGCACCTTGAATGCTTTGGCTTCATTAGAAATTGCTTCAATATCTAAAACGTCTAACTTTGGATTTCCAAGAGACTCAACAAAAAATACTCTGGTATTTTCTTGAGTAGCATTTTTAAAGTTTTCCGGATTTGAAGGATCTACGAATGTAGTTGTTATACCATGTCTTGGCAGAGTTACGCTCAACAGATTATACGTTCCTCCATACAAGCTACTCGACGCTACAATGTGATCTCCAGCTCTTAACAAGGTTAGTAGCGTCGTTGAAATTGCTGCTGTACCAGATGCTGTAGCTACTGCACCAATACCTCCTTCAAGATCAGCAAGTCGCTGCTCTAAAATATCGTTTGTAGGATTATTTAATCTTGTATAAATAAACCCTGGAACAGAAAGATTAAAACGTCCTGCTGCATCATCAGCATCATCAAATACATACGAAGTGGTTTGGTAAATAGGAACTGCTCTAGTTCCGCCATTGTTTTTTACATCGTGTCCTGCGTGCAACGCTTTTGTTGCAAATTTTTGGGTACTCATTTTTCTAAGTTTTTGAGTTAATAAATAATTAAACCAAAAGCCAAATAAGCCTCTTTGAGAAGCGTACTTAATAGAAAAATGTTATAAAGAAAATGCCAATTACAGATGAGTAATTGGTCTTGAGTTATCTATCCGAACTGGCAAGAAATGATTTGCGTGTTCAAGTAGAATTTAGCACCTTCTTAGTAAGTCTAAGGGTTGCTAAGGCTTCACAGGGTCTATTCCCTCCACCTTTCTTGATAACATTTCAGTAAGTTTTTGAACTTTGTGAGTGCAAATATTGCGATACAAAAATTTAAATTCAAAATAATTTTCAAAATTTTTTAAATATTTAACAAAACTCAGAACCCAAAAAACATTTCAAAACCTGTATGCTTATTGCTGTTGAGCCAGGTAAAAAACAAACTGAAATGATATCATTTTTACTATTTTAAGATTTCATTATCATTTCAAGATGCGCTATCTTAAATTTAATCTCTATTTTTGCCAAGATTTACAAAGAGGAAAAATTTGTCTGATTGCAACCTCTTAAACTGAAACCCATTCAGTTTGAACAAAAATGCTAAAGCAGTTAGTTTACGACTTCTCTAGCAACCAAGCAATCTCATATTTTTCGAAATAATAAACTAAAATATAGGATTTATGCCATATTTATTTACTTCTGAGAGTGTATCAGAAGGACATCCAGATAAAGTTGCAGACCAAATTAGCGATGCATTAATTGATAACTTTTTAGCTTTTGACCCAGAGTCTAAGGTAGCTTGCGAGACCTTAGTAACTACAGGACAAGTAGTCCTAGCTGGTGAAGTAAAGTCTAATACCTATCTCGATGTACAACAAATTGCAAGAGACACAATTAATAAGATTGGCTACACAAAAGGTGAGTACATGTTTGACGGTAACTCTTGTGGAGTAATATCTGCAATACACGAGCAATCTGAAGACATTAACAGAGGTGTAGACAGAGCTAGTAAAGAAGAACAAGGTGCAGGCGACCAAGGTATGATGTTTGGTTATGCTACTAATGAAACAGATAACTACATGCCTTTAGCATTAGACCTGTCTCATCTTATTCTTAAAGAATTAGCAGCGCTTCGTCGCGAAAACAAAGATATTACGTACTTAAGACCAGACTCTAAAAGTCAGGTAACTATAGAGTATAGTGATGATAATACACCTCAGCGCATCGATGCTATTGTGGTATCTACACAACATGATGATTTTGATACTGATGATGCTATGCTGGCAAAAATCAGAAAAGATATTGTTGAGATTTTAATCCCTCGTGTTATTGCTAAAGTACCAGACCATATTAAGCCATTATTTAATGATGATATTAAATATCACATTAACCCAACAGGTAAATTTGTAATAGGTGGACCACACGGAGATACAGGTCTAACAGGTAGAAAAATTATAGTAGACACCTATGGTGGAAAAGGAGCACATGGTGGTGGAGCATTTTCTGGAAAAGACCCAAGTAAAGTAGATCGTAGTGCTGCTTACGCAACAAGACATATTGCAAAAAACTTAGTTGCTGCAGGTGTTTGCGACGAAGTTTTAGTACAAGTATCTTATGCTATAGGAGTTGTAGAGCCTATGGGAATTTTTATAGATACTTATGGTACTTGCCCATTTAATCTTACAGATGGCGAAATTGCTAAAAAAGTTTCTGAAATTTTTGATATGCGACCAGCTGCAATAGAAGAGCGTTTAAAACTTCGTCAACCAATGTACAGCGAAACTGCTGCTTATGGACACATGGGAAGACAAAATGAAGTTGTAAAGAAAACTTTTGAAAAGTTAAATGGAGAGCCAAAAACTCTAGAAGTAGAATTATTTACTTGGGAAAAGCTCGATTATGTAGATAAGGTTAAATCTGCATTTGGCTTGTAAGGAATAAACATTATAAAATTTAAAGAACTCTGATTATTAATTTAGTCAGAGTTTTTTGTTTATAAGGAAAGGTAGGAATTTGAGAGTTATAATTGTTTTATCTACACAACGTCTCACCGAGACTTACTTTTAACTAAATCAACTCATTATGAAAAGAATTAAAAACTTCCCAAATCTTATTTTAATACTTTTATTATCGCTAATTGTGGTAACATCTTGCCTTGGTGATGACGAAAGCATAGGTGGAAGCGACCCACAAGAAAATATTCCAGACACCTTTTCTGAATATTTTGGAAATGAAATTTCTCGTGACTTCTTGGGAACAGTTATCGACAAAAACCATAATCCTATTGAAGGAGCTACAATTACTATCGGTAGCGAAACCGCAACAACAGACAGCAATGGTGTTTTTATGATTAACGGAGCTACAGTTAAGCAACGTTTTGGCTATATAAAAGCCGAGAAAGCTGGATATATTCACGCTTCACGTAGCGTTGTACCTTCTAACGGAACAAATAAAGTCTCCATTATGATGCTAGAAGCTACAGTTGTAGGCTCTGTAACAAGTGGCTCTTCTGGAACCGTTACAGCTACCGATGGTAGTTCTGTAAGTTTTGATGGAAATTTCATCAAAGAAGACGGCTCAACTTATGATGGTTCTGTAGATGTTATTTTACATCATTTAGATCCTGCCGATGATGATATGCCAATGCAAATGCCAGGAATGTTATATGCTGAAAATGAAAATGGTGCAGAGCGTATGCTTCAAACTTTGGGTATGCTTGCTGTAGAACTTAGAGGTTCTGGTGGCGAAGATTTAAATTTACCTGAAGGTTCAACTTCTGAAATTAAAATCCCTGTAGATGCTAGTCTAATGAGTATAGCTCCTACTACCATTCCGCTTTGGTATTTTGATGAAGTCAATGGTTATTGGAAAGAAGAAGGACAAGCAACCTTGCAAGGTAATATGTATGTTGGTACAGTATCTCACTTTAGCTTTTGGAATTGTGATATTCCTGCAGAGGCTATTACACTTTGTATTACTACAACAGATGAAGACAATGTTTCTTTAGCAAATATGGTAGTGTCCATTACTAGCTCAACATTTGGCACCACCTATGGCTACACTAATGAGAATGGTGAAGTTTGCGGTTACGTACCAAGTAATGAAAGTTTAATTCTTAATGTTTATAGTTACGACATGTGTGGAGATGCTCCATTACACACAGAAACTGTAGGTCCATTTACTGTAGATTCTAGTATTACAGTTACAGTACCTGATAATCCAGATATTATCCAAGAAACTGTAGTAGGAACTTTCAACACTTGCGATGGTAATGCCGTAACAGACGGCTACGTACGATTAAGCTACGGTTACCAAACTTTTATTGATGCTGTAACTAATGGTGAGTTTGAAATTAATCTTTTAAGATGTAGTGATAATAACACGTTTGCTATAGAGGCTAGTGACTACGTTAACTTACAGGTTACAGATAGTATAAGTTATACATTTACAACACCTCTGACTAACATTGGTACTATCTCTGCTTGCAATGCCGTAACTGAGTTTATAGAATATACGGTAGATGATGGTGAGAGTACTTTAATTTTTGAAAATATTTCTGCTAACTTTTATGTAGAAAGTCCTAATTATCCTGGGCCAACACTAGATATATTTGCATCAAGTAATGATCAAGGAAATTGTTATTACATGTATGGAGCACTTAATGACCCTGATTATTTAGGCACTTATGACAACTATGTCTTTAACGGTACAGTAGGTGACACAGGTTTCTTTATTGGTGAATGTCTAAGTGTTTCTGATGAAAACAATAGCATCACATACAACCTCACTGCTTTAGGCAATGTTGGTGAGTATATTGATATCAACTTCAGTGGCTCTTATGAGGATTGGGATGGTAACGCACATAGCATAAACGGAGTTGTTCATGTTTTAAGAGACAATTAAGATAGATTTATAAAGTAAAAAAGGGCTTCTCATGTTATTTAGAGAAGCCCTTTTTGTTTTATAAAGTATAAGTCAATCTAAACGTAATAAATCTAGGTTGTATAAAAGTCTCAGAACTAAATACTGAAATAGTACCTGCACCATTACTAATATTAGAATCTATATCTAAAATATTAGAAGCTCTTAACGAGTATTCCCATTTGGCATCTCTGTCTTTTCTGTAGCGTAAAGATGCATCCCAAGTTTTAAAAACTTGTGTTTGTCCATCGCTTTCTTGTTCGTTATAAGTAAACTCCGTTACAAACGTTAAGGCATCCCAAATGTAAGCATCAAACTCTATAGATGGCGCTCTGGTTATAAACTTGGTAGTATTGTTACCTTGCTCGTTATCTCTTACAGTATATCTGTATCGCAACCTTACGTTTGGTGCTTCTCTAAAGTTGGTTCTTAACTCCGGAGAATAGGATTGTGTAAAGCTTTCATTAAGCGATTGTCTTCCTTGTATAAACTGATTTAATTTGCTGTAATTAAAATTAGCTCCCATACGTGCTCTAATTTTACCAAACGTACGCTCTACTCTACCAAAAACCGAAGCACTCTCATCTGCAAACTGCGAGTTGAAGAATGTACTTGTTCTAATAACACTTTCAAAATTGGTTAATCCACGTATTTGATCTTCATTTTTGCTGTAGTTGGCTCCTGCAAATACATTGGTATAATTAAACAAATTGAAACTACTATAAAACAATCTAAAGTTATGTGACAATGCATTCTGTAATTCAGGATTACCATATTGTATACTGTTATAATTATTAAGCACTAAACCTTCAGCAATATTTGTAATATCCGTAAAGGTATTCGTCATGTTGTAGTTAAACTGCAAAGACTCGCTCTTTTTAAACTGGACACGTGCTTCAAAATCTGGTAATACATTTAAGAAATTATCTTTAAACGTGTCTCCATTTTGTGTATTCTGATTACTATACGCATGAAAAGATACTCCAGGTGTAAATGTAAATTTACCTGTTTTAAATCTATAGTGTACACCTAAATACACATCACTAAAACGATACTCTACATTGTCATTTTCTGCAGTAAGCAACTCACCTTCGTTTGTTATAGTTGGTGTAGGATTTAAGCGTGTACCATCATCTAAAAACTGAAAGATGTTAGAATTAAATTTTTGGTTACTGAATATAGTTCCTAAGGTAAGGTTAATGTTACTTTTAGAATTAAGAATATTGAAATAATCTACCTTGGCATCTAATTGGTTACTCTTTACACGTCTTTCTTGGTTTAAGTCATAACTCAACTGATTTAAATCCAAGCCTAAGCCTGTTGCTGTATTGTCAAAAGCATTGTTTTCATCATCTAAAATAGCATTGTAAAAAGGGTCTTCATCTTTGATTAAATGCTGAGCTTCAAAAGCAAAAATATTGTTCTCGTTAAGCGTATAATAATAGTTTAAATTTTGATTAATACTGAATGGCTTTACTTGATTTACTTGATTAGTATTTCCAACCACAGAAGAAAATAAATTCTGACGCTCTTTATCATCTGATAAACGTGCCAACACATCGTAATCTAATTGATTATTGACGTTTGGCTTATAAGAAGCACTCAACTTTGCAATAAACTGATTGGTTGCCTCTCTACCAGTAGATACGGTTTCTTCATCTGGAGGAATGGTTGTTGATTCATCTATATCTGTAGTTGAAGGATCATCTTCTACTTCGATATAATCAACAAAGCTCTCTTCTCTGGTTCTTAAACGACTACTGTTAAAAATTAAAAATCCACTTAAATCTAAAGCTTTATTAGGCGAGTAACTGAAGTTAGCAGATGCCAATTTAGTCACCACTTCTTGTGCGTTTGCAATACTGGTTAGACCGCCAAGTCCATTATCACCAAGATTTATACTGGTTCCACTAGTTCTGCTTGGCATACGAAATCCACCACCAAAGCCACGAAGATCTCTATTGGTTAACGCTACCTCTCCAATATTATTCATATCACCAATTAGGTTGATACTATACTTTGGACTATAATAAAACAACTTGGGTTGTACTAAGTAAAGTTCGTCATTTGGTGAAGGAGCAGTACCTGTACCAGCAGTAACATCTCCAAACCAAAAATTTTCTTTTCCTTCCTTTAGCTTAATGTTAATAGCAACATTATCTTGATTGTTTTGCACTCCACTTAACTGCCCAACTTCTGAATAATTTCTTAGCACCTGAACTTTATCTACTGCATTTGAAGGAATATTTTTAGTTGCCAGTTTGGTATCTCCATCAAAGAAATCTTTTCCGTTTACCATGAGCTTGCTTACAGTTTTACCTTCAACTTCAATTTGACCATCGTCATTAATCTCAACTCCTGGCAACTTTTCTAGGACATCTTCAAGTTTACGTTCACTTCCGTTTTTAAACGAATCTGCATTATAAACAATTGTGTCTCCTTTTACAGTTACTGGCATTTCGTATGTTAACTCAACAGCATCTAAAGAATTGTCTGGCATTAAGGTAAAGTCCTTTGTAATATCAACCTCTGTTGTTGTGATAATCTCGTCATGAGACTTTAAACCTATATAGCTTATCTGCACTTTGTATTTGCCGTTTTTGCCTAAAGCCAAAACGTATTTTCCCTTGTCATTAGTTACAGCATAAGACTCTAAACCATTAGTTTCTTGATTTATAGCAATGACATTTGCCAATTCTAATGGAGTACCAATACTGTCTTTTACAACACCTTGCATTTTAATTTGAGCAAAGGAACTTCCAGCTGCTACCAAACATAGTAGCAATACTATTTTTTTCATAAGTTGATTGTGTTAGATTTTAGTGTCTTCTTCCTCCTCCTGGACGATCACCTCTTCGTCCTCCGTACATCTCTCGCATTTCCTGCATTTTCTTAGTGATGATTTCGTTATACTCTGCTTTGGTTACCTCATCACCTTTTTTTGGTTTTTCTATCTCTTCTTTTTCTTCAGGATTCATAACTATCTTAGTACATAGAATGGTCGTTCTATCTGCATTAATTTCTAAGATTAAACCTGGCAAACCCCAATAATCGTCTGGCCCTTGATTGATTGGCACTTGTGGAGTATACCATGCAACTACCTCAATAGTTTTTGGTACTTCAATCTCATTCATTGGGTCGTTATCCTTTTTTAAAGAGTCGTTTTTCTTTTCAGCTTCTTTCTTGTCTTCGTCTGTATCTCCTCGACGTCTCATGCTTCTCCAGTCAAACTCATCAACAGTTTTTGTAGCTGTTGCTTTAAAGCATGTATACTGACCTATTTGCTTGGTTTCAGTTCCCATTTTCCACTCTAAAGACTTTAACTCGTCTTTAATTAAAAACTGCTTTCCAAAGAACTCCTGATCTTGTAGCAACTCCTTAGATTTTACGTTTTTATATTTTGGCCCTCCAGTAAAACTACTTGCAAACCCTCCAAAACGCCCACCTGAACCCGGAGCTTCTAATTTTTCGTCTTCCTTGTATATAGATTCTTCTTTATTAAAGGTTAAGATATATTCTTTTTCCAAAAAGCTTTTCATGCGCTCTTCGATACGCTTTTTTTGTTCAGGAGTCATTTCTCTTCCTCCCCATTGATCTAAATCCATTGTGGTCTTAGACATGTAATATGCTTTTCCCTGAAAGTCTTTTTGAGCAAATGAAATTGTGCAAAAACATAGTAAAACTAGAGATGCAAAAATTTGAAGTGAATTTTTCATTTTATAAGTTTAATCTTGATTAACAAATGTAAATTTATTGTTCTAAGCAGTTACTTAGACCTCTTTAGATGCTATTTGTTAAATTTAATTGCGTTAAACTTATGTTAATGATTTAACCGCCTATACGTATCTCGATGGTTTCGCCGTTGTCTCTTCCTTTTCTTGGCCTGAATCTCTCCATCATCTCCTTGGATTTTTTTTCCATAATTTCTTCGTACTTCTCTCGGTTAACTTCTTTTCCTTTCTCAGGTTCCTTAATTTCGACCTTATCTTTTGGGTTAAGCACAATTTTACTGCATACAATAGTTAATTTGCCATCATGGACTTCTAAAATTAAACCTGGTAGTCCTTGATAATTATCAGGACCATTATTAATAGGAATCTGAGGCGTGTACCAAGCTGTAACGATACGTTCTTCCATCTCAGGCTCTTTATCCTCTATTTTTTCATCATCATTACTATTATATACTACTCTTGGTTTTTCAATCATCTTAGTATAAGTTGCTTTATAGCATTGATATTCCCCAATATATTTAGTTTCAGAACCTAACACCCATTCTGTTTTTTCTATATCATCCTTTACAAGAAATATTTTTCCAAAAGTGTCAACCTGTTCAGCATACCTTTGTTCTTTTGTATTTTTATACAATACATCGGAGCCACCTCCATCACCAATAGAGACAAACTGAAATCCATCTCCCATACCAACATTAGGCTTATCTAATTCTTCTTCTTGCTTGTATATAGATTCCTCTTTGTTAAAGTTAAGGGTAAAGGTCTTTTGAAATTGTTTTTTCATCATTTCCAGCATTTTTTGCTGCATTTCATCATTCATCTTAGTGCTGTCTAACTTAATATCTACTTGTCTTTGTGTTTTATATGTTGCAACACCTTGAAATTCTTGAGCATTAACAGCCGTAAATACAGCTGTTAATGTCAAAACTAAAACTCTAATAATTGTTGTCATTTGATTGATTCTTTTAAGATTTCTAAATTTCTACAACACAAATATCTAAAGTAAGTTTTAGTATTTAGGTTAACTAGTGTTAACGTGTGTTAACCGATTGATGCTAAGTAGTTTTTTACATTTACTTTTGAAGTATGAACGATAAACGATATAAATGGATTTTGTATACCATTGTAACTGTAATTGTGGTTACAATAGGCATACAAGTGTTTTGGAACTACAAGAACTATCAATCCAACAAACAGCAACTTATTAATGATGTTCAGGTAAGTTTAGATAAAGCTGTAGATGATTATTATACCGCTTTGGCAGAGCGAACTACCATTGGAATTTTCTTAGAAGGAGATGAACAGAAAGATCCATTAAAAGAAGGTGGTCATATCCAAAAACTCTTAAAACAAATCGATGAAGATTCTTTTGGCTTTAAAAACATGGATAGTATTGATGTTAATTCAATTGAAGGTATTACAGTAATGAGAGGTTTTAGTGCCGATTCAATGTCTGATGTCTTTGATAGAAAACTTAAACCTATAGAATTTAAAGAGTTAAATCTAAAAATTGACAGTCTAAAAAAAGTAAAAGGAACAAACCAAGCCTTTCAGTTTAAAAGTAAATTCGATAGTATTAAAAATCCTAAAACCTTAACTGATGCCTATCAAATTGAAATGCTAACTTCAAAAATTGTGGTTTCTATTAATAATGACAGCCTAGATTTAGTTGAACTAGATAGTTTGGTTGGTATAGAATTATTGAGAAAAAAACTTTTCCTAGATTACGACTTACATTTCGATAATGGCAAAGAAAACAAGACCGATTCCATTCGGTACACATCCAAAAGATTGAAAACAAGTTCAAAGTCTACCTTCTTACCAAAAGGAAGTACATTAGGTATTAGTTTTACCAATGAAACTGCGTTAGTTCTAAAACGAAGCCTTGGTGGTATTCTTATTTCAACATTACTTATAGCGGCTGTAATAAGCAGTCTTTTTTATCTACTAAAAATTATAAAACATCAAAAACAACTCGCCGAAGTAAAAAACGACCTTATTAGCAATATTACACACGAGTTTAAAACACCTATTGCCACCATAGGAGTAGCTCTAGAAAGTATTAATAACTTTAATGCCATTGAGGACAAAGAGAAAACGAAAAACTATATTAACATGTCTTCGCAGCAGTTAGAAAAACTGAATCTTATGGTTGAAAAACTGTTGGAAACAGCAACTTTAGATAGTGATAAATTAGAACTTAACAAAGAATCGATTGATGTTGTAACACTCTTAAATGATTTATCTCGACGCTATAAAATTCAATATCCTGAAAAAGAATTTAACACGAGTCTTAAAGTTGAACATTTAGAAATTAAAGTAGATAGTTTTCATTTTGAAAACGCTTTAAATAACATTTTAGACAATGCCGTTAAATACGGAGGCGATATTATTTCTATTGATTTAATTCCGAAGGAAAAAAATTTTGAAATTCTAATTTCGGACAACGGAAACACATTATCTAAAGCCAACAAAGAACGTATTTTTGAAAAATTTTATCGTGTACCAAAAGGCAATACACACGATGTAAAAGGCTTTGGCATTGGTTTATATTACACCAAATCTATTATTGAAAAACATGGAGGCACTATTGATGTTAGCTTAGCAAAAGATTTAACCACTTTTAAAATTACACTTCCAAATGGCTGAAAAAATAAAACTACTTCTGGCTGAAGATGAAGCCGCATTGGGACAGATTATAAAAGAAAGTTTAGAGACCAGAGATTTTGATGTGGTACTTTGTAACGATGGTGAAAAAGCATTTGAAAAATATCAGTCTGAACAACCTGAAATACTGGTTCTCGATGTAATGATGCCAAAAAAAGACGGCTTTACTCTAGCAAAGGATATAAGAGCTATTGATGATGCTATTCCTATTATTTTTTTAACTGCTAAATCACAAACAGCAGATGTCGTTGAAGGATTTTCTATTGGTGGTAATGATTACTTGAAGAAACCATTTAGTATGGAAGAGCTTATTGTACGCATTCACAATTTACTAAACCGTACCAAAGTTCAAAAAACATCTGAAAGTTTAGTGATTGGTAAGTACACTTTTGATTTTCCTAAACAACACCTCTTTTTTGAAAACGAAGAAGGCATTCAACTTACTCACAGAGAAGCACATTTATTGTTTCACTTAATTAAAAATAAAAATCAGGTTTTAGACCGTTCTTTAATTCTCAACAAACTTTGGGGAACGGACGATTTTTTCTCTGCCAGAAGCATGGATGTTTTTATAACCAAGCTCAGAAAAAAACTTAAAAAAGACGAGAGCATACAAATTATAAATGTTCGTGGGTTTGGATACAAGCTCACGGATTAAAGCCTTGTACTGTTTTTGTATTAAACATAATGTTTCTTTTTAATTTTGAAAAAATTCTGAAACAAGTTCAGAATGACACAATCATTGGTGCAATTTTTGTATTTTTCTGTCTTGTATGAAACGTATAGCTTATTTCTTTTTTCTTTTGAGTGTTTCTGTTTTTGCCCAAAACAAAGTGCAAATGCAGTTAAATGATTCTACCAAAATAAAGGCAAAATCTGTCTATGGTATAGATACTTTTGGTACGTTATATTACGCTACAGATGATAATACGTTTAACAAAAAAACTAAAGACACTACCATTACGTATGCCAACTTTCAACTTGGTGAAATCACAACTGCAAACACATTCAACCCATTAAAAATCAATCTTTTTTATAAAGATTTTAATACTGTCGTTATTTTAGATAATCGTTTAGCTGAAGTTTTTAAAGTAGACTTCAATACGCTTCAAAATTATAAAAACGTAAGTTTTGTATCTACAGGTTATGACAATACGCTTTGGATATTTAATCAGGATTTACAGCAATTAGAATTATACGATTACAAGACCAATAAAATAAAGCAAAAAACAGTACCTGTACAATCTGAAGTTTTAGATTTAAAGAGCGATTATAACAATTGCTATATGCTTACCGAAAAGTATCTGTATATCTATAATTATTTCGGAAGTTTAATTGCTAAATACCCTAACAAAGGTTATGAAAACATGGCATTTAGTAAGGCGCAACTGGTTTTAAGAAAAGAAAACAATCTCTTTTTACTATCTAAAAACAGTGATGAAATACAACCCATAGAACACCCAAATTTGTTAATAAGTCAGTTTTTGGTAACCAACGAAACCTTGTATATTTACCACGACGAAATTCTACGTCAATACCAACTTAAACTACAATAAATTATGCATTTTGCAATTGCTGGAAACATAGGAGCAGGAAAGACGACGTTGACTAAAATGTTAGCTAAACATTACAAATGGGAAGCGCAATTAGAAGACGTTGTAGACAATCCTTACTTAGATGATTTTTACAATCAAATGGAACGTTGGAGTTTCAATTTACAAGTATATTTTCTCAATAGTAGATTTCGTCAAATTAGCCAAATTCAAACTAGTGGTAAAGACATTATACAGGACAGAACCATCTATGAAGATGCCCATATTTTCGCACCTAACTTGCACGCCATGGGCTTAATGACCAATCGTGATTTTGAAAATTATTCATCGTTGTTTGAATTGATGGAATCTTTTGTGAAAGGACCAGACTTGCTAATTTACCTAAGAAGTTCTATTCCTAATTTAGTAGCTCAAATCCATAAGCGTGGACGTGATTATGAGAACACTATAAGTATTGACTATTTAAGTCGTCTTAACGAACGTTACGAAGCTTGGATCACTAAGTATGACAAAGGCAATTTACTAATCATTGACGTTGACAATTTAGACTTTGTTGCCAATCCTGAAGATTTGGGTGGTATCATCAACAAAATTGACGCAGAAATAAACGGTTTATTCTAGGCTATAAAACCGTATTCTCTGGCATGCTCAATAGCTTGCGCACTACTTTCTACCAATAATACCTCTGTGGTTTTATAATTATCTACAAGGTTTTTTACGCGAAGCATTTTCTTTTTGTGTTTAACAGTGCGTAGATATATTGCCAATATTCTATCTGGAAACTCTTCTGCTATCTCCATATAGATCTCTGGATCGTGCTCGCCACTATCACCTATTAGTATAAATGGCAAATTAGGATAGGTTTTTAAGAGATGAAGAATTTCTTTCTGCTTCTGTGGTTTTTGATCTTGCGGTTGTTTCCTAAGAAGATTACTGAAGTTTCTAAGCAAAATTGGCCCCTTAGGAAAATTGTGTTGTCTTAAAAACAACTCTAGATAACGATAGAGATTCCAAGGACTATGACTAACATAAAAAATAGGGTTAGAATTTTTACCTGAAACACCTCTATGTAATTTATGATAAAAGTCTGCTGCTCCTTCTAGAGGAATTCTGTTTTTAGCATGTTTAAATACCGAATTATAAATGACTTCCCACTTTAAAGTACTCACCACACCAGTATGAATAATAGTATCATCTATATCACTAGCAACACCAAACTGTGCTTCTACTGAAGGTATTAATATTTCACCCGGAAATCTATTATCATTTTGAATGGTTCTTTTAATGTTTACATCGTTATAAGACAATTCAAAAGGCAACCAACCTTCGTCATTGACAAGTTTTGATAGCTCAGCTAAATTGGCTTCAATTTTATAATAACCATCTCTATCTGTTTTACCTTTAAGAATTGTTCCTTCCGGAAGTTTAATAGAAATCCCTACATTTTTAATTTCATCGGTTTCAAAACGTTTCCAAGTATTGATAATAAGATGCCAAGTATTTTGATTTTCGAGATCAATAGATTCGTCTTCTAAAGCTCTGCCACGTGCATAAAAATGGGTATCTGTACCATAACCCTGAAATGCAATGATTTGAAGTGGATCTTTTTTAAACATCTATTAATCTTAGTACGTAAAAATAAAAAAACCACGCTGTTTAGCGTGGTTTTAATAACTAGTTATTAAAAAATTATTCCTTAGTAATATTTACCTCTTCGATAATTTTTTCGACGTTTTTAGCTTCACTTTTAACAGTAGCTTCAAAAGCTTCTAATTCTTTTTTCACTTCTGCCTCAGTGCCTTCAAAAACAATAACCTCAGAAACCTTTTCACCATCTTTAATAGTAGAGTAGTTTACTGTAGCTTTTGCCATGTCTTTAGACTCAATAGTCATTTCTATTGAGACTTCTTTTTCATTATTAGCCAAACCTTCTTCAGAAGAGTGACCACCTAAAATTGGTGCTATAACCAAACCTACCAAACACGTTAATTTAATTAAAATGTTCATAGAAGGACCCGAAGTATCTTTAAAAGGATCACCAACAGTATCACCTGTTACTGCTGCTTGATGCGGAGGTGATGGGTTATCATCTTTGTGCTTGTAAAATGTTTTCCCATTAATTTCAACACCTGCTTCAAATGATTTTTTAGCGTTGTCCCAAGCTCCACCAGCATTATTTTGAAAGATAGCCCACATTACACCAGAAACACAAACTCCTGCCATATAACCACCTAGTACTTCTGCACCAAGTAAAAAATCATCGTTTACTAGCGCTGTACCTATTCCCATTACTACTGGAGTTACTATAGTGATAAGACCAGGTATTATCATTTCTTTTAATGCTGCTTTAGTTGAAATATCTACACATTTTCCATATTCAGGAGTACCTGTTCCTTCCATAATCCCAGGTATTTCTCTAAACTGTCTTCTAACTTCCTCTACCATCTGACCTGCTGCTTTACCAACAGACTCCATTGCAAGTGCTGAGAAAATTACAGGAATCATTCCACCGATAAACAATGCCGCTAACACAGGTGCTTTAAAAATGTTAATCCCATCAATACCAGTAAAAGTTACATACGCAGCAAATAAAGCTAACGCTGTTAAAGCTGCAGAAGCAATAGCAAATCCTTTACCTACTGCTGCTGTTGTATTACCTACTGAATCTAAAATATCTGTACGCTCACGAACATGCGGCTCTAATTCACTCATTTCTGCTACACCACCTGCATTATCAGCGATTGGACCAAATGCATCAATAGCCAACTGCATTGCTGTAGTAGCCATCATTGCTGAAGCAGCTAAAGCTACTCCATAGAATCCTGCCAATACATAAGCACTCCAAATTGCTACAGCAAAAAGAATTACAGATAAAAATGTAGATTTCATACCAACAGCTAAACCTGATATAATATTAGTAGCTGCGCCTGTAGATGAATTTTTAACAATTTTTAAAACTGGTGTTTTACCCAAACTTGTGTAGTATGCAGTAACCATAGAAATTAAAGCTCCAACAGCCAAACCTATAGTAGCAGCATAAAATACATGTCTAGAAGGAATTGTCTTTAAACCTTCTCCAAAAAAGTTCATTTCCATAGTCATTGGTAACATCCAACGGATTAAAAACCATGAAGCTACCCAAGTAATTCCAATAGAAACCCAGTTACCTGTATCTAAAGCTTTTTGAACCACAGATTCTTTAGCGTCATTACTAGAAATACGCACTAAGAATGTTCCTAAAATAGAAGCTAAAACACCTACACCTGCAATAACTAAAGGTAAAAGGATTGGTCCCATATTATTAAAAGCATCAGTAAATGGCGCTCCTGTAGACATATCTCTTATCACGTAGTTACCAAGTACCATAGCTGCTAAAACCGTAGCAACATAAGACCCAAATAAATCGGCTCCCATACCTGCAACATCACCAACATTATCCCCAACGTTATCTGCAATAGTTGCTGGATTACGTGGATCATCCTCTGGTATACCTGCTTCTACTTTACCAACTAAATCAGCTCCTACATCAGCAGCTTTGGTATAGATTCCTCCACCTACTCTTGCGAATAATGCTATACACTCAGCACCTAATGAGAATCCAGCCAAAGCTTCAAGAGCAACTGTCATTTCATCATAAAAACTGTTTTCTCCGGTTACAAACATTTTAAGGAAAATAAAAAAGAACAAGCTAATACCTAAAACAGCAAGTCCAGCTACACCAAGCCCCATTACAGTTCCACCACCAAAAGACACTTTTAAAGCATGTGGCAAACTTGTTTTTGCAGCCTCAGCTGTTCTAGCGTTTGCATCAGTTGCTATTCGCATACCAATATTTCCGGCTAAACCAGAAAATACTGCTCCAAAAACAAAAGCAACAATAATGATCCAATGCGTGGTTGGTACTAAATATGATACAACCCCTAATGCCACAGCTGCCATTACTACAAATACTAGTAATAATCGATATTCTGCTGCCAAAAATGCTAGAGCACCTTCTTTAATTGATTTAGAAATACTTTGCATTTTTTCATCGCCTGCAGGTTGCTTTTTTACCCAAGACATTTTAACGAACATAAAAAGCAATCCTACAATTGCTAATGCCATCGGTACATAAATTATGTTTGATTCCATATAATATTTATTGAGATTAGTTATTCGCTTTTCAAACTGGGCAAAAGTAGTAAAATCAATCAAATTTTACGAAAAAAAGCAATATCAATAATTGATATTGCTTTTTTTTAGATTATTATTATAAAAAAGTGCTTATTTCACAAAGTACTAAATAGTGAAAGTTCGCTTTTTCTTATGTTCACTTTCATCATAACGCTTTACACACTCTTGGTATATTTTTATAGCTTCTTCGGCATTTCCCCATCCACCTACATCTACTTTCTTTTCCTCTAAATCCTTGTAAACTTGAAAAAAGTGTTCTATCTCTTTTAGCCTGTGCGGATTTAAATCACTAATGTCATGATTGTTACTCCAAATTGGATCCGAAACTGGCACACAAATTATTTTCTCATCTGGTCCCTTTTCATCTGTCATATGAAAAACTCCTATAGGTCTTACCTCCATTACTACCATTGGAAATGTAGGCTCTGTTCCTAAAACCAAAACATCTAATGGGTCGCTATCTAAAGCTAAAGTTTCTGGCACAAAACCATAGTCACCAGGATACATCATTGACGAAAAAAGCATTCTATCGAATCTAATTTTGTTTAATGCAAAATCGTATTCATATTTATTACGGCTCCCTTTAGGGATTTCTATTAAAACATCGAAGGTTAATTGGGTTGAATCTGTCATCATTAATATAATTAAAAAGGTTGCAAATATAAGTGTTTGATGACGTTAGACCAATTCTATTATAGAATAATAACGAAAATATAACCTAAAACGTAGACGCTGACATGTTCCTTTTAGAAATAAAAGCCAAAACTACCTGTAACTCCAAAACGTCTGGCATCTGGATTGTCTAAATAATTACCTCTAAAGTTGAAATCTATTCTTAGAATCTTGAAAATATTAGCCACACCAAAACTATACTCATAATACATGCGTGTATCTGGTGCTAAAAGTGGAAATTCAACTGGATTTCCTGTAGTACTTAAAGCTATGTTTTCATCAGACAGTTCTCCCCAAACACCTCGCAGACCAACAATTGCTCTAAGATTATATTTCTTTAAAAATGGGATTCGAGAAAAAAGGCGACCATTAAAATTGTGTTCAAAATGAACAGAAGTATATGTATCTGTAACAAACTCATAAAAATCGAGTTGTGAGAATGTATTGTATATTGAGAAATAGGTTTGGTTACCAGGAACCACACTTAGCAAACCTAGTGGTACTTCACCAAATGTTTTACCAGCTTCAATCGACGTCACTAAACGCCCAAAACCACCTACTTGCCATGGTTGGATATAAGAAAACTGTACTTTGGTATAATCAAAATCACTATCAAACCAATTGCGATCCCCACGTGTAACCTGAGCAAAAAGTCTGGCAAAATTATCGTTCTTCTCTTTTCGTTCTACACCAAAGCCTGTCATTTCACGCTTTGGAAAATAGGATAAAGCCAACCTGCTTTCAAACTGTTTAATCTCTGATGAAATTCCTGTTGAAGATTCAGGATTGTTATAATCTAAACTGAAGGTTGGTGATGCTGAACTTAAGGTTCTAAAACTTCCGTCTAAACGCACTTCAAAATTCCGAAGTGGTTCAATTGAAAACCCTAAATTGGTCAAATTAATATTGGTTAATTTATCGTTTGAACCTGCTGTAAAAACTGCACTAGAGGCTAAGCTTCTACCCAAAACGTCAGTAGAACTTGTTAGACTTGCGCCAATCTGCTCTATATCTCGCCTATTACCACCAAAAATGGTTAATCGGCTCCGTTTATCTAACAACCACTTACCAGAAATACCATATTTGAATTTATCATCTCTAAAGCCATAAGCTAAGAAACCTTCTAGCCTCCATAAATCGTTTGGACCAAAATAGGTTCGTCCACCTGTTCTAAGACGCAATCCTTCAACTTCATTAAAACCGAATGTTGAAAAAATTGGACCGTAATCAAAATTTATACTCGGGAATTCTACATATCCTGAGGCGAGTATACTTCCGAGATTATAAAGACGCTTGAATTTTTTTACAGTTTTTAAAGTGTCTAACATTTTGTAAACACCCTTTTCGTCTTTGTTTAAAGCCTCTAACCTATTCTTTTCCCAAAAATCGTCTTCTCTATTATAAATATCAGCATCATAAGTATAAACTACCTTATCATAGAATTTTTCATCCTTTGGCTGATTGAATTGATAATTATCATACAACGTAGTACGTTTACCGTAAACACCTCTCGATTTTTCTTTTTTATTTAGGGCAAAATCCGAAAGAAAATAATCGCGTTTTATAAGAAAAACCGAATCATTTAAAACTTCAAATTCCTGCTCTATATAAATTTCTTTTACCCAGTTGATATTGGCACTTTTAGAGGCCTGAAGATTTATTTCTTTGATTGCATAAGTTGAATCATTAACCCAAAAGTCTCCTTTAAAGGTCAATTCATTTTTTCGTCTTGGGTAGTAAATGATATTATAACACCATTTATTATCTATGTATGCACTATCTGAAAGTACATAGTTATAGGTTTGAATACCTGTACGACTCAACGGACTTACAAAACTCTTATCAAAGAATTTTAAATAGTTATCGTAAATATTATAGTCTGAATATAAGTCATCTATAAAATCTATAATAACCTGATTGTTACTAAATCCTGAGTTTTTATTTCCTACTAAATCCTCTCGCTTTTCATTTCTTTCATTATCGCCGTAAACCTTTTTTACAGACTCATTCAGGAAAATTGGCAAATACGTTTTACCTGTTACTGAGGAGGTATCAACTTCTTCAAAAACAAACTCCATACCCTTAAACAGTTTACTTTTTATTAGCGCACTATCTATGGTATTAAGGTCAAACTCTACTTTTTCGTATTGGTCGTACTCGTATTGTTTAAACTGGCTGAGTCCGTTTTGTCTTTTACGCTCCCAAATCTTTTTTAGAATACGTATAGCAGGATTTTCTGAAGCTTTTTTTGATTGCTTGCCACTAACTACAACAACCTCTTTTAATGACTCTGCTTCTTCTTTTAGTATAAATCTTAAGTCGTAGTTTACTTTTTTAGTAAGTGGAAATTCTAAAACTTCATAACCAACAAAAGAAACCATTAAAGCATCCCAAGTCTCGTCAGACTCTAAATAAAATCGTCCGTCTTCGTTTGTAATAGTACCTTCGGTAGAACCTTTAAAAACTACGTTTGCAAAAGGAATTGGCTCATCGTTTACATCATAAACGTAACCACTAACTTTTGTTTGAGACAAAGCTGAGGTTAAGCCAATAATAAAAAGGGCAAAGAATAGTTTTAACTTCATATTTAAACAATAAACTTCATCAACAACCGTGCTAAAATTAGTTTTTGGTTATTAATGAAGTTTATTAAACGCAGAAAACTGCGATTTATTTATTTATACATTACTTTTTTCACCGCTTTTACAACGTCATCGCTATTAGGCAACCACTCTTCTAAAAGTACTGGTGAATATGGCGCAGGTGTATCTGCAGTATTAATTTTTACAACTGGAGCATCTAAATAATCAAACGCTTCAGATTGTACTAAGTATGTAATTTCTGTTGCTACATTACCAAAAGGCCAAGCTTCTTCCACCACAACAAGTCTATTAGTCTTCTTTACAGATTCTACAACTGTTTTTCTGTCCATAGGACGTACAGTTCTTAAATCTATAACCTCACAAGAGATACCTTCTTTTTCTAATTCGTCCGCTGCTTTAAAAGCCTCTTTTATAATCTTTCCAAAAGATACTATAGTAACATCTGTTCCTTCTCTCTTAATATCAGCAACACCTAATGGAATTGTGTATTCACCTTCTGGTACTTCACCTTTATCTCCATACATCTGCTCACTTTCCATAAAAATTACCGGATCGTCATCTCTAATTGCAGATTTTAAAAGTCCTTTTGCATCATAAGGATTAGATGGCACAACCACCTTAAGACCTGGTGTATTAGCAAACCAACTCTCAAAAGCTTGGGAGTGTGTTGCTGCTAACTGACCTGCAGATGCTGTTGGACCTCTAAATACAATTGGGCATTTAAATTGTCCGCCAGACATTTGTCTAATTTTTGCAGCGTTGTTAATAATTTGATCAATACCAACCAAAGAGAAATTAAACGTCATATACTCTACAATAGGACGGTTACCAGTCATTGTAGAACCAATTGCCACACCAGCAAAACCAAGTTCTGCAATAGGTGTATCTATAACGCGCTTTGGTCCAAATTCATCTAACATCCCTTTTGATGCTTTATAAGCACCATTGTATTCTGCAACTTCTTCACCCATAAGATAAATGCTTTCATCTCTACGCATTTCTTCGCTCATGGCTTCAGCGATAGCTTCTCTAAATTGAATTGTCTTCATTATTTTCTTTTTAAACGAAGAACAAAAATAGCAATAAATGAAAAACTAAGTAGCTCAAATTTCTTTAAAATTTATTATGCACGCATAGTAAATATTCGAAATAAAATATTTACCTTCGTAACCGCAATTTTTTGATGTTTTACAAATGGTTAGCGAAATCGTTATCGTAAAATTTCACATAATAATGTAAACTTAAATAAGATATAAGTATGAAGATTTTAGTATGTATCAGCCACGTACCTGATACGACTTCCAAAATTAACTTTACAGATGGCGACACTAAGTTTGACACTAATGGTGTACAATTTGTAATTAATCCTAATGACGAGTTTGGTTTAACCAGAGCAATGTGGTTTAAAGAAAAGCAAGGTGCAAGCGTAGATGTTATCAACGTAGGTGGTGCAGAAACTGAGCCAACATTAAGAAAAGCATTGGCTATTGGTGCCGATACTGCTATAAGAGTTAACACAGAAGCTACTGATGGTTTTTCTGTTGCAAAACAATTAGCAAAAGTGGTTAAAGATGGTGGTTACGACTTAGTTATAGCAGGAAGAGAGTCTATTGATTATAATGGCGGAATGGTTCCTGGTATGTTAGCAGCAATGACAGACGCTAACTTTGTAGCTAACTGTATAGGATTAGAAGTTGATGGTACTAATGCAAAAGCTGTAAGAGAAATTGATGGTGGTAAAGAAACTGTAAGTACTTCACTTCCTTTAGTTATTGCAGGACAAAAAGGTATTGTTGAAGAAAGTGATCTTCGTATCCCAAATATGAGAGGTATTATGATGGCTCGTAAAAAACCGTTAAATGTTGTTGAGCCTGTAGCTACTAATTCAGAAACTACAACTGCTAGTTTCGAAAAACCTGCACCTAAAGGTGCGGTTAAGTTAGTCGATGCCGATAATATCGATGAGTTAGTAAATTTACTTCACAACGAAGCTAAAGTCATTTAAAAAAAGAATTATGTCAGTTTTAGTATATACAGAATCAGAAAACGGAAAATTTAAAAAAGCAGCTTTAGAAGTCGTTTCTTACGCAAAAGCTGTTGCAGACCAAATGGGCACAACAGTAACTGCTGTTGCCATTAATGCAGACAATAGTGATAGTCTAGGCGCTTATGGTGCTTCTAAAGTATTGTCTGTAAAAGATGAAAGTCTAAATAAATTTAACGCTAAAAAATACGCAGCTGTTATAGAGCAAGCTGCTAAAAATGAAAGTACAAAAGTTGTTGTTTTAAGTTCTAGTGCAGACAGTAAATACTTAGCACCCTTATTAGCTGTAGGTTTAGATGCAGGATATGTTTCTAATGTAGTAGAAGCACCATCTAGCACTTCTCCTTTTACAGTGAAACGAACTGCTTTTACAAACAAAGCTTTTGCTAATACAGAAATAAATACAGATGTAAAAATCGTTGGTTTATCTAACAATTCTTTCGGAATTATTGAAGCTGGTGGTAGTGCTTCTGTTGAAGATTTCTCACCTTCAATACCAGACTCTGGTGTTAGCGTAGAGTCTGTAGACAAAGCAACAGACAAAGTAAGTATTGCAGATGCAGAAATAGTAGTATCTGGTGGTAGAGGATTAAAAGGTCCAGAAAATTGGGGAATGATAGAAGAGTTAGCAGATGTTTTAGGTGCTGCAACTGCATGTTCTAAGCCTGTATCTGACCTTGGTTGGAGACCTCATAGCGAGCATGTTGGGCAAACAGGTAAGCCTGTTGCGTCTAACCTATACATTGCTGTTGGTATCTCTGGTGCAATTCAGCATTTAGCAGGTATTAATGCTTCTAAAGTAAAAGTTGTTATTAACACAGATCCTGAAGCTCCTTTCTTTAAAGCAGCTGACTATGGAGTTGTTGGTGATGCGTTTGAAGTAGTACCAACATTAATAGAAAAACTAAAAGCTTTTAAAGCTCAAAACGCATAATTTTATTACCTTGTAATATTAAAGGACTGTTTAAATTTAGATTTTCTTAATAGGTTTACGTTTCATCGAAAGTATTGAGAAAAATATCCAATTCTGCATTTTGCAGTTGGTAAAGTCCAAATTTAAACAGTTCTTTGTGTTTTAAAATTCATGAGTTTAGTTCGTTTAAATATAAAAGGTATTTCCTACAGCCAAACACAAAATGGCGCGTATGCCTTAATACTTAATGAAGTTGATGGTGACAGAAAACTTCCTATTGTTATTGGTGCTTTTGAAGCGCAATCTATTGCTATTGCACTAGAGAAAGAAATTCGTCCACCAAGACCTTTAACTCACGATTTATTCAAAAATTTTGCCGACAGATTTGATATTGTTGTGAAACAAGTCATTATTCACAAATTAGTTGATGGTGTCTTCTACTCTAGTCTTATTTGTGAGCGCGATAAAATTGAAGAAATCATTGATGCCAGAACCAGTGATGCCATTGCATTAGCATTACGTTTTCAGGCACCAATCTTTACTTACAAAAACATTTTAGACAAAGCAGGTATATACCTTAAAGTAAATCCTAAAAAAGAGGATGAAGAACAAGATAGCATACTTGTCGATGATTTTATAGCTGAAGAAATAGAAAATGCAGTTGCCGACCAAGAAGGTTATAAAGACAAATCTTTAGAAGAATTGAATAGCCTTTTAGAAGAAGCCGTAAATAATGAAGATTATGAAAAGGCTGCAAAAATAAGAGACGAAATTTCTAAGCGCTAACTAACACCCCTTTTTATGAATCATTTTTTCAAAGCCCTTATTGCTATATTTATTGGAGTTTCATCAATTACAGCACAAGAGCTAGAAAAAACATGGCAGTTCACCACAATTGAAAACACCCAAACAGGTGAAGCATTATCCATTTCAGATTCTGATATATTAAAATTTAGGGATGGTGATTTTGATTACAAACTACTAAGCAAAGATAGCCTTAAAGCTTCTGGTCATTATACATTTCAAAATAATCTTTTGGTCTTTTATTACAACACACCAAAAGACACTATCAGAAAATATAAGGTTCGTGAGTTTACAGATTCAACACTTGTTTTTACTGAAAAACTAACAACATATAGTTTCAAATCTTTAGAATCTAAAAGTACTGCTATAGCTTCCGCCATAACAGGTGAAAATACAGAAAACACAATTAAACCAAGTCAAGGTTTTTCCTTTAATAGTTTATGGCGAGGTATTTTAGGTATGTTTACTCTAATTGTTATTGCTTTTCTGTTTAGTAGCAACCGAAAAGCTATAAACTGGAAAACTGTAGGAATTGGTTTAGCTTTTCAGTTACTTATCGCTATTGGTGTACTAAGGGTTGGATTTGTAAAAACTATTTTTGAAAGTATCGGAAGTGTTTTTGTAAGCGTCTTAGATTTTACAAGAGAAGGTAGTAAGTTTTTGTTTGAAGGTTTGGTTGTGGACATGGACACCTTTGGTTTCATTTTCGCATTTCAGGTATTACCAACGATTTTATTCTTTTCTGCATTAACATCTGTCTTATTCTATCTAGGTATTATCCAAAGAGTGGTTAAAGGCTTTGGTTGGTTATTAACTAAACTTCTAAAGATATCTGGAGCGGAAAGTCTAAGTGTTGCCGGAAATATTTTCTTAGGACAAACCGAAGCTCCGTTGTTAATTAAGGCTTATTTAGAGAAAATGAATAAGTCCGAAATTCTTTTAGTCATGATTGGCGGAATGGCCACTGTAGCTGGTGCTGTATTAGCAGCTTATATTGGCTTTTTAGGTGGTGACGATCCTGCTATGCGATTATTATATGCAAAACATTTGTTAGCAGCGTCAGTTATGGCAGCACCAGGTGCTATTGTCATTTCAAAAATATTATACCCACAAACAGAAGACATCAATACAGATGTTAAAGTCTCTCAAGAAAAAATCGGTGCTAACCTTTTAGATGCCATTGCTAACGGAACTACAGAAGGCTTAAGACTAGCCGTAAACGTTGGAGCAATGTTATTAGTGTTTGTAGCTTTTATTGCAATGATTAACGGTATTCTCGGTTGGGCTGGCGATGTTACTTCATTAAATACATGGATGGCTGCAAATACACCTTACCAAAGCTTTTCTTTAGAAGCTATACTGGGAACTATTTTTGCTCCTTTAATGTGGCTTATTGGTGTGGCTAAAGAAGATATGATGATGATGGGTCAGCTTTTAGGAATTAAATTGGCTGCAAGCGAATTTGTTGGCTATATACAACTTGCTGACTTAAAAGATGTCGCCAATGCCACACATTTAAACTATAACAAGTCTGTAATTATGGCAACTTATATGCTATGCGGATTTGCTAATTTTGCTTCTATCGGAATTCAAATTGGTGGTATTGGATCTTTAGCTCCAGGACAAAGAAAGCAGTTATCTAAATTTGGTATGAAAGCCTTAATTGGAGGTACAATAGCTTCTTTAATATCTGCTACCATTGCTGGAATGATAATAGGGTAAAAACCAATACCTACGAAAGCAGGAATCTCGATTATTTACAGTTAATAACTTTTTATATTATATAAGGCTTCAAATCAATGGTTTTGAAGCTTTTTTTTATTTTCGTTTTTGAATTATGCTATTTGCATTTCGCTTAAAAATAAAGTTTAATTAAATGAGATTCCTGCTTTCGCAGGAAGTATGCATGAAACAATATCACGACCTAGTAAAACACGTATTAGAAAACGGCAACGAAAAAGGAGATAGAACAGGTACAGGCACTAAAAGTGTTTTTGGCTACCAAATGCGTTTTGATTTAAGCGAAGGATTTCCGATGGTAACAACCAAAAAGCTACATCTTAAGTCCATTATCTATGAATTACTTTGGTTTCTAAAAGGTGATACTAACATTAACTATTTAACTGAAAATGGTGTTAGAATCTGGAACGAATGGGCTGATGAAAACGGAGATTTAGGACCTGTTTACGGACACCAATGGCGCAATTGGGCAAGTGAAGATATAGACCAGATTAAAGAAGTTATTGAAACATTAAAAAACAACCCAAACAGCAGAAGAATGTTGGTGTCTGCATGGAACCCTTCTGTATTACCAGATACATCTAAATCTTTCGCAGAAAATGTTGCCAATGGTAAAGCTGCTTTACCACCTTGCCATGCGTTTTTTCAATTTTATGTAGCTGATGGTAAATTATCTTGCCAACTCTATCAACGTAGTGCCGACATCTTTCTTGGAGTACCTTTTAATATTGCATCTTATGCACTATTTACAATGATGATGGCACAAGTTTGTGGCTACCAACCAGGTGAATTTATACATACGTTTGGTGATGCTCATATATACAACAACCATCTTGAGCAATTAGAATTACAACTATCTCGAGATATTAGACCATTACCAAAAATGATTATCAATCCAGATGTAAAAGACATTTTCGACTTTAAGTTCGAAGATTTCATACTTGAAGATTATAATCCTCACCCACATATTAAAGGTGTTGTTGCTGTATAAATTTTAATTCATGAAATATTTACTTATACCTCTGCTATTTTTCGTTTCATTAAGTTATTCTTTTTCGCAAGAACAGGAAAGCGAAACAGACGATTATTCCGAGTATCAAAACCAAATAGCACCACCTCCTGCAAAGGTTTCAACTGTTGAAGAATTTGATATCCTTTTTTGTGAAGGTTGTAATACTGCTGAGGATAAAAAATATATTTTTGATTATCTCGTTTTCTCTCTTTTTGTGAAGAAAATCACAAAAAAAGATCTGGTTTTTTTAAAAAACATAAACCCTAATGGTCGTTTAAGTGAAACGTTATTTTTTGAGTTTGATTCTTCAGGAAATCTAATTAAAGAAGGTACTGAATCCTACTTTACAATCAAAAAAGAACGTGCAATTATAGATTCTTTGCTCCATAAATTTCCTAAAATAGATTTTGATGAAACTAAGATAGATTCTTCCTTTTCATCAGTTAGATATGGTGTGAAAATAGATTATAAAATTATTGAAAATGACTACGGAACTTTAAAAATTGAAAAGCACCAACCAGATTCTTCTAAAGACATGCCGTTTAAAGAGATTGATGAATTCCCTGTATATAACGGGTGCAATTCAAGCTCGAACAACACAAGTTTGAAGCAGTGTATGAATAGTAAAATAATTAGACTAATTGGTGAAAATTTTAGCACAAACATAACCTCAGATATTGGTCTATCGCCTGGGAACAAAAAAATATATGTCAACTTTACCATAAATAAAAATGGAGAAATTGAAGGTATTACAGCCAGAGGTCCTCATCCTGCTTTAGAAAAAGAAGCAATCCGTGTTATAGGTTTAGTTCCAAAATTTGACAAACCAGGTTATTACGGAAATGAACCTGTAGATGTTAAATATAGCATCCCTATCGTTTTCAATATTCCTGAATAACGTATCACTACCAAACTATGAGAAGGTTTTGTTCTGTTTTTGCATTAATTCTAATCACAAGTTTATGCTCTGCTCAAGAGACCAAACAAGATTTTTACAAAAGATCATTTGTCGCCTATGAAGGCTGCGAAGACTCTGAAGACTTAGAACGTTGTTATGAAGTTTCTTTTCATGAGTTTTTGGCTAAACATATTAACAGAAAATCACTCAAAGACTCTATTTTCTTTGATGCTAAAAAAGACACTATAACTGTCAGTGCAAATATTTTATATGATGAATATGGTAAGGTTGTTAAACGTCATTCAAGAATTTCTAATCCAATAAACAACCATCCTGATGGTTTAAAGGGTTTATTGGACAGCATTCCTGTAGTTAAGCCTGTTTTAGACAGATATAATAATGGTGTAGCTCAAAGCGCTAGAAATCTATTTGGTTTTTATCTAGACAAGGCAAAGGATACCATAGTACCAATATTAGGCTATACGCCAAGGGAAATTCCTTTTGACATTATAGAAAAAGTTCCCGTATACAAAGGTTGTGATGAAAGCATGGATAATGAGAATTTAAAAAATTGTATGAACGATAAAGTAAGGCAATTAATTTCTAAGAATTTTAAAACCAAGCTCGCAAATAAATATAAACTAAAGCAAGGTATTCAACGCATTTATGTTATTTTTAAAATATACACCAAAGGACGAGTAAAGGACATTGTAGCCAGAGGACCTCATCCTGAAATTGAAAAAGAAGCTATAAGGGTAATAAAGAAAATCCCCAGACTCACCAAACCAGGATATCTTAGAGGCAAACCAGTTATTGTTCCTTTCTCAATACCGATAGTTTTTGCAGTGAGTAAATAATAAAAAAGGCGTTTCTCTTTTCTCTTTAAAGAAACGCCTTTTTATTGTGTCTTAATAAGGGTTATTATAAGTTTAATACACCATTCTCAGCACCAGCAAAATCATTCCATGCATACGCATCAGCTTGCTCATCGTTAACATAGTTACCGTCAACAACGTATCTAAATTCATAAGAGTTGTCACTCTCTAAATCTACTGTACCTTTAAATGTACCGTTCTTTAATTTCTTTAATTCTGTAGCTTCAGTATTCCACTCGTTAAAGCTTCCAACAACCGCTACACTTTTTGCCTCCTCTGCAGGAACAGAAAATGTTACCTTACAAACTGGCTTACTCTTTAAATACTGTTTTTTAATTGCCATAATAATAGTTTTAAATAATAGCTCAAAAGTATAAAAGAAAAAAGCAGAAATTACAGTTTAACTTACTTTAAATGAAAGAATTATCATTTTATTAAAATAGCCTTTACTTTTTGGTAAACTATGTAATTTTTTAATGTGAAATTTATGAGATTAATAACACAAAAATCAAGGCTTAACACTTGATAATCAACGATATCGTTTTCGAAAATAGTAAAAGTAAATTCCAATGAATTAGCGACAACGTTTTAGTTAAAAAGAAGTATCTTTATCAGACAATTTTAGGATTATGTTCGGAAAGAAAAAACAAGTCTCAACAATAGATAAAGACCAATTAGAACTCATAGAAAATGCTCAAAAACGTATTAGGCAAAAAAAGCGTTTATACATTCATTTTGTTGTATTTCTTATTGGTGCTGTATTTTTAATTCTAGCAAATACAGTTCTGGGTATTGGCAAAGATTTTACTATTGCTGGCATTAGCTGGTTTGTGTACGCCATACTGCTTTGGTTATTTTTATTTGTTTACCATTTTGTAAACGTGTTTATCACAAACAAGTTTATGGGAAAGGATTGGGAAAAACAACAACTAGACAAGCTCGTTAGCCAACAGCAAAAGCGTATTGACAAGTTAAAAGAAGGGTTTTTAAAAGAAGAACGCAAAATTGCTCAGTCTCAAGCCTACAACGAAACGCACCCAGACACAAAGCCTGAAGAAAAAAAAAACTCCAATGAGCTAACCATCATTGTAGCAGCTGGTGAAGACAATGCTATTGGCAAAGACAACGACCTTATTTGGCATCTTAGAGATGACTTAAAGCATTTTAAAAAACTAACGTCTGGCCATCATATTATTATGGGACGCAAAACTTTTGAAAGTTTCCCAAAACCATTACCTAACCGTACACATATAGTTATTACAAGACAAGATAATTATAAAGTACCTGAAGGTGTTGTTGTGGTCAACAATCTTGAAGATGCCTTAGATGCAGCAAGAAAAGATAATCAACCTTTTATTATTGGTGGAGGTGAAATCTATAAACAATCCATTAATATAGCCGACAAACTAGAATTAACACGAGTACACGCCACGTTTGAAGGTGCTGATACTTTTTTCCCAGAAGTAGATTCAAATAAATGGGAAGAGATTTCTAAAACCACTCATGATGCTGACGAGAACCATAACTATGCTTTTTCGTTTATTACTTATGTAAAGAAATAAAATGCGATATTATTCTATAATTCTATTGTTTATTTTTCTAAATCAAGGCTGTAAGTCAAATGATGAAAGTAGAGAAAACCAAAATGTTGATAACCAAATTGAAAGTACATTGGGTGATGAATCAATTTCCGAAATTGAAACAACAGAGAATGAAACTTTTAATGAAGAAAATCTATTTGGAACTTGGAAGCTAATTGCAGGCGATCCTAAGCTAGAAAAGCTCATAGATTCAACTTATCTTAATTTTTATGATAATCTATATTTTAATAAAAAGGTTAATGGTTACTATACGCCAAGGGTACCTTTTGCTATATTTTCATCACAGATAAGATTATACAATTCTAAAATGTCGTCTGATTTAGCAAAAGTAATTAGTATTTCGTCAGACACATTAAAGCTTCATCTAAATGCAGATGATGCACTTGGTATATTTGCAAGAACAATAGCAGAAGAGTGATTATTTTCTAAGCTATATTCTTTAGTAATCCCTTAACTAGACCTACAGGTTGCAATATGAATTAAATTCCTATTTTTGCATCACTAAAAATTAGTCACATGAATGCATATGTATTTCCAGGTCAAGGTGCTCAGTTTTCAGGAATGGGTTTAGACCTTTATGAAAGCTCACCTTTAGCACAAGAACTTTTTGAAAAAGCTAACGATATACTTGGTTTTTCTATCACAGACATCATGTTTGAAGGTTCTGACGAAGACCTAAAACAAACCAAAGTTACCCAACCAGCCATATTTTTACACTCAGTAATTTTAGCAAAAACTTTAGGAGATAACTTTAAACCAGATATGGTTGCAGGCCATTCGCTTGGTGAATTTTCTGCTTTAGTAGCTGCTGGTGCCCTAACGTTTGAAGACGGTTTAAAGCTTGTATCTCAAAGAGCTCAAGCCATGCAAAAAGCCTGCGAATTACAACCAAGTACTATGGCTGCTGTTTTAGGTTTAGATGATGATGTTGTAGAAAAAGTATGTAAAAATACAGAAGGTGTGGTGGTTGCCGCAAACTATAACTGTCCTGGTCAGTTGGTGATTTCTGGTGAAATTGAAGCTGTAAATAAAGCTTGCGAAGCGCTTAAAGAAGAAGGTGCAAGACGTGCATTGGTATTGCCTGTTGGTGGTGCTTTTCACTCTCCTATGATGGAGCCTGCTCGCGAGGAACTAGCAGCAGCTATAGAAAACACTACGTTTAGTAAACCAAACTGCCCAATTTATCAAAACGTAACGGCTTCTGCAGTTACAGATGAAAATGAAATAAAAGCCAATTTAATCTCTCAATTAACAGCTCCTGTGCGTTGGACACAATCTGTTCAACAAATGATAGCAGATGGTGCTACACACTTTACAGAAGTAGGGCCAGGTAAGGTTTTACAAGGCTTGGTAAAGAAAATTAATAGAGAAGCAGAAACATCTTCCGCTACTTTTGAAACTAACGCTTAATATTTTCTGATTTGAATAGAAACGTTTTTATTGTTCTTCTGATAGCTTTTAATATCGCTATAGACCAAATTACAAAAGTAATTGTTAGAGCAAATATTGAAATTAGAGAGGTTATAGAATTAATTGGCAACAAATTTATCCTCACAAACGTCTATAACAAAGGGGCTTTTCTTGGTATGGGTAGCGATATGAATCCTACCTTACGAACCATCTTTTTATTGATTTTACCTGCTATAGTTTTAACTTATGTTATTTATTACATTATAAAAACTAAGGAATTAGACCGATTAAGTCTTATTGCATTTTGTTGTATCATTGGTGGTGGTATTGCTAATGTTTTTGATAGAATCGTATTTGGCAAAGTCACCGATTTCTTTTTTATAGATTTAGGCGGAGTTTTTAAAACAGGTATTTTTAATGTAGCAGACATCTCTGTAACTACAGGTATGATTATGCTGCTCTTTAGTGGAATTTTTAACACCAAAAAGAACACAACAACTTCTGAATCATAAGATTTAAAGTTTAAAAAAACATAAAAGACCCTTTCTATAGAAAGGGTCTTTTTTTTGAGTTAGTTTAGTTAAAGTATATATCTCACTTGTGTCTAAGGTAATGAAAACGTTGTTACCTCACTGGCACCAAATGAGCCTCCTTGATGTATAACTTCGCCATTTACCGTTAGTGAATAACTTCCCTGTCCAAAACTACAGCACATGCCATCACCATATGCATCATAGATTACAAAACCAAAATCACCATTATCTATGCAAAGTCGTTGTTGTATAGATTGATCATCTAAATCATCGTAACCGCTACCAGAAGCTATTAAGGTTGGCGTTGTAGTTATATCTGTATATAGTTCCCAACTGGTTTCCTCAGCATAATTATCAAAAGTGATGTCTAAAATAAGTTCATTCATCGGACAAACAATCACAATATCCATTTGTAACGGATGCGGATTTAAAGCTGTATTATCATCAGCAAACCCTAACACCAATCTATCTCCACTTCCAAAGCCATTATCTGTAATTGTAACGTCAAACTGGGCAGATGAAGCATTAGCAGGAATTGTAACTGAACCTGGTACGTTGTAATAATCTGAACTAATTGTTGTACCCTGACCACCATTAAATTCTGAGGGCAAAACCTCTAAATTATAGGTTTTGTCAGAAGATGATTTTCTGGAATTGTAAACTGTTATTGTTTTGGTTGATACTCCACTTTGGTTTAATTCAAAATTTAGCGCATCATCCTGAAAACTTATAAATTCATAATCTGAAACACTTATTGCATCAGCATCAATGTCGTTATTACAAGCAACAAAAATGAAGCTAAACAAAACCAATGCTGTATATAAAACTTTTTTCATGTTATTTGGTTTTTAAATTAAATATTATTGAAGCCTGCATAGTTCTGATTCAAATCCATTTCATCTTCAGGAATTTTTAAGAAAAATAGATTACTATTTGCTGGCACATCTATAGATATTCTATGAATATCATTTCTTGTCATTGGTAGATTATAGCGCTTTGCATCAAACCATTGCGGACCAAACTCACCATAAAACTCTTTCTTTCGTTCTAATAAAATCTCATTTAATAATGCCTGACCAGAATTTGTGGTCATAGTTGCATTAGGATCTCTTGCAGATTGCAATGCAAACAAAAGATTTCTGGCTTCTGGAATGTTCCCTAAGTGATACTGTGCTTCTGCATCAAAAAGAACCATTTCAGACTTTCTTATAATTGGTATATCAGAGGCAAACGTAAAGGCATATTTTGTAGACACAAACTCTCTCCAAGGAGTTGTAGCCGATACACCATAGATATCAATGAATGTATTTCTTACATCTGTTGAAGTAAACTCAGCTGCAAAATCCGGATCTATATAAGATGCATTGTAACTTAGTGTTAAATGATCAAACATAGGCGCTGCGTGTCCCCAATAAAAGTTAGTTTCGTCCGATCCATTTTGAAACATTGCCCAAATCCATTCCTGATCTTGCATATCTCCAAATCCTGCTCCCCAATTTATAGATTGTACAGCTTGGTTGGCATTACCTCCATAAGCACTTCTTGACAAATCGGAAACTCTCTGCCAATCATCTTGTGTTACAGAATATACTCTTGCTAAAACCGCTTGAGCTACCGCCTTATTAATAAAACTTTTACCTAATCTTGAGTCTGGTAAATCAGTAACAGCATCTTCTAAATCTTGAATAATCTGATTATAAACCTCACTCATTGGTGCTGGCGGATTACCACCTACGGTTTCTAAAGATGTTGGTGTTGTGTAAATTGGAATTCTTTCTAAACTTCTATCGTTATTGTAATTTGGAGCAAACTCTAGAGCAAGTTCAAATAAATGGAAACCTCTAAAAAACTTTCCTTTTGCAATAAATTCTCGCTTCTCATCTTCACTCAACGCATCACTATTATTAACTCCAAAAATTAAAGTATTTGCAAAGTTGATATTCTCGTAATTGAAATCCCAAGTAAAATTGGTACGTCTAAAATTAGGCTCTCTGTTTTCGTGTCCATAATCAAAAGTATACCAATTAAAGTCTTGAATGATATCATTCCCCTTTACAGCTCTTGCAAAATACATAGCATATAAGCCACCAGCATCTACGTTACCATACTGTCCTTTATAATTTGACAAAATACCATTAACAAAAGTCTGTGCATTATCTCTAGAAGAGAAAATTAATTCATCTGTAACGCCTGTGGTATCTGAAGGTTCTTCAATATAATCTTTTTCACAAGACAACATTGTACTTGCCAAGACCATAACCACCATAGGCAGTAACACTCTAAGTTTTTTATTTTTATTTTTCATCATATTATTTTTTAAAATTGAATTAATGTGCCAAACGTAAAGGTTCTTTGTAATGGAGATCGGTTAGCCGTTAAGCCATTAAACGCTTGCTCTGGATCTATACCTCCATGCGACTGCCACGTTAACAAATTATCTCCTTGGAAGTACACTCTTACTGAGGTTAATCCGATATCTTCTAAAGCATCTTGTGGTAAATTATAACCTACCGTAATACTTTTAAGACGTAAATAATCGTTTTTAAACAACCATCTTGTTGACTGAGAATTGAAGTTGTTATTTGAAGTAGTCAACCTTGGAAAATCTGTAATATCTCCTGGCTGCGACCATGCATTAGAGTTATCTGGATGTGCTGATGCACCAATAGCATCGAAATTATTTACCAAGCCTGAATAGTCTGTATCCAATAAATAAGCACCTAAACTAAAATTAAACAATGCGCTAAGATCAAATTGCTTATACCTTAAACTTGTGTTGAAACCACCTTGAATATCTGGAAGTGATTCTTTACCTGTTTCATAACGTGTAGCTTGGTCATAATCATTAGTTACTGTTCTACCTGTAACATTACCTTCTGTATCAACAACATCCTGATACCAAAGCGCATCACCATTTGCTGGATTTACACCTGCCCATTCTCTAACATAAAATTCGAACAAAGAATTTCCAGGAGCCCATAGCTTTGTACCTTGAACTTGTCTATCTGTAAATGGAGAAATTTGAATAATTTCATTCTTCAACACTGAAAAATTACCACCTACACTCCAACTAAAATCTTTCTTATTAAAGATATCACTGTTTAAAGTTACCTCCCAACCAGAGTTTTCTATAATACCAGCATTAGCTCTAACTACAGGTACTCCAGGAGAAGGTGTTGCAGTAATGTCTTGAATTAAATCTTCACTGCGTCTTTTGAAGTATTCCACAGTTCCGCTTAATGCTCCATCAAAAATGGTAAAATCCATACCTAAGTTTAGGTTAGTTGATGTTTCCCATTGTAGTGCAGGATCTGGTAATGTTCCTGACGGCAAGTTAGATGGTTGCCCTTCTACAGGAGAAATCACGACTCCTCCAAAATTAGCACCACCAAACAAGAAGCTTGTTGGAAAGAAACCTCCTGGTATGTTAATATTTCCTAATTCTCCGTAAGATGCCCTTAATTTAAGATTGTTCAGCCAATCTGCATTTTCCATAAAAGCCTCACTAGCAACATTCCACGATGCACCCACTGAAAAGAACTCACCTGTATTGTAGTCTGTATTAAATTGTGAAGACTTATCTTGCCTTACCGAACCTTCAATAAAATACCTGTTATCGTAATTGTAAGCCAAACGGCCCAACATACTTACAATTCGTCTTTCTGTTCTAAATCCACCGAACGTTTCTGCAATTGTTCCATTACCTAGTTCTTCCTGATTTGGTAAGAACCCTGTTGCAGAAGCATTAAACGTATCTGAAGTCGTAGTATTTGCTTCATAAATAGCATCTACAGAGATATTATGTACATCTGCAATAGTGGTTTTGTAATTAAGAGCCTGAACAGCATTTAAACCTGTGGTTACATTTCTAGCTTTACTTACTCTACCTCCTACTGCTGAAGCCGCACCAATCTCATCATCATCAAAACTATGGCTATCAAAAACAAAGTTCTCATAGTTTAAAGTAGATCTAAATGTGAAGTTTTTAAGAAAGCTTACTTCAGCATAAGCCGATCCTAAAAAGTTAGTTCTTATACGTTGCTCTGTGCCCAACAATATAGATGCTAAAATATTCTCTCCTTGATTTGTAGGTCTATTAAAATTAACTGGCTGTCCTACAGGTCTTCCATTACCATTACCAAGGTCGTATATTCTATTACCATTATCATCTAAAATAAGATTTCCACCTGCATCTCTAACATAAATTGGGTAAATCCCATTTACACTATAAATCCATGATATAGCTTGAGTAGTACTACCAGACGTTTGATCTGGGTTATTAGAATAGGACCTAGAATAACCACTTGTAATACCTAATTTTAACCAGTCATTAACCTGACTATCTAAACCAACTCTTGTCGCAATTCTTTCAAAATCTGACTTAATTACTGGTCCATCCTCACTTAAATAATCCACAGAGAAAAAGTAGTTTGTGTTTTCTGTACCACCAGAAACATTAACATTATGGTTTACTCTTGGTACATCTTCTCTTAATACGGCATCTTGCCAATCGGTTTTCCAAAGTAAATTGGCACCTTGTACCAAGTTTCCATCTGTACCAATAGGGTTTGAAACACTGTAAGGATTGTAACCTAAGGTAGGTATTAAAGCATTTGTAGCATTACTTGCTGCTTCTGCCGGCAATTGCCCTTGGTTATATAAATTGTCATTTCTAAGGGCTTGCCACATTAATTTTAAGTAGTCTTCTGAACCTACAACATCATGTATACCAACCGCAGGATTAGAAATACCATACTGAGTTCTTACTCTTACACTCGTTTTTGTATTTCGCTTACCTCTTTTTGTAGTAATTAAAACAACTCCATTTGCAGCTCTAGACCCATAAAGCGAAGCTGATGAAGCATCTTTTAGTACAGAAATAGACTCTATCTGATCTTGACTTATCGTGTTTAAATTTCCCGTAAACGGAGCTCCATCAATAACAATAAGCGGTCCGTTAGCGCCATTAAAACTACCAAACCCTCTAATAACAAGGTTTGGATTATTACCAGGCTGACCACCAGCCGTAATAAGATTAATACCAGCTACAGTACCTTGTAAGGCCCTAAGCGGTGAGGTAACTTGTTGATTTTCGATAACTTCTGATTTAACTACAGCTACAGAGCCTACAATGGCTTCTCTTTTCTGTGTTCCATAAGCCACTACAACGACTTCGTCTAAGGCACTACCTTCTTTTAAAGCAACATCATAAACATTGGCATCTCCAACTACTACTTCAGCGGTTTCCATTCCTACGTAAGAAACAACCAATACATCTCCTTTTGTTGCTCTGATAGAAAACTTACCATCGAAATCTGATTGCACACCTCTTGAGGTATTTTTTACAATCACATTAGCACCTGGTAAAGGCAATCCATCTGATTCAGTTGTGACGGTTCCGGTGATTGTTTTTTCTTGGGCTAAAACCATTTGAGATCCAAAAAATAAATACAACAGAACCAAAGCATAATTTTTTACTTTCATAAAATTTCATTTTAGATTATACACTTAGTTTGTTGCAATAAGAAAGGTCGGCAGCGAAGTAATTTTAAAGACTAATTCAAAATAATTACTTTGATTGATGAAATTAAAGTTAACATGGTTATTTCATAAAAAAGTAAGGCTTCCACTGCCTTCCTTTGCAATTGCGTAGGTAAAACAACGAACCAAACAGCAAATTAAAGGCAAGAGTTATAAGGATTTACTTATGCCGACAAATGATTACCTCTTATTTACCATTTAGAAAAAACTTGGGAAAATAATGATTGGATAGACCATTATTAATGGTAATAAGGATTTTATCCTAAAACATTTAATCAGAAAAAAATCTATACTTTAAAAGTAAACCTTAAAGCTATTGGTCTTTAAAAACAGACAAATAGTAAAAGGAAAAAATGGAAGAATAATACAACAAGTATTATTAAACGAAAAAACAGGATTAAGCTAATCGAAGTGACCTAATGTAAGTAGAAGGTGTTTGATTCATGTGTTTCTTAAATGCTTTATTGAAGGTTACTTTGTTATTATAACCAACTTCGTAAGCCACTTCTATAATATTTAGATTTCGTTTTTGATCTTCATCAAAAATATCTACCGCCTCTAATATTCTATAGTGATTTATTAAATCATAAAAACTCATATCAAAGTGCTCATTTATAACCTGTGATGTGTTATGCCTAGTCGTTCCGAGCATTTCAGAAAGCATTTCTAAACTTATGCTATTGTCTTTATACACTTTTTGATGCGTTAATAAATCAACTAATTTATCTTTTAATTCGCTTGATAGGCTTTGGGTAAGATTAGACTTTTCATACTTTAATGGCAGCTTATTAATTCCAAAAGCATCTCCGTTTGCATTCAATATAATTTCTGGTCTTAATCCAGACATTAAAGCCATGTAAAAAATCATAGCAATCATAAACACAGATTTCAAATAATTAAAAGGCATATATTCTACCATTCTTACTACCACAGCACCATGAAGTAAATATGCCAAAGCATAGCAAACAAAAATAATCATAATGGTTTTCTCCCAAAGTGCTCTACTTTTCACCTCTGGGTTATTGGTGTTAATTTTCTGTCTCTTGTTCTTATAAATAATATAAATTCCTGCTGCATAAAGAGATAACGACAATGCTTTTATAACAACCAAAACTTTTCTACCTACATCTACCGATTCTGTATTTTCAACTAACAGGTTAAACTTTTCTGTGGCGCTTAGACTATAGTAAGGTATAAGCCAAATAATTAATAAGATGGTTGGTATTAAATGTACAGCGTCTTTTAAAGATATTTTATAATTTTCAACTACTCGTTTAAAATAAAAATAAAGTAATGGTCCATATAAGAAAGAAAATGGAGTTGATATATAAAATGAATGCGGAAACATTAGATTGTAATTAGATACAAACAAACTAACGTGCAACATAAAAAATGAATGAAACAATATAAAAGCCCCTATTAACCATACTGAGGTTTTATCTAAGTTTTGCTTGGCAAAAAGAATTATGACTATAAAAATTCCAATAATACCAGTAAAAGCATGTATCAATGCTAAAAAATTAAAATGCGGCTTATACTCTTCTGTTAAATGATCGTATTTGGCATCACTTTTAATCCCAGAAAATACATGATCATTAAGGATGGATAAGTCTTGGGTATCCTTAATATATTTTTTTATGTGTTTTGAAGCTTTATCTGCGTTGTTATTTTCTGAATATAATATAGCTAATGTCTTAGTAACTGCTATTGAGTCGCTTGTATTGTCTGAAAGTAACCTTTCATTGATTTTTATTAAATCTGCACGCTCAACAGAATCTTTCTCTTTTTGAACTTTTAGGATACTATCTAGTCCTTTTTTAGAAAGGGATTCTACATCGATTTTAGAGTTCGTATTATTATATGAAGTAGCATAGCCCTTGCTAAAAAACAAGAGCACAACGGCAAATACCAATATGTGCCTTAGGAAAACCATGGATTAGAACTTAGTTGATTATTTTTTGATTGACACTTCTAAGTTAAATCCATCTGACCAATAAAATTCTTAAAAACTTCTTAAAAAGTATAAAAAAACGTAAAATCCGATAAAAGTTTACCTTTTCTAAGGCAGGAAAAATCAATAATGAAAATGAAGAAAGAGTGCTTTATTTAGCTAATTGACAATCTTCACAATCTTTAACTTCACCGTAATAAGTTTCGCGATATTTATGAAGGGTTTTGTAAGGAATACTTAAGAATTGTTTCTTAATGTAAGTAACTTTTGTAGACAGTACACCCATCTTTTTTGAGAATCGACCTTCTTGCTTTGTTTCTCTTTTAATGCTTATCAATTTCATTGTAATCCAGTTATCATTAGATACAAAACAACAAAGACTAAGAGGTAATCCCAAGAAATAAATGTTAAATCCTAGTTAAGCCTTTTTTAGATTATCATATTGAAAATCAGACACTAAAATCATTAAAAGATTCTTAGTGAGACCTCAAAATCATTAAGAGTTTTATAATTAAAAATATTTGAAGTCTGGTTAGTTTTTGTAAACAACTCCCTCTTTCATCACAAAAACAACATTTTCCATTGTGGAAATATTCTTTGTTGGGTCATCATTTACCGCAATAATGTCTGCAATAAAACCGTCTTTTATTTGACCTAGTTTATCTTCCATCTTAAGAATCATTGCATTGGTAACTGTAGCACTTTGAATGGTTTCGATTGCTGGCATTCCTGCTTCAACCATATAACCAAATTCTTTTCCGTTTTCTCCATGGTAAAAAACCGCAGCATCTGTTCCAAAAGCAATACCTACACCAGCCTTATATGCTCTGCCAAACATATCCTGAATCTTTGGTCCAATATCCAAGGCTTTTGGCACAACAACTTCTGGATAATAGCCTTTTATTTTAGCTTTATCTGACACAAATTTCCCTGCCGTAATGGTTGGCACTAAGTAAACATCATGCTTTTTCATAAGTTCCATAGTTTCATCACTCATTAAAGTGCCATGCTCAATAGTTTTTACACCTCCTAAAATGGCTCTTTGCATACCTTCATCGCCATGAGCATGTGCCGCAACATGAAATCCATAATCTTTAGCTGTTTCACAAATAGCCTTAATTTCTTCAACAGTGAATTGTGGATTTTGACCACTTTTTGCAACACTCAGCACACCTCCTGTTGCCGTTATTTTAATTAAGTCCGCACCATTTTTATAACGCTGTCTTACTGCTTTTTTGGCATCATCCACTCCGTTGACTACTCCTTCCTTTGGTCCAGGATTTCCCATTAATTCTCTACTAGCACCATTTGTAGGATCTGCATGGCCACCAGTTGTAGCCAAAGCTTTTTCTGCCGTAAAAATTCTTGGACCTTTTACTTTTCCTGCATTTATTGCATTTCTTAGAGATACATTAACTCCTGAACCACCTAAATCTCTAACAGTCGTAAAACCATTCATTAGAGTGACTTCTGCATACTGAACAGAATTAAAAGCGACATCGGCATCATTCAATGTATAACCTTCAAGATATGATTTTGGGTTGGTTTCACTTTCAATATGCACGTGCATATCTATAAGACCTGGCATTACGGTTTTAGATTTTAAATCTATAACAGTATCCTCATTATTACTAGGTATTTTATAACCCTTTTCAACTGAAACTATCTTGTTCCCTGAAACTATAATTGTCTGCTCAGCAAGCACTTTACCAGACTCAGTATCTATTAATTTTCCACAATGCAGATAAGTGTTTTGTGCTGACAAAACAGTTACAAATACAAATGCCAAAATACTGAGTAGAGTTTTCATAGTTATTGAATTTATTTATTTCTAATTTTTTGCTCCCATTTCCATGCTGATGCCATAGCATCATCTAAACTAAGTTCAGTTTTCCAACCTAAAACATCATTTGCTCTTGTTGTGTCTGCATAAGCCGCAGTAATGTCGCCTTCCCTTCTTCCTACAATCTGATATTTTAATTTTTTACCTGAAACCCTATCAAAAGAATGAATAGCTTCTAAAACAGAACTTCCCTTTCCCGTCCCCAAATTGAATACCTCGTAATTCTCAAGATTCTTATCTTCTAATAAGCGTTCTAAAGCTATAACATGGGCTTTTGCTAAATCTACCACATGGATATAATCTCTAACACATGTTCCATCTGGCGTTTCATAATCTCCACCAAAAACAGATAATTGCTCTCGCATTCCTATTCCTGTTTGCGTAATATATGGCACCAAATTTTGAGGCACACCAATTGGCAATTCGCCTATTTCTGCTGAAGGATGCGCACCTATAGGATTAAAATATCTTAAAGCTATACTTCTTAGTTTATCATTTACTTTACAAGTGTCTCTAATGATTTCTTCACCGATTTGTTTAGTGTTACCATAAGGAGATTCTGCAGGTTTTACTGGAGCATTTTCTGTAATTGGCAATTCATCTGCCTGGCCATAAACCGTACAGGATGAACTAAAGATAAAATTCTGCTTTTCAAGTTTAGAAACAGATTGTAGCATGTATACCAAAGTACCAATATTATTTTCATAATACATTAAAGGCTCTTTTACACTCTCACCCACAGCTTTACTTGCTGCGAAATGAATAACACCAACAATGTCTTTATGCTTTTCAAAAAACTGAACAACATCAGTCTTTTCTCTAAGATCTATTTTCTCAAAATGTGGTTTAATACCTGTAATTGCAGTTATTCCATCTAAAACATCAATTGATGAATTACTTAAGTTATCTATAATTACAACCTCAAAACCCTTATTTTGAAGCTCTACAACAGTATGAGAACCAATAAA
Organism: Winogradskyella sp. MH6; assembly: GCF_022810765.1. NCBI lineage: Bacteria > Pseudomonadati > Bacteroidota > Flavobacteriia > Flavobacteriales > Flavobacteriaceae > Winogradskyella > Winogradskyella sp. MH6. The sequence goes on along the minus strand of NZ_CP094494.1, from coordinate 1,770,322 downwards.
ACCTAAACCACCTGTTACTAATACTTTCATCCTTTAGTTTTGGTTTATAAAATTAAGAACAGTCGATGTAATAAACTCAATTTGCTCATCATCTAACTCTGTATGCATTGGTAGAGAAATTACCGATTTAACCAACTGATTTGTAACTTTAAAATCGTCTTCATTATAACGCTCATCTCTGTAAGCTTTCTGTAAATGAAGAGGGATTGGGTAATAGACTCCGCAAGGAATATTATTTTCTTGTAAATGCTTAACTAAAGCATCTCTATCAACATCATTTAAATTTAGAGTATATTGATGAAAAACGTGACAATCGCAAATATCACATATACCATCGCAAGTTGTATTACCTGATGGTGTTATGATTTTTGGATGATTCTTAAACGCTTCAGTGTACTTTCTTGCTGCGTTTCTTCTTGCTTCATTATAACTATCTAAATGTGGTAATTTTGCATCTAACACCGCAGCTTGTATAGAGTCTAATCTAGAATTTACTCCAACTACATCATGGTGATATCTTTCGTACATACCATGATTTACAATACCTCTTATAATATGTGCTAAATCATCATCATTTGTAAAGATAGCACCTCCGTCACCGTAGCAACCTAAGTTCTTAGAAGGAAAAAATGATGTTGAAGCTACATGACCTATGGCTCCTGTTTTAGTTTTTGAGCCATCTTTATGTGTATAGCTAGCACCTATTCCTTGCGCATTGTCTTCAATTACATAAAGATTGTGTTTTTCTGCTAAAGCCATAATTGCATCCATATCAGCGGCTAAGCCAAATAAATGAACAGGAACAATAGCCTTAGTCTTTGGTGTAATAGCCTTCTCAATAGCTGCTACATCAATATTAAAAGTTATTGGATCTACATCTACCAAAACTGGTGTCAACTGCAATAAAGCAATTACCTCTACCGTTGCAGCAAAGGTAAAATCTGCAGTAATAACTTCATCGCCTGGATTAAGTCCCAAACCCATCATTGCAATTTGTAGTGCATCTGTTCCGTTAGCACAAGGGATGACATGTTTTACACCAAGGTAATCTTCTAAGTTTTTCTGAAATTGATGAACCTTTGGTCCGTTTATAAATGCTGCACTTTCTAAAATTTCTTGAATTGAAGTATCTACAACATCTTTTATTTTTGCGTATTGACTCTGAAGGTCAACCATTTGTATTTTTTTCATTCCGTGAAGGATTATATGTGTTCTGAAATGCATTCTAAAAAATGCTCTAGGCGAAAATACAAAATTGTAACTGCTAAGCCAATGCATTTTAACTGAAAGAAATGTATTTTAGCACAAACTTTTTATGTTGAAACTACTTTATTCTTTAGGAATTTACATTGCAAGTTTTGTGCTTAATCTGTTAGCGCTTTTTAATCCTAAGCTAAAACTAGGTGTTATTGGAAGACGCAAAACATTCAAAACCCTAGAAAAGCATATAAATCGCAATGACAAAACATTTTGGTTTCATGCTGCTTCTTTAGGTGAATATGAACAAGGGCTCCCAGTTTTTGAAGCTTTAAAGGAGAAGTATCCAGACTATAAAGTGATACTTTCATTTTTTTCGCCTTCGGGTTACGAGGTTAGAAAAAATTCTAAGATTGCAGATGTTGTGGTTTACATGCCATTAGACACCAAAGCAAATGCAAGAAGGTTCTTAAATCTTGTAAACCCTGATTATACCATTTTTGTAAAATATGAGATTTGGCCAAACTTTTTGCTTGAACTAAAAAAGAGAAAACACAAAGCCATACTTATTTCTGCAGTATTTAGAAAATCTCAAAGCTTCTTTAAATGGTATGGAGGTTTTATGAAAAAAGCGCTATTTGCTTTTGATCACATTTTTACTCAAAATGAAGCCTCTAAAACACTGTTAGAAAGCATTAGCTACAACGATGTTTCTGTTTCTGGAGACACAAGATTTGACCGAGTGAGCAATCAATTAAAAATTGATAATTCAGTAGATTTTATTGAAGATTTCAAGCAAGATAGATTATGTATTGTTTTTGGTAGTACTTGGCCAGAAGATGATAAACTTTACATGGACTACATTAATACACTAGACTTTGAGAAGGTAAAAGTTATAATTGCCCCACACAATATTAAACCTAGTTATATAGAGTCTCTTAAATCTCAAATAAAGGTTAAGTCTATTTGCTTTTCTGAATTGTCTAATAAAAAAAATCTTTCAAATTATAGTGTTTTCATCTTAGATACTATAGGTTATCTCAGTAGAGTCTATAGTTATGCAGACATCGTATATGTTGGTGGTGCAGCTGGAACAACTGGTTTACATAACATTTTAGAACCAGCAGTATTTGGAGTACCTATAATAATTGGAAAAAACTATAGTAAATTTCCTGAAGCTGACGCTCTTATTAAACTTGGAGGAGTAACTTCGGTACCAACACTGACAGACTTTAATTCAACTCTAAAAACCTTAGTTTCTGATGAACCTTATAGAAAAAGTCAAGGTTTAATCAATAAAAAGTATATAGAAAAAAATAAAGGAGCAGTCATCCAAATATTAAAATTTATACGTATATAGCTAAGTCGCACTATTAATAAGTGTTGAAATTTTGTTAAAATTTCATTTAAATTGTTAAATTAGTGCATTAACCACAATTAACACTAAAACTATAAAAATGAAAAAAGTTGTATTAAGTTTAGCCTTAGTTGCATTTTTAGGCTTATCATTAAATTCTTGTAGAGAGACTAAAGAAAAAGCTGAAGACGCTGTTGAAAATGCTGCTGACAAAGCAGGTGAAGCAATGGATGACGCAAAAGATGCCGCTAAAGACGCTGCAGATGACGTTAAAGATGCTGCTGAAGATGCTGCCGACGAAGCAGGTGAAGCAATGGACGATGCTATGGACGCTGCTGATGATGCAGTTGATAGCGTAAAAGAAGGTGCTGAAAAAATGGCAAATGACGCTAAAGATGCCGCTAACGATGCTGCTGATAAAGTAAAAGAAGCAGGAAAAGAAGCTGCTGACAAGATGAAAGGACACTAAAAAGTTTCTTAATCTAGAAAATATAAAGCCTGATAAAAAATCAGGCTTTTTTTGTTATATTACTTAGTAGACTCGCTTAATTTAAGTTCGCTTGGCACAACTATAGTCTGTGTTTTATGGTCATCTGATTGCAAATTGTCAATTAGTAGTTTTACAGACATCTCACCTATTTCATAGGCTTTTTGATGAACTATTGAAATCTTTGGGCTAGACAACAACTGTGTATGTTCATACCCAAATCCTATTACAGATAAATCCTTGGGTACTATTTTTCCTGTTTTTTTTGCCATATTAATAGCAATGATACCTGTTATGTGGTCAATGGATACAATAGCATCTGTATCAGAATTATTTTGAAGGTATTTGTATACATGCTTTTCTACATCATCAACTTTACTGAGCTTTAATACATTAGATTTTAGGTTAGCATCTTCAATAGCTTTTTGGTAACCTTTAATTCTAAGCTTTCCAACGCTGAGCTCTTCAATATTACTTACCAATAAAATATGCTTTCTTTTTTCTTTTTTTATTAAATATTCCGTAGCCTCATATACAGATTGAAAATCATCTACCACAACCTTATCACACAATATTTCATTAACAACCCTATCAAACATTAAGACTGGTATTTTACTATTAATAACAGTATTTATATGTGTTGTTTGCTCTTCTACTTGACTTTCTCTTGCTACAGCCATTATAAAACCGTCAACACTTCCATTAGATAACAATTCTAAACTACGTTGTTCTTTTGTTAATGACTCATCTGACAAACAGACAATAATGTCGTAGTTGTTTTTTGTAGCACTAGTTTCTATACCGTGTAAAACCTCAGCAAAAAAAGGATTTGTAACGGTCGGCAAAATTACACCTATTGTCTTTGTTCTATTACTCTTTAATTGTTGAGCTATACGATTAGGCTTGTAATTTAGTTTTTCTGCCAATTCATTAACCCTTCTTTTAGTATTCTCACTAATTTCATGGCTATCGTTCAGTGCTTTTGAAACTGTTGAAACCGAAATATTTAAGAGTTTTGCTAATTCTTTTAAAGTAGTCATAGATTATTTTTTTGGTTAAATAAAAAAGAGCGTATAGTAAAAATACGCCCTTTCTTCTTTCTATTAATTAGATTCGCTATTAATTTTTAACCAGCTTAACTGTTTTAGTTCCGTTTTCTCCTTCAATTTTTGTTATATAAATTCCAGATCTTAATGAAGAAGCATCTAGCACAACTTGATTTGAGTTTGGTTTTAAAGACAATACTTGTTTACCTAAAATATCATAAACAGCTATACTATTTATAATGTTAGAACTAGAAATACTCCAGTCTGCCTGAGTAGGATTAGGGAAAACTTTAAAATCAATAGTTGCTTCAACATCTAAAGTTGATAATGTGCCTCCATAGAAATACACGTTACTTATATACACTTCTTTTGAGGCTAGACCACTTCCTAAATCTAATGTGTTAAATTGTATTAACGATAAATTAGTTAAATCAACAGGCGAAGACGCACTATCAATATCTCCAAAATCATTTAAGTTAGTTCCATTAGGAATTTCAAGATCTATAGAAACCCAAGTTCCTGCCTGGGCAGCAGAAAATTCATATCTAGCAATATTTGCTCCATTAACACCTGGATCTGGATCTAGTAAACGTATTCTCAAAATATCATTATCGGCTAGATTATCACAGTAAACGTCTAAGTGCAAGAATCCAGCAGGACTAATATCTATAAATGCATTACCTGGGAAAAAATTAAATTGAAATCCTGATCCACCAGTAATTAGCCTTGCTTCTTCATTACCATCTGTATTTAAATCAAAATTGGTTAAAGTACCACCAAAAGTATCAACTTGAGGTACAGTAACATTCGTAAATACATCACTAATTATTGAAATTGAAGGGATTGAAGGTGGCGTCGGTGCTGCAGGCGGCAAGGCTGGTGCTTCTGTAAAGTTAACCGTATAAGTCTGCATATCCACACCGTTTGGCGCTGTAACATCTACAGTTGCTGAACCTGGCACACCAGACGCTTGAGTAACGCTAACGTTAGACGAACCATTACCTGCTTGAGTAGCAACACCAGCAACTGTTGGTGCCATTGTTGTTCCGTTTGGTAACTCCACATCGTATGTTAGAGTATTTGGTGAAAATCCTGAAACAGTAACAGCATCTATTGTTAAATCTGAAAGTGAAGCATCTTCATTTGGGTCTACAACAGCGCCTACTTGTACAATATCATCTATATACCAAATACCTCCATTACCTGTTCCCACAGTTGTACATGCTGGTGATGCTCCTTCGCATGCTGGATCGTAATTTGGCTGAATTACTATTATTGGATATTGTTCTGTACCTGTTAATCCAGGTTGAGAAGTAAAATCAAAACTAACCTCCACCCAAGTCATAGCACTATTAATAACTACATCTCTATTGTATGTTGGCTCTCCACTTAGACCGTTTTGTATTTGAAATCTAATACTCTGACCAGCAGTAGGTGCCCAAACCTTCATAGTAAATTCTGTTCCATTTGCTAAGTCTACAAGTGGCAAACCTGGTGTCTCGAAACCAATACCTCCAAACCAATCTGCAGAATCTGGTTTATTAATTTCTAATACTCTTGTAGAAACATTCAGCCCTGATTGATCAGGATTGACTATGTTGCCAAACCCTAAATTACCAAATTGAAATTGTGGTGCAGTTGTACCGTCTTCAAAATCTACAGGTAGAGATTGACCAAAAGCCAATACTGTACTCAATAGAAAAATTAAAAAAGTAATTTTTTTCATAATTGTTATTTGTTTTAGTTATTTATTAAACAGAAGCAATTATTTACACTTTAAATTGCTTATTTCATAAAATTATTGTTTTAAAATTGAATATTTCCAAATTTCACCTTTACAAAAAACATACAACGAAATCGATTTAGCTATTCAATAATTTTCGGCTCAAAACCATTATATACATTAACCTTATCCGTTACCTAACCGCTTATAAACCAACATAAAATCTTATTTTGTAGTGGTAATGTTGTGTTTGGTTTAGTTGTTGTAAATAATTTGTAGTGTTCACACTAGTACTTAAGTTTTTCGGTTTTATCCCAAATACCCCAAAAAGCACCAACATCTCCTTCTCCTCCTACTTTCCATGATTCATCAAATGATGAGAAATAGAATATGTCAATATCTTCTTCTTTTGACCACTTTTGTGTATTAATAAAATACTTTATCGCATTTTCTTCAGAAGGAAAAGCGCCTTGTAAATTTGTACCCTCACTTGGCCACCCTGTTTCGGTAATAATTACCTTTTTACCCTTACCAGCTCTATAAGCTTTATTATACATATCTTTCATGTATAATAAAGAATAGTCTAAATCACAACCTTCCCAAAACGGATAGCAATTTGCTAAAACAATATCGCAAGCATCTGTAATTGCTGGTCTTTCTTCGAACTCATAGTATGCATCTACATAACCTACAGGAATTTTAGTGTCTTTAAGCGCATCTTTAACATGATAAATTTTTTGCAACAATTCCTCTTCTGTTAAATCGCCTCTATACATCACCTCATTACCAACTGCAGCAATATCAACCACTCCTTCAAGAGATAGTTTTATGAGTCCTTCTACCTCATTTTTATTTATTTCTGGGTCATCACCAAGCCACGCTCCTACCAAGGTCTTCATTCCCATTTCTTTTGCTATTTTAGGAATTAACTCATTACCCTCAGTACACGAAAATGACCTTATCCATTTGGTATATGGCTTCATGATTTCTAATCGACGTCGTATTTGCGCTTCTGTTAATTGATCTCCTGGTTCTTGACCTTCTTCATAAGGACTAGAGCACAAACCATGCATGCCAGACTTTAGCGTTTTTCTAAACAACTTTCTTAAGTCATCAATTGACATCCCTTCATAATCAATAGATGCCAATGCTAAAAATTTCTCTTTTCTTAAAGACATTTTATTCTTACTTCTATATTTTTATAATTCACCTCTACGTTCTACTAATTCTTTCTTTATTTCCTTAGCTCTATCTTCGGTTAAGCTATATTTCCACATCACCCAAATAGCTAATGCTGCTGTTGCTGATGGCACAATAATATCTGCTATCCTAAGGTTATTCATAGTTTCTATTGATTGTTCAGTTGCATTGGGATCAAAACCTACGATACTCAATATTACTCCACCTAACACTAGAGCAATTGATTGCCCGATTTTAACCATTAGCCAATAAATAGCTCCAAATGTTCCTTCTTTTCTAGGCATACCATTTTCCAACTCGTCTAAATCACAAACATCAGCAGTCATACTCATCATTAGTGTAAACAATCCTCCCATACCAAAAGCAAATAAAGGAATTGGAACAAAAATTAACCAAGGAATTTCACTTCCTGGCTCTATGCTAAACCATGACATACCAATATTATCCAAAACAGGGTTTAAAGACTCGAATAAAGACCCAACACCAGCATTCAAACTTTTACCTAAACTTGTCTGAGCAAATTGACTATTTAGATCCTTATCAAATCCCCACCACTTTAGTATATAACCAATAATTGATAGTACTGTAGAAATAATAAATGCTTTCTTCTTTCCCCATTTATTAGCCATTCTTGAAATAATTGGGATGACTATAAATGCTGTAATTATAGCATTTATGGTATTAAACCAAGCTGGCCATGTACCAGCCAATTCATAACTACCATTATATAGATAAAACACAATAATAAACACTCCAAATGCAGCGACTAACTGAAAACCATTAAAGACTAAAAAAGTTGCTCCACATAATTTCATAAAAGCTTTATTTTTTGAAACCTGCACAATCCCAGCGAGAAGTTCCTTCATATTTGTAGCTAATGTTCTGAAATTGATTTCTTTTCTGTTTTCCATGTGAGAAGCATCAATTCCTTTACAAAATAATGCCGGTAAAATCCCAAATACAACACACATCACACCTACAATAAGAGCCATTGTACGCACTCCTTCTGTTTGTGTATTAAAGGTGTCTGTATCTGGTATTATTACATACAACCACGGAACAATCATCCACGCAATTTGACCCATTGTATTAGAAAACGCCATTAATCTTGTACGTTCATTATAGTCTGATGTCATTTCATACCCAAGACCAACAAGAGGTGTTGCAAACATTGTATTTCCAATAAGAAATAACAATTGTAAAATCATAACATGCCAAATAATATAACTCTGAGATGCATTGTCATCTAATTGCCACATTAAAAAGAATAAAACTCCACTAATTATAGCACCAATAAAAATGTAGGGTCTTCGTCTTCCCCATTTAGATTTTGTATTGTCTGATATAAAACCCATAATTGGATCAGTGATAGAATCGAAAATTCTCGGTAAACCGCCCAAAAGTCCAGCCCATAAAGGGTCAACTCCCCAAGCTGTTAACAAGAAAAATTGAATAAAAACACCTAATGTTCCTGGTAGAATATTTAAAATAAAATGACCAGAACCAAAGGCTGCTTTTTGACCAAATGGTACTTTATTTCTAGATGCTGTTTTAACTTTTGCCATAATTGTGTGGTTTTGCTAATTATTCTGCATTACTATAGTTTGAATAGCCTGCGCTTTGATTCTTACAGTAGTTCGTTTATCATTAAGCCATAAATAAAATGTCTTAACTTCTTTACCTTCATTAAATACTACAAGAGTTGTAGAACCATCTAGGTTCTCTGCAGCTGTCGCAATAATGTCACTCCCTACATTGTCTATACCCAGAACTTTTGCCCCTGGCCTTATGTATTTGCTAAAGTGAGTCATTATATAATACAATGGTGTAAAGTATACCTCATCATTAAGCTCATCTACAATCACAGGTGCAATACACCAATTCTTAAACCAATTTGGACCACCTTGTTTATTGAGTACCATATTCCAATCTACCCAACCATCTACCCAATTGTTAAGACAACCTATAATGTCTCTGGCATATCTATTTACTGGCGCATATTTAGGATGCAAGTATTTATCTTCTGCTGATGCCCATTTCCAGCCCCAATCAGTCGCTTCTTTTTTCCAATACCAAGCATCGTCTTTCCAAACAGGAACCTCATCATCTATACAACCTTCGGTTTCTATGAGGTATTTATCTGGTGCTTTATTATGTGCATACTGTAGATCATCTGGAAAAACCTCATAAGTACTCTCATACCAATGTATAGCTGTACCATCGTAATATTTTGAAGACTCTTCTGTAGCATACATTACATCTACCCATTCTTTTATGCCTGCTCTATTTTGGTCGTAGCCTAAAATGATTTTATCTCCATAACCATCGGCTTCTAATTTTGGTCCTAAATGATGTTGAACAAAATCGGTCATTTCTTCTGGTGAAAAGTGCATACTTTCCCAATTATTCCCGTTACCGTGAGGTTCATTTTCTACGGTAAAACCCCAAAGCTCTATATCTTGTTCTTTGTATGCTTCTATATATTTTGAAAAAAACAATGCCCACGTTGGATAGTACTCTTTCAGCAGTTTACCACCAACCCATTCTTTGTTATCTTTCATCCAAGGTGGTGCTGTCCATGGTGACGCAAACAATTTAAACCCTTCTTTTGAAATAGCTTGAGCATCTTTAATCATTGGGATTAAATCATCCATATCTTCCTTAACAGAGAAGTCTTTTAATTCTTTATCTTCAGTTGGAGTATAAGAATACTGGTTTAGCGAAAAATCACAAGAATTCATGTGTGTTCTGCAAAGTGAATAATTTGCACCTTCTTCACTGAAATAAGCTTTTAGAATAAGGTCTCTATTTTTTTGACTTAACTTATTGAGTAAATATGCTGACGACTCTGTAAATGCTCCACCAAAACCAGTAATGGTTTGAAACTTTTGGTCAGGTAATATTCTTATTACTGGCAACAAATCAACTTCTTCATCTACAGCTAAAGGCTCTATTTGAGTTAATTGATTTCCACTTGCTGAAGTTTCAAAAATTTGAACTTTCAATTCTTCTGGTTGGGTATTGCAACTCATAGCTAATATTAAAAGACAATAAATACTGGTTCTTAACGCTTTCATGTGTTAATATTTATTTTATCTATTTGCCATAATTTCTTCTTGAGACGGAGGCACCAAAACATCTTTAAGCAGTGCTTTTTTATCACCATTGTAAGTTTTACTTATAGGATTACCGTTTCTTGTTAAGCCTTCAAAAATTTTCTTGTCAACCAAATCCCAAATTGGGTATTTTGCTTTTCCGTCTATAGTGAATAACCCAAAGTGATTTTCTGATCCATTTGGATTATTAGCATCTTTCCATTGCTCGTTAAAAGCTTCAAAATAAAAACACGAAATACCAGCTCTGTTGGTCCATCGTCTCATTAATTTATAATACAAACCTTGTTTATATTCGTCTGTTGCTTTTGATCCATCAGAACCATAATGTCCTGTAGATGTAGTTGCCCAACCCGTTTCACCTATGTGAATTGGTTTATTTACACCAATACTTTTCATGTAATTAGTAACACTATCGTATTGTTTTTGGGCAAATTTTAAAGCACGCTCCATAGCCATTTCAATCTTAGTAGTATCTGGCATGTTTATATGCGCTTCTGGAACTCCCCAAAATTCTGGGTTGTAATGTGTATTGTGATAAGGATAAGTATGCATAGAGATAAAGTCTACCTCCTTAATCAATTCATTTAAATCTGCTACATGATACGTATCTTCGCCACCTCCCCAAGATGCAAAGTCATCTGAGCTTGTAATCCAAAGATCTTTAGGCAACTTACCTTCTGCTTTTAAATTTTGAAGATGCTTCACCCATTTTAAAATTACTTCTGGCTGTACGTAATAAGACGTTGCCCATTTTACCATAGCCTCATTACCAACTGCTATTATTTTAACTATATCTGGGTATTGATTTGCCAATGCCACTGCTCTTTTTATCTCACCTGCATTGTTTGGGCTTTCAACATTATGATTTGGCTCTTTGCCTGTCCAAGCATTAAGACAATCTATCCAAGCGCCAAGCATAACGTACATTTCAAAATTCTCATCCTCGGCTTTTAATTCTGAAATGGCTTTTAAAACATTAGACGCATGAGGTAATTTTGGCTGAACATTATAGGTTCTAAGCAACTTAACACCCATTGCAGAAAGAATTTTTAAATCTTCTTTTAATTCTACAATTGTAGGCTGACTGTCTCTTGTTTTCCCTCTGTATCCTCCATAAGAAATGGCCAAGTAATCCGGATTTCCTAATATATCTTTTGCTGTCACTTCTTTTTTGATTTGAGTTAAAGGCTCTTCGCGCTTTTCATTTTTACAAGACATCATGAAGACTATAGATAGAACACAAACTATTATTTTTCTAATTTTCATGATGCTTCTTTCTTACTTTAAAAACGCTTCCTTTATATGAACCATTATACATTCTATATCACCCGAACGACTAAACACTTTCTCACTAGTTTCTTTATCTAATCCCATTTGATCAAAAGTCTGTTGCGAGCCATCTCTAAATAATACATTTGTTTTGTATTCGTCTGAAATGATATAAACCACAGGTACTTGACAGTAAGTAAATACCAATTGATTTTTCTCAACTTTCAATACAGACTCATCACCATTAACATTAATGTAATTGAAGGTCTGTGCTTCATCTAAAAACTCATCTTTTCTGAGCATACATGGATTAAAAACGAGCAATCCTTCCTTCATAAAAACACCTAGTTCTCCAAATCGGCTAAGAATATCTTCTTTTACCTGACCTGTCATTCCTGGTTGTTGCGCTCCTTTACCTGCAGGTGTATGCGAATAAGGATCGGTTGGAAAAGCTCCGTATAACTCTGGTGATTTGTGTACACCTATACCTTCGTTAATTTCGTAGTAGTGTTCTAGAAGTCTCCCAATTACCTCTGGAGATTCGTTTTCTGCAATAGCTTTTTGACAAACTTCCATGACTGCTAATTGCAGTTTTGAAACCATGTGCCAATAAATAGAACCTAAGCCTTCATAACCATAAAATGTACCTGAACGACCTGTAAATGCTTTATGATTAAAAACATCTTCGAAGATTTGAAGCACTTTAGATTCTTCTGTTTTAGCTAATTCTATATAAGCAGGTGCATTAAGATTTTCTAATGCTTGTTTTACATCATTGGCATTTTTAAAATTCCCGTTAAAATGATAATGGCCATTACTATCTTTTTTTAGAATTTGCGTATTACCATCAGACACTAAAGCTGTTAATAATTTGGAATCATTAACAGCATTTGAAGGGATGGTATTTCTATCCATAAACCCTTTTAGATTTTTAAAAGGATACAACACATAGCTGTATTGGTCTTCTCGGAATAATTTACTTTGTTTTAACCCATCTAAAACAGCTAAGTTTTCTTGTGAACTCAAATATCCTGAACTTAATACCGCTACTTGACCTTCTAACATTTCGTCTAAATATGAAATAGACACCTTATCACCATCTACAGTCATTAGATTGTATGCATGATAAAGATTATCATGTCTTCTGTTGGCTCTTATAGAATGCTCTAGATGTTTAATGGCCGACTTAGTAAAGTCTAAAACATCGCTTAGTGTTATTTCTGTCTTATTACCAGAGAATGAATTATGGTAAATATGTTCTCTATAATTACTACCTGCTACACCTAGCAAGTCTAATATTTGTTTTCTTTTGGCATCATCTATTGACCCACTCAAAATAGATTCGTTTTGCTGAAATGCGGATTTTACAGCATTGAAAAACTCAGCAATTTCAGATGACACCTCAACCTTATCTACAGTTGCGTTTTCAAAAACATCTTCAAAAAACTTTAAGAATCTTCTGAGATAATAAAGTGTCACCATAGAAACTCCATTACCCACTAAGGCATTATTAGCATCATTCCATTCTGGTCTTTGGGTATTCATCCAAATACCACCTTCTGGTATAAAATTTGAAAGTTTGGCTAACGTTGTTGCTAAAATCTTCTCCAAAAAATTCGCTCTAACAACAGTTCCATTTGAATACTGCAATAATGCACCATCTGCACCAATCTTATCTCTTTTTAATCGTATTTCCTTATCAGAATCTTCATCAAATTCTATGGTATCTTTTGGGTTTTTTAAAATATCTTGATATTCTTTAATCTTATAAGGCACATTAGCGTAAACGAAAATATCTTGCGAGAAGAAACGCTCTAACTTTCCAGGATTATAGTCTTCTAAAAACTCAAGAAACTTTAATAGATATATGATTTGATGATCTCCCCAATACCCAATGTAAGACCAAGGATCATCTGGCTCAATAGTCTCCCAATCAAAACCATCTTTGGTCACACGGTAAGGGTTGTAACCATCAAAGGTTGTGGCATTAAGAAACTTCTGAATCATATTTTCAATATACTCTGGGTAAGAAACGGCAAGCGCTTCCCAGTTTTGAAAAATATCTCGCCAGTTACCTTCGTAATCCAGAATTTTAGAGCCATCGACCTCACTTCTTGTATTGATTGAAAACTTGTTCCAAGGCCTACTCGGATCTCCGTGTCTTCTACTAAACTTAAGTGGTAGATACTCTAATGCCAGTCTCTTAAAATCTTTGTCTTCATTCCAATTCGCAAACTTTCTTATTGTTTGTAAAGAGAATGTTTCTGGTAAATCTTGTAACAGATGTTCGCACTTACGATACACATCTTTATTAGCCTTTTTTAAGTAGTTTTCAAAATCCCACTTTTCAATGGTATAGCCATCATCAAAAATTCCACCACGCATTATATTGAAAAGCGTATTAGAAAAATGTCTGGTATCTCTAAAATTATCTGAAGTTAACTGTAAACCATCTGAAGAGGCATTGAGCTTAATTAAATTTTCTGTCCCTAATTGAATATTAGCTTCAATCTTACTTAAAAACTGATTGTCTGTTTTTATTTGTTTTGAAATTGCAACAATATCTGAAGCATCTTGATTAACGTTAGCAACAATAATCCAATCTTTAGAGTCTTTAGAATCTAGTTGTATTGTAGCATTAATAAAGTACGCACCCTTTTCTGCCTTAACATCGGTTTCTTGTGTAATCTTACCAAATTTTCTAAATGTATCTAACTGTAAAGAAGACAACAAGTAAGTAGGATTATCTATACCCAAAGACCAAGCTATATTAGCCTTAAGAGCTTCGCTTGGCTCCGCTTTATCTACTATAATGGCACTTAGAGCAAAAATTCCTATACCTGTTTCTTTTACAAGTTCCGTTCTTTTATAGGCATCAACCAAATTACTACTCGCATTTTGTAGCGCACTGCTAACGCCAAAAGGCATAACATTTTGAATACCATCTACAAGTTCTATCTCTACAGATTGGTTAGAGTTATTTACTAAAGTTGATTTTTTAACAAAACCATAGGCATTGCTAGAACACCATTCGTATCTATACGTTAGGCCTAAATCGAGATTCTCTTCTTCAAAAATTATGGCATTACCATAAACACTTTTATACACGTTTCTGTGTATGCTATACTCATCTTGAAATCTGATAGAAAAAGGTTCCCAAATATATTTTTTTCCATTTTTAGTAATCTGAAATATAGACTTTGCACCTGTAATTTCAGCAGATTCAGTAATCTTGTCATCTGAATAGTAAGGAAAAAGTGCGTATTCGGCATTTTTTCTACCTGCGGTTACACCTCCATTACTTGATATAAACATCCAATGATTTGAATCACTAACGATACTCATAAAAAATGGACGCATTTTATCGCTATTAGAGATTTTGAAGTATGCCTGATTATCTATTGTTACTCTAGTAAGTAAAATGTTTTTGTCTAATGATGTAATATTTGTTGGTTTTATATTCATTACCAATAAAAACGGTTATAGGGTTAAGGTTTAGCAAAGATTTGTTTTTATAATTGCGGCTTTAATCAGAATAATTAAAGCCGCAATTAAGACTAAGTTGATGTGTATTATTCTTGAATAATATCATCAAAGTAATATACGTCACCGTCGCATGGTGCATTTCTTTCAAAATAAATGATCATGCTTTTATAGGTTCCTGTACTAACATCTGAAAAATCAAAAGTTAACTCTTGCCATTCTCCTAATTGCGTAATACTTGCTATTCTTTCTTGGGAAGGTTCTGTATCTGGAAATGGCAAACGCTCTAAACGCAATGTTACGTCTGTTAACTGATTTTCTGCCAAGACTTTCATTTTAAAAACTTTATCCGTATTCGCATCGGTAAAATCCATAGCAGTATTTAGCGCTATACCGACACCAGACCAAGTTTCACAACCACTAATTTTTTCATATTTGTAAACATTACAGCTTGTGTTTATACCATCTTCAAAATTTGGGTTTGTAACAATTGACCCACCAATATTTCCGAAGGCATCAAATGTGACACTTCCGTCTGTTGACATAAAAGTCCAATTTAAATTACCATTAGCTGGGTCAATATTTTCAGCAATTTCATCATCACATATAGCAACATCTATAGTAAACATTTTTTCAAACGTGTCTGAATCTCCGTTATCATTATACGCTGTAAGAGATACCGTATAAGTGCCATTTTCATAAGTTTTTACAGGATTTTCTAATGTGGAATTTGTTCCATCGCCAAAGTCCCAAATGTAGCTTGTAGCAGCATTAGAAATATTGTTAAAGCTTACTGTTCTCTGGTTAAACTCTGTGGTAAATCTTGCTTCTAGACCTATTAGGTCTACTCCGCTTTCGTTATCTTCACAAGAGAATGCTATTAATGCAAGTGCAATAAAAAATAGTTTAGAAATACTTGATTTAAATACGCTCATTTTCTTTTAATTTTTTAGTTATAAACTCTAACGTAATCTACATACATACTTTGAGGAAACATTGTTTCGTCATTTGGCGGACCTGGTAAATTTCCTCCAACCGCTACGTTTAGAATTATGTAAAAAGGACGGTCATTAAAAACCCATTCTCCCTCACCATCAGTTTCTTCATCTACAACTTCTGGTGTTATGGTTTGATATAATTTGTCATCAACATAAAAGTTGATTTTATTAGGAGACCATTCGATACCAAAAATGTGAAAACCAGTATCAAAACGATCGTTTTCTAAAACCAGTTCTTTGGAAATGGACTCAGCTCCTGAAAATTGTGGACCATGAACAGTTCCTAAAACTTTAGTTGGTTCATTTCCTAGGTATTCCATAATGTCAATTTCGCCAATCTCTGGCCAAACTTCTCCATTGCTATCGTCGCCAAGCAACCAGAAAGCAGGCCACAGACCTTGACCTGTTGGTAATTTTATACGCGCTTCAAAGCGGCCATAACGTTTTTGAAACAAGCCTTTAGTTATTAATCTTGCAGACGTATAATTAGAACCTTCGTAAGATTCTTGTCTTGCTGTTATTTTTAACACTCCGCTTTCTACACTTACATTTTCTGATCTATCTGTGTAATATTGAAGCTCATTGTTTCCCCAGCCAGGTATACCTTGTGCAGAACCATCACCTATTTCATAAATCCATTTTAACGGATCTGGAGCTCCGTCTTCATCAAAATTATCCTCCCAAACTAAATTGGTAGATGTTGCAACTTCTTGTGTTTCGTCTAGATTACATCCTAAAAAACTAGTTGCCAGCGATAATGCTACGACGTAAAGACTTATTTTATATGAGAATTTTATATTCATAATATATTTCTATTTAAAAGATATTGTAATTACTCGTTATAGTAGTACACATTGTCTACCCAAATATTTGATATTGTTCCATCAGATATAAAAAACAGTTGACCTAGACTGCTAAAATCTACAGCACCAGAAAAACTCGCTAACGGAACATCTATACTTGCCCATCCATCGCTATTTACATTACTTAAAGCTGCTGAACTAAGAACAAAACTACCATTAGCCGTAGTGCCAGTAAACGTGCCACTCTCTAACTCTAACCTAATGAAGTCTGCAGCATCAATAGTTTCTCTAACATTGATATCTATATGCAAATGAGTAGCTGTACTTGCATCAACCAATTGTACTGTTTCATAAGTACCTATACTTACAAAGTTTAACTGAGTATAGTTGATAATGTTATCTAATGACCCATCTGGAAGCATTCCTTGAATGTCTACATTATTTGGATCTGATCCTGCTCCACCTAAAGTAGTTTGATATGGTTCAAAAAAACCATTATAATGTCTTACAGGTACATTTGTATAAGCATCACTAAAAAGCGATATTACATTTGCAGAATCTCTGGTTGGAATAGGCGCACTAGGAAACTGGCCGTTTGAAGTAACTTCTAATGATCCGTTTGCCTGTATATTATTTAATATTGCTGTAATTGTAGTTGTTCCAGAACTTCCAACAACAGAAACCAATCCAGATTCGCTAACAGTTGCAACTGAAGAATTTGAGTTTATAAAATCAAAATATGCAGGTGCAATGTTGATATTTACATTTTCTCCAGTTCCTAGATTTACAGTTTGTGACAGACCCGAAATGGTTATATTAGACCCAGTAAATGCTTCAACTACCTGATCTTCACCATTAAGTATTTCTGTATTTACAGCCAGGTTAGTTCCTAAGTTTTCAAAACGTATTTCATCTAGCCAGAATGTCCAACCTATTTCGTTACCATTTGGACCATCACCAAGAACATCTAATCCACCAGCAGCAAACAGGAACATACCCTTCTCTTGTGTTAATTTAGAAGCATCTGGTATTGGTACAACATATTTTTTCCAATCTGTAGTTAATTGAATATTACTGCGACTTACTGGGAACTTATCATCTAAAAAATCGGCACCAAATCCTACTTCACCTATAGTACCTGTTGTAGATCCTTTTGCCCAAAAAGTAAGTGCATCGTATTGCGTAAGGTTACGACCTTCTCCACGGTCTCTAAATATACCACCTATAAAACCACCATCTGGATTATTAGCTGCTGGTACATCTATTCTAATTGACGTTGTTCCTTGATAAGCTTCATTTTCATCAGTTCCAAATCCGTTAACATTTGCTCCACCTGAAGGGTCAAATGAAATAAAAAATTCATCCGTTAAATTAACTGGAACATCAGTAAATACATCGGCTATATTTGGAAATGTTGCCAATGGTGCATCAGCTGGCATATCTCGCTCACAGCCAAATAATACTATCGACACCAAGCTTAGTAAGCAAAGTGTTTTTGTTTGTATTTGTTTTAAATATTTCATTTCTATAGCTTTTTATTTTCCGATATTGATGTGTATGTAAGTTCTTATTTCCCATTCTGAACCATTTGGGAATCCTTCAGTACTTAAAGTTGGAGGTGCATTAAATGTTCCTGCTGGTGTAGCCAACGGAGCATATCTTGGTGAAAATTCATTAAGGGATCTCCAAGTTCCTCGAACACCTATTCTAGTACTTGGTAATATGAACCAATCAGGTTTTCCTATCGAGGTAGATAAGTCTAGCATTAATTGTAACGGGAACGTAAGGTTAAAATCTCTATGGTAATCAAAAGGTCCCCAATCATTAACTTTTACATGAGCTTGTAACATATTTTTTCTATATATAGCTCTCACGTCTGCTCCAAAACGTGTTATTGTTCTATCAGAATCTCCATTACCTTGCCCATTACCATAGTAGAAGTTACCAATAATGCCAAGATCTGGACTTAACTTAGATACCATTCTAGAATGTACTTCCCAAAGATCTTCAGCTGGCGCAGAATTTGGAAAGGCAAAGAAGGTACGGTCTGCCAAGAATCCTATGTGAGCATCCATTGCGGTTGGTAAACGACGATAGACAAAACCTAAGTTCATCGCAAATTTTGCATCTTCGGCTCTGTCATTATCCCATTGGTACATCCAAGTACCTGGTGTTGGATCGTATGTTAGCAAAATTTCAGAACCAAACATTTCTCTGTTTCCATTTCTTACTGCAAATGGATCATCTATAAAGTTTCTCAATCGAGCTGCTCCTCCAAAATTATTTGGAATAGGGTCTACCAATGGTTCTTGGTACATAAAGTTTGGTGCAATTTGAAAATCACCGAATGAGTAAGTGAATCCGGTTAAGGCATTTACCATATTTCCACTACCACTATCTTTTAACTTCCACCCTGTAAAAGTTTGTGTTTGATCTGTGCCACCTCCAGCTACTATTCCCATGTAAGAGGCTTGCCCATACCAATTAAAGCGACCTCCTTGGTATGTAACCTTGGCTTTACCACCCCAATTATCACTACCAGAAACCTTATCTTCAACAACTTGATTGTTGTCATTAATGTCTTGAAATGTACTACCATTTAGAGGGCTTCCCCCCCAAATACCACCAACGGTAACATCAAACTTACCAAATTTGCGTTCTACAACTAGTGTTGCTCTTTCTGTTGGCCATGGTGGAATGATACCACTTCTTACTTGGTTGGCATCTAGTACTCGACGGCCAGTTGCATCAAATTCTAAACCTGTATCTAAATCTCTATGATAAATACCTGTTACATCCCATTTTCCGAACTTACGTTGATACTTTAATAAAGCTGTTGGGTTTGCGCCCCACCATAGTTGCGGTCCAAATGCTGCTTTAAGTCCGTCTAATTTTCCTTTGGCATCTACTTCAATTCCTAAAATTTCCCCATTATAAATATCTAAGTTTGGACCATAATTTGCTTCTGGATAAAGGTTAAAGAAATCCCCTTCGTAAGCCCAATGATAATGACCTGTACGATAAAACCCTCGTAAATCAAAATCTTTATGATTCCACTCAAATTCCGCTTGGTATAGTCTAATTCTGTTATTGTCTGCTATTGTAACATTTTCGCCTGTATTTGCATCTTGTACAGTATATGGTCTATTTACATTTTCATAAAAAATCTCGTTAATAGGATTGTCTGCTACATTACCAAGTATATTGAATGTAGCTTCTGCTCTCATGCTAGCATTAGGCTTACCTTCTACACCAACAAAATAGGATTGCATATGATCAAAGCCCAATTGATTTGGATATGTATTTTGTGATTGATCTGCCGTTTCGGGTGTGGTAATTAAACTTCCACCTGTGTTGAATGTTGTGAATTGCGCTGTTAAACGACTTAACCTAATTTTCTCCAATTCATTTTCGCCCAAAGCAGCTTTATCTCCTCTAGCTCTAAGTACGGCATCCATTAAGTTAATGTTGTTGAAATAATTATTTATGAAATCTAAATTTACTCCTTCAGCATAAGGGTCTAAACTATGAGCATCTTTTAACGTGTAATAGGCAGCTCTAGGGTATAATGTATAAAGCCCTCTTTCGTTTGTTGGTCCTTTTGCGCAAATACCAAACCATTCTTCGTTCATATTATTAGCACCAGGATAAGCTTCATCCCATTTGTAACCTCCAGCATTCCATGTAGATTCTGTTTGGTGTGTATCTGCATCTTTTCTATCATCAAAACCTGCTTTCCACCATCCGTCAGAGAATTGAAATGTAAACCCACCTAAAGAGTTGTTTGCTTTACCTAAACCTGCTGCATTTTCGTAAATCTCTTTCCAGTTAGATTTCATGTAAAAGGCTTGCATCTTTTGATCTTCCTGATTTTCTACAGCATTAAAAGCATCTGAACCAAACTCAGTAAACATAATAGGTTTTCCGTATTCCTTTTTTACACGCTGAAATGCATCACCAAAGGATTCACCTCTATACATGTTGGTTCCATAGATATCCACATCTGGACATTCTTGTGCTATTATTTCTAAAAACAAAAGATCACCATTACATATTGCCACAGGATGATTAGGATCTATGGCTTTCATTTTCTTTGCTGCTTCGTTCATCAATTTATACATTGGTCTTCCTCTAAGCTCACCTACAGCATTGATTTTTTCTTCACCATCTGGAAAATCTTCAGTTTCTGCTCCTTGCCAAAACAAGCCATAGTTATTTTCATTTCCTATGAGATACAGTAAAATACCAGGTGTATTTTTATATTCGGTTACCATATTGGTAATTTCTGACATCAGCAGCTCCTTTGTGCGCTCGTCTTTGTAGTCAGTAATTGGCGTCCATACACCATCTATAGTAAGACCATAACGACCAAACGAATCGTTTAACATGGTATGAATGCCATAGTTTTCGTAAATGTATTTTATCCACTTGGCTGGTACACCCACGTATTGTCTTATGACATTAACATTCATATTTTGAAGTAATGCCATTTCTGCATCTAAACCTGCTTTTATAATATCATCAGATTTTTTGTAGAATTCTGCATCAACAACATTAGTACCTATTGGAACATAATCCCAATTCATACCATTAATCATAAATGGTTTTCCGTTGACAACTAATTTTTGCCCCTCTGAATTACTTTCAACCGACACTTTAGCTGATTGAGCAAAAGCAAAGCTCACAGACAGTAGAAATGCAAATAGCCTTAAAAGATTGTTTACCATAGTTATATCTTAAATTTTAGAGAATTGTACTGAAAAAGATATCTATACAATATTCCGGTTTAATAGTTATTGCAACTTAAAATAAATAATTATAGAAATCTCAAAAAAAGACTATACAAAAAACATACATTTCAAAAAAACACCCTAAAATTTAAGAATACCATATTAAAAAGCTGTTAAACCTAGCATTTTAAGCATTTTGCATTGACTTAATAAAGTATATTGTAGTGTTGTAATCTGTACTTGTATAGGTAATGTATAGGTAGTAAAAGAAGATTAACACAACTTACAAATCCAAAATATAGTCTGTAAGACTTTGCTCATGGTCTAATCCCATTTTTTTACGCAAACGATATCGTTTAACCTCTACACTTTTATGAGATATATTTAATAGTGGTGCTATTTCTTTGGACGAAAGGTTTAACCTTAAATAAGCACACAACCTTAAGTCATTTGGTGTTATAGACGGATGAAGTGACTTTATACGCTTCATGAAATCTTTGTCTACATTATTAAATGCTTCTTCAAATAGTTTCCAATCACTGGTATTGTTTAAGTTAGAGTTTATCAATTTTACAACACCTTTTACATCATCTAAAGATTTGCTTTGAGACAATCTCTCTTTGATGTTGTTTAATAGTTCATTTCGTTTAACCAAATTCATGGTAGCAGTACCAAGCTCTCTATTCTTATTCTCAATATCTAACTGAAGATTTTTGTTTTTAAATTGAATGAGCTGTCTTTGATTTTCTAGTTGCTCGAGTTCTAGTTCTCTTTCCTTTTTTTCTAATAGTTTTTGCTTTTGCTTTTTATAATATCTACTATTAAAATATTGTATTAAGAACAAAAGCAATAATCCCAGAACAGTATAAGTTACAATTGCCATTGGCTTAAGGTACCATGGTTTTAGTATTGTAAAATTGTATGTGGCTGTATTATTAGATTCTATTCTCCCTAATTGAGCCTTAACTTCAAATGTGTAATTACCGTGTGGGAGATTCTCAAAGTGAACTTCGGATTTAGTTGACCAATTACTCCAGCTATCATAAATACCAACTAATCGATATTTGTACTGAGTGTTTGAAAACTTATTAAAATCTGTTACACTATATTTTAAAAAGATACTATTATTCTTGTTTTCTAGTTCCGCAGGTTCATTTACTCCCAAATCCACAGATTTATTGTGTAAAGAACTAAATGATATGTTATCTATATTAACTTGAATAGGGCTATGATTAAGCTTATCTAATTCTACAACCAAATAACCATCATTAGCGCCAATTAGATACTGGTCATTATCTATACTGAGAATATTTTCATAGCCAACTTTACTGTTTCTAAGCTCATAAGATAATGGAATGTAATTAACCTTTGGTTTTTCTGAAAGTTTACCTGGCTCTACGTAAAGAATACTGCTTTTATTAAACATCCACAACCTATTGCTACGCTCTTCATAAACTAATTTGCCAGACAAATAGTTATCACCTTCAATTAAAGCGCTCAATTCATCGTTCTTTACAAACTTTGATGTTTGGCTATTGTAGTTATAAACACCATTTTTATTGCTATATAGAATATTGTTTTGATATTTAGCAATGCTCGATTTAGAACCTTCTTCTACATCTAATTTTTTAAAGTCTAAAACCTTACTATAATCTGAGTTTATTTTTACTTTGTAAACACCCTTATATTCATGGTTGACCAATAATTCATTTGAATTTATAAATTCAAAATATCTAGAAGACATATCAAAACCTTCAATTTTATTTCTAAAAGTCCATGTTCCATTTTGCAATTCTAACACGCTCAACCCTTCATAACCTCCTTGCAAAATTAAATTTGGATTATCTTCTATTTCATTTAATATCCAAGATCCTATTTCACCATTCAAGAGTTCTGCTTTATCATCCTTAAGCACAAAAGTACCCTTATCATGACCACAAAATAAGGTTCCTTTCATAAACTTTAAACTCCATACCTGACCTTTGGTTTTTTCGACAAAACTAAACTTAGAATCTTTAGATACATTCTTATAAAAAAGCCCTTGATTGGTACCTAAATATAGATTATCACCAACTTTTATAGATGCATATATAGTTCCTAAGACACCTTGTTTATCTTTATAAACGCTATAGGGAGACTTTAGATTTACACAATTAATACCGTTGTCTAATCCTAACCACAAATCACCTTTATTGCCTGCATAAGCCGACAACACGGTGTTGTTACTTAAACCACCTGATTGGTTAATTTGCAAGATTTTGTCTCCATTAGGACTTATTTGTAAAATCCCTTCTGAAATTGTGCCAAAAATAAAACTACCATCATTAAGCCTTATACTACTGTAAATACTTAAATTTTTAAGTTCTTCATTTACTTTGTTATTCCATGTAGAAACTTCTCCGTTTTTATAATTATAAATACCATTTTCTTTGGTTACTAACAATAGAGATTCATCAACATTATACATATTGATAATCTCATTATCATGAAATTTATTTGATGGCAGGATAAGCTTTTCTTCACCATTTAAAATCTCATAAATCCCACTTCCATTTTTTTGAAAATATATTGTTTTATCAACTTTGAAAATTTTATTTATCCGCTGGTTAGAATCAATAATTTTAAAATCATTAGCACCTAAATTGTATATATATATCCTGTCTAATGATTGAAATAAGATATAATTATCTATCTCTACAATATCCCAAAACTGTTCATCTTCTTTTGGCTGAACACCATAGCGATCTATTAAAGATGTATAAACCAAACCACCGAAGCTATTTTTCTCCCAATAACCAAAATCCATGTAACTACCTGTATAGATCTTAGCATTGATAACATTAACAGATCTTAAAATAGATTGGTTAGGATTTGGAAACAATTCCCATCTCGCTCCATTATATCTTAACAAGCCTTTATTATTAGCAAAATAAACCACGCCTTCATCGTCTTGAGAAATATCCCAATTTTGGTCTTCAGCCTTATAGTCTTGAGTTGTAAAAATCTGAATAGGAGGAATCTCTTGGCCATAAATAATGGATGAGATTGTAAAAACAAGTAACAGTACCTTTCTGCTTATCATTATTGTAAATCAATAATCTTGATTAAAGTCAAAAAAACACTAACACAACATTAATGTTAAGGTACTAATATAGGTAAATATAAGGACTTTGAGAATTTTTGTAGAGGTATTATAACCAAGACTTACTTTAAAAGTATTTAAAAATACACTTTCAAACTAAAAACTTTAAGCATAAATAAAGAATTTTAATAGTTCATTAATCAATAACAGCTTTTATTGATTTTTGCCATTTATCGCTTTGAAGATATATAATGTAAGCACCTCCATTAAGTGAAGATATGTCAATACGATTGTCATAAATAGATGAATCAAGTTCTGATAAAAATACTTCTCTTCCATACAAATCGTACAAAGTCAATGTTGTACTTTCTTGCAACTGCCCTTTTACAATTAACTCTTTTGTGCTATTTACAACAAAGACATTTAAGGAGTCTAAATTATTTTGTATAGTTGATAGCACACTCTCAGTAATCCTTAAAAAGAAACGTCCTGTTCCTAAAAGTGTTATTTCTGGCAACACCACATAATCTGTATTGTTCAATAGAGTTGTTGTATTGGTAATAGCATCTTCAAGATAAATATTAATAGTGCTTGGTAATGCTATTTCAGCAATGCTAAATCTTAATTCCTCATCTTGATTTGAGTTTACACCTAAAGGAATAATAATATCTAATGTATCACTAGAATTAACAGCTTGTATTGCCATTGGAGTACCTTCATTATTTTCTACCAAATGAGAGTACAATGCAAAATCAGATACGCTACCTCCAAAAACAGCTGCATCATATCCTATATCTAATCCTAAACTTGCATTGTTATGAAAATAGATTGATGTTGTACAACTATCAGATAATGAGTTTAGCCTGATTTTAACAAAATCGACATCATTTGATGTTCTGCCAATAATAAAATCATCTGAATGACTTTCAACCTGCATATTTGGTGTAAATTCTAAATTTGCAGATGATAATTTTGACGACACAAAAAAGCCTTGACCAGGAGCTATTACATCTGGGCCTTCAAGCAAATTAGTTATGGTCCAATTACTTCCTGACTCATCTGTGTCATTTGCATCATATCCATATATAGCCGCAGTATCCTCACCCAATAAACTTAGATTTGACACACCTGAAACAGACCCTACATGATTTAAAAAAGCATTAACATCTATATAAGAAGTGTAAGGGTTGCCTATAAGATTCCATTCTGGAAAATTACCAGTAAAATCATTCTCAATGGTTACATTAACAGAACTCGTTACAATTGTTCCTGTAAAAATCAAGGGCTCACCATTGGCTTCATTTGTAGAAGTGTTGGTTGCTACTCTGTAACCTTTGCCTGAATCTAATGTCTCTGTAGTGTTATAGTTGTATACTAAATAGTCGTCTGTATTACCTTTTTCAAAGGGGCCAAATAGGTAAACTGTATTTGGTGGTTCAACACCATTATTAAATAGGATATTGGAGTTGTAATTATTATCGTTAGCCAAAAAAGAAGTCCAACTTTGCCCTGTTAACGGAGGAGCAATTAAATCTCGATCATTTGATTCTGAATTGGCATATCTATGGTATTTTGCAGTTCCTTCTACTGTAATTGTGCCTTTTACAATTAAACCTGAATACGAATCCGATTCAGAATACATATTTAAATCGCCAGATACATTTAGAGTTTTTCCATTAGGTACAGTTAAATTAATACCACTATTAATATTTAAGGCAGCAATGGTCATATCTTCTAAAATTTGGGGAGACCTTTCTGTTTCAGGTATTGTTACCTCTGAACATAAACCAGGCACTTCATTCGGTGTCCAGTTATCTGAATTGTTCCAGTCATCAGAGACCGAACCGTTCCAAGTAAGTTGGGAAGCATCGGCAGCAAATATTATTTTAAATCGATTATTTGCAATAGAAGCAGACACTCCAGAAATAATGGAATAATCGTAATTGGCTGTTCCGCTTTGCGGAATTTCGATAGATATACCTAGATAGTCATCATATAAGAATGCTGTTGCACATTGCATAGAGATACCTTCTGCTACTATTGTGTAGTTGGTGCTTCTGTAAGTATTTACTTCTAATTGAATCTCTTCTTCATCTATTGGAGTAGCCCTGCTTTCAATACTCAACAAAACTCCATTATTGTTAGTTGAAAAATTTTCGTCTAGGTTAGGAATATCTAACGCATCGTTAATATCAACATCATTATTACCTTCAGTATCAAAAAAAATCAACAATCCGTCTGCTGGAGACTCATTGTTTCCCAATGCACTACTCTCATATAAAGACAAACGTAATTGTCCTTGGCTAGTAAAATTCATCACAGTTTTAGATATAGCCGTTTTATATGTTTTTAAATCATTACTCTTTGGTGTAGAAATAAATAAATGTAGATGATTAAATAAAGTCCAAAATAGCACTAGGACATACGAGAAGATGAAACTTGATTTCATAAAAAAAGTGTTTGGCTGATTACACTAACCACAACAACTTATCGAATGCTCTGAACTAAAAGTAGAAAATGAAGGACGTAAAAAAGTTTTGAATTGCTAACAATAAATATCAAATTAGTAAAAAATACTCATCCTAAATAATCCACTGCTCAATTATCGTTTAAAAGCCTACAATCAACTATAAAAGGTTAATATTGAGATACTAATAAACCATATTTGGGATTAATATTAAGGTGAAAATTCAGAAACTAAACTTTCATTCTTTTTTGGAAGGAAATAGATTTATTGTGATTTCTTGAAAATTAAGTTCAATGTTAATCCTAATATAATAATCAACATACCCAATAAGATATAAAAGCTATAAGTCTCGTTAAACCAAAGTAATCCTACAATAGTTGTAAACACCACTTCAAGATACTTAAATGGTGTTATTTGGTTAGTTTCTCCTATTTGCATTGCTTTTGTCATATACAACTGAGCAAAATATCCGAATACTCCAAGGCTCATTAAAACTAACCATTCGTAACCCATAGGTGTTTTCCAATCATTAATTGAGAGCAAACCTCCTATAACAGTAGAAATAAGCATGAAATAATTGACAACTACAACAGGATGATCTTTATCTCCTATTTTCCTAATAGTAATATAAACAAGTCCCGCAAAAACAGCCGAAATAAAAGAGAATACAATCCCTTCTATTTGAAGATCTTCTCCAAAACCTTTTAAAACTAAAACACCAGAAAAAGCTAATGCTAAAAAAAACCATTGTATAAGTTTAATTTTTTCTCTCAACAGAAAAACAGCAAAAATTGATGCAAAAATTGGAGCAATATATCTAACTGATACTGCTGTACCCATTGTAATATACCTAAGAGACATAAAGAACAACAACATAGAAGAAAGACCAAAAATACTTCTAAGTACTAATAGCGTCTTCTTATTACCATATATTGATATTTTATTCTTTAGTAAAAAAGGAAGAGTAAAAAATAAAGATCCTAGGGCTCTAAAAAAAACAATTTGATAAACACTAAATTGCCCTAATGATTTTACCGTAACATTTAACAGAGTAAATGCTATGGCACTTATTACCATATAAAAAATTGCCTTCTTCATTAACTTTTAGGCATTAAGTCCTATTAGCTAGCAATCTAGCTTTAAAAACTTACTAAAACCAGAAGAAGACAATTCTTTTATTTCTTTATCAGTATTATATTGGTTAACTCCCAATTGTATAAGAGGAGTATTTTTTAGTCTTAAATCGCTATTCTCATTTGGCGCATCTGAAATTAGAAAGACACCATCAATAGAACCATCATTAAGACTATTAATACAACTATATTGCTTTTTCTCACTATGAAATGTCTGAAACAAAATAACTCTATATCCTTTTATTTCAGCTATTTCTTGTAAATGATAAAGCACTTTACTGTAATGATTTAATGTGACTTCAGGAATTACAACTGCAATAGATTTTGTCTTTATACCTCTTAATGCTAAAGCAAATTTATTAGGTACGTAGTTAAACTTTTTAGCCAATGATTTAATATATTCAGTGGCATCTGGACTAATATCTTGTTTTCCATTCAAAGCTTTAGACACTGTAGAAACAGAGTAACCTGAAAGCTCAGAAAGCTCCTTCATTGTAATTCTTGAAGTCTTTAACATCTTATTATTGTAATTCTTTAATTATTGTAATTGCATTTTTAGTATCCGACTCAATTTTTGCTAAATCGTAATTACCATCGGCATTTTTAGCAATTAATTTTGAGCCCATCCCAACACAAGTTACTCCTGCTTTAAACCAACCTTCTAGGTTTTCTTTAGTTGGAGATACACCACCTGTAGGCATAATGCTTGTCCAAGGTTGAGGCCCTTTTATTGCCTTAACAAAATCTGGTCCGTAAATACCACCTGGAAATAACTTTACAACCTCACAACCTAATTCTTCTGCTCTACAGATTTCAGTTAAAGAACCACATCCTGGAGACCACATTACTTTTCTTCTATTACAAACAATAGCAATATCTTCTCTTAATACAGGTGTAACGATAAAGTTAGCACCAAGCGCCATAAAACGAGACGCAGATGCAGCATCGGTTACAGAACCAACACCCATGATCATTCCTGGAAGTTCTTTAAGAACATATTTATTTAACTCACCAAAAACTTCGTGAGCAAAATCTCCTCTTGCAGTAAACTCTAGTAATCTTGCGCCACCATCATAAACAGCCTTAATTACTTTTTTACTTACTTCAATATCTGAGTTATAAAACAACGGAACTAAACCGGTTTGTTTCATAACATTTACAACTTCTATTCTTGAATAATTTGCCATAACTTATCTTGCTACACGTCCAGAAGCATCACCTCCCATTAATTTTTCTACTTCAGAAACTGTTACTAAGTTAGCATCACCTTTAATAGTGTGCTTTAAACATGAAGCCGCCACAGCAAAGTCTAATGCATTTTGATCATCTTCAGGGTATTTTAATAATCCGTAGATTAATCCACCCATAAATGAATCTCCACCACCAACTCTATCTACAATATCAGTGATTTGATACTGACGTGTTTCGTACATTTTTTCTCCATCGTATAATACTCCAGCCCAAGTATTATGAGATGCAGAGATAGAACCTCTTAAAGTTGTAATTACTTTTTTAGCTTTAGGGAACTTGGCCATCATTTGCTTACAAACCGATAAGAATGCTTCAGCCTTAACATCATGTCCATGCTTGTGTACGTCTAAGCCTTCTGGATGAATACCAAAATGCTTTTCTGCATCTTCTTCATTACCTAAAACGATATCACAGTACGATGTTAATTCTGTCATTATTTTTTCTCTATGAGCATCATCACAATACGTCCAAAGTTTTGCTCTATAGTTTAAGTCTGTTGAAATAGTAACACCCATTTCACTTGCCACTTTTACAGCTTCTAAACAAGCGTCTGCAGCACCTTGAGAAATAGCAGGTGTAATACCTGTCCAGTGGAACCAAGCGACATCTTTAAAAACTGATTTCCAGTCTACCATGCCTGGCTCAATCTCAGAAATTGCAGAATGTGCTCTATCATATACTACTTTACTTCCCCTGCTTACAGCACCTGTTTCTAAGAAATAAATTCCTAAACGGTCTCCACCATAAATAATCTTATCAACACCTACACCTCTTTTACGCATTTCCATCATAGCACACTCACCAATATCATTTTTTGGTAAACGTGTTACAAAATCTACTGGCACACCATAATTAGCTAACGAAACCGCTACGTTAGACTCTCCACCTCCATATACAACATCAAAACTAGATGCTTGAGAAAATCTTAAAAATCCTTGAGGTGCTAATCTTAGCATTATTTCCCCAAAAGTGACTACTTTTTTCATTTGAAAATTGTTTAATTAGTTATCTTGCTTAAACGTTTAACCAAATATTTTAAAAATAAATCAAAACGTATCTAGTTTTGATTATAAAAAACAAAAAGCTTAAATTTGCTTAAACGATTAAGCAAATATATAAAATCTTGGGAAATAAAAAAAGAACGACAATAAAAGACATTGCCAATGTACTTAATATTTCTGCTGCCGCAGTATCTAAAGCGCTTCATGATGATTCCCGAATTAGTAAACAAACTAAAGAAGATGTAAAACGTGTTGCTAAAGAATTAAACTACCAACCTAATCACCTCGCAAGTGCTTTAAGAAAAGGTAAAAGCAACTTAGTTGGTGTCATTGTGCCTCGTACAAATAGTAATTTCTTTTCATCTGTTATTGAAAGCATGGAGGCTGTTCTTGATAAGGCTGGTTACAATATCATTATTACCCAGTCTAAGGAATCTTTTAAAAAGGAATGTAAAAATATAGACACCTTACTTTATACTCAAGTTGATGGTATAATTGCTTCAATGGCAAATGAAACAACTGACCTTTCCTATTACGAGAAAATAAAATCTAAAGGAATTCCATTGATTCTTTTTGATCGTGGTGAAAACGACCTCAATGTAGATTATGTTGGTATCAATGATTATGATAGTAGCCACATGATTGTTGAGCATTTAGTTGAAAAAGGATGTAAACGTATTGCTCATATTGGTGGTTATAGACGAACTCGAATTTTTAACAATAGAATAAGAGGTTATATTGACGCATTAACGAAACACAACCTACCTTTAGACCAAAATTTACTTACTGAAAGTAGTCTTACACTTGAAGATGGTAGAGAAATGATGCAAAAGTTTTTGCAGTTAGAAAAACGTCCTGATGCTATTTATGTGGCGAGTGATTATGCTGCTTTAGGTGCACTTCAGGTATTGAATGAACACAATATTAATGTCCCTGAAGATATTTGTTTAATTGGTTTTGGAAACGAACCATTTACATCTTTGGTAAGTCCTACAATTTCAACAGTAAACCAGCATAGTGCCGAAATAGGCAAAATTGCTGCTGAAACGTTCTTAAGTAGAATTAATGATGAGAATTGGAAGCCAACCTTAAACAAAAACATCTTAAAATCTGAATTAATAGTTAGGGAATCCTCAGATAAAAAAATTTAAAAACACAAAACAATGAACATCCTCGATATAAAAGATAAAGTCATCATCATCACAGGTGGTTATGGCGTATTAGGTTCTAGTATGGCTAAGCATTTGGTTGAGTCTGGTGCTAAAGTGGCTATACTTGGTAGAAATGAAGCCAAAGCTAAAGATTTTGCAGCTCAACTTTCAGCAACCAATGCCATGGGTATTAAAGCTGATGTATTAGATAAAGAAAACCTAGAAAATGTTAAAACTCAACTTCTAGAAAAGTGGCAAAAATTTGATGTGCTCATTAATGCAGCAGGTGGAAATATGCCTGGCGCGACTTTATCTCCTTCTGAATCGTTATTTGATATTTCAATAGATGACTTTCAAAAAGTAACAGACTTAAATTTAATGGGAACCGTGATTCCGTCCTTAGTCTTTGGAAAACAAATGACCGAACAAAATGGTGGTTCTATAATTAATGTCTCTTCAGTAGCTGTGGCACAAGCATTAACACGTGTTGTTGGCTACTCGGCTTCAAAGGCTGCTATGGAAAACTTTACACGTTGGATGGCTGTAGATATGGCTCATAAGTTTGGCGATAAGATTAGAGTCAATGCTATTGCTCCTGGGTTTTTCCTTGCGGACCAAAACCGTAAATTATTGACCAATGAAGATGGTTCTTTAACAGATCGTGGCGAAACCATTATAAAAAGCACACCAATGAAACGTTTTGGAAATTCCGAAGAACTTAATGGTGCCGTACAGCTTTTAGCTAGTAATGCTTCAAAATTTATGACAGGAACCGTCATCCACGTTGATGGTGGTTTTGGCGCTTTTAGTGGTGTTTAAAAATTAAGAAATGACAGAAAATTTTAGATGGTTTGGCAAATCTGATGCTGTAACCCTTTCGGATATTAGACAATCTGGTGCAACTGGTGTAGTTACTGCACTGCATCATATTCCAAATGGCGAAATTTGGCCTATCGAAGACATTCAAGCTACAAAAAATGAAATTCTAAATGCAAAATTAGAATGGTCTTTTATTGAAAGTATTCCTATTCACGAAAACATAAAACTGCGTCAAGGCGACTATGCAAAACGTATAGAAAACTACAAACAAAGCCTCTTTAATGTCGCTAAATGTGGTGTAAAAAATGTGTGCTACAACTTTATGCCTGTTTTAGATTGGACGCGCACACATCTTTTTTGGGAACTCGAAGATGGTAGCACAGCATTACGGTTCGATAAGGTTGAAATGGCTGTTTTTGAAGCCTTCATAATGAAACGCAATGATGTTGAAAAGGATTACGACGAAGCTATTTTAGCTAAGGCTAAACAGCGCTATGAAGCTATGTCTAAAACCGAAATACAACGTTTAAAAGATGGTATTTTAAAAGGGTTGCCTGGCACAGTTGACGACCTTGATATTCCGACATTCAAGAAGATGATAGCGCAGTATAAAGACCTATCGCATTCCGATTTAAAATCTAATTTGTCCTATTTTTTGAATGAAATTATTCCGCTTGCGGAAGAATTAGGTGTGAAGATGGCGATTCATCCAGACGACCCTCCTTTTGATATTATGGGATTGCCTCGCATCATCACTTCAGAACGTGACTTGGATGATTTGGTTGGTTTTATTGATAGTCCTTCAAACGGTATTACATTTTGTACTGGTTCTTTGGGTGCGAATGACAACAATGACTTGCCAAAGATGATTGAAAAATTCAAAAATAGAATTCATTTTCTTCATCTTAGAAATGTGAAGCGAGAAGACGATGGTAGTTTTTACGAAGACCATCATCTTGAGGGTTCTTCAGATATGTTTGAGATTGTAAAAGCAGTTTTAAAAATTGAAAAGGAACGCAACATTTCACTACCTATGCGACCAGACCACGGCCACCAAATGCTTGATGATTTAAAACATAATAATTCGTATGCTGGTTATACTGCTATTGGCCGCTTAAAAGGTCTTGCAGAACTTAGAGGACTTAGTCTTGGGATTTCAAAAAGTGGTATTATTTAAAACAAACAACTTTTATAAATCATTTTTCTTTAACCAAGTCTCGCAAGCTTTTGGCCAATCGTCACTTGTAAAACCTCGTCCTAAACCAAAACCGTGTCCGCCTTTTTCATAAATATGAAGTTCGGCTGGCACCTTGTTTTCTTTTAAAGCTAAATAATATTGAAGACTATTTTCTACAGGAACTGACTTGTCATCTGTAGCGTGAATTAAAATGGTTTTTGGTGTTTCTGAAGTGATTTGAGTTTCATTAGAATAGAATTCCACAGTTTCGTTTGATGGTGTTTCGCCCAACAAATTCGTTTTAGAACCTTGATGTGTTACGCCGTCTTTCATCGAAATTACAGGATACACCAATATTGAAAAATCTGGTCTTGCACTAACTTCATATTCCGCTTTGTAAACAGCATCATTATAATGCGTTGATAGGGTTGACGCTAAATGTCCACCTGCCGAAAACCCAAGAACTCCGATTTTATTTTCATTTAAATTCCAGTGTTTGGCATTTTGCCTCACATATCGCATAGCACGTTGCGCATCTTGAAGTGGTGCAATGGTTTTATTCGTCGATATGCTATCATTAGGCATTCTGTATTTTAACACAAAGGCTGTGATTCCACGCGTATTTAACCATTCAGCAATTTTATAACCTTCTTTATTTATAGCTAAATGATGATAGCCTCCACCTGGACAAATAACTACTGCTGTTCCATTTGGTTGTTCGGGTGAAAAAATGGTTAATGTGGGTTCTTTAACTTTTTCTGTACTCCAGAGCATTGAATCTTTAAAGGTTTGAACCTCTTCATAATCCGGATTTTCAATAGCATTTGGAATTGAATCTTGCCAAAGCTGAATAACTTTTTCCTCTTGTGCAAAGCAAGCCACAAAAAGAAAGCTACATAGCAAAAGTGAATACTGCTGTAATCTACTTTCTATTCTCATCATTTTTTAATGTAACTATTAAAATCTTCTACCTTTTCTCTTAACTCGTTCACTGCTAACTTAGCCACTTCTGTTGCTCCTAAAACTGATAAATGGGTATTATCTTCCTTTCCATCTGGAAAATAAGAAATTTCGCCTGGCTCAAAATGCAAATGCAATTTCTTAGAACCTTCAACACCATAAGATTCCTCTAGTGTTTCTGTAAGATATTGCAAATCTACAAACGGAACATCGTACTCTTGAGCTATCAATCGGGTTTCTAAAGGATATACTCCGTGAGTGTCTACTAATGTGGAATCTGCATTAAAATTTCGTCTTACAATCGACGAAAAAAGTACAGGAATAGCTTTTTTTGCTCTTGCTTCTTTTACAAACTTTATCAAGTTGTGTCTGTATGCTGTATGTGGATTGGTAAAACGTTGCGGATTCGTTATTTTTTGGTCGTTATGCCCAAATTGAATGAATACATAATCTCCTTTTTTAAGTTGTTTTTGCACAGAATCCCAACGCCCTTCAGTGATAAAACTTCTTGTGCTTCTACCATTTACAGCGTGATTTTTTACGGTTGCTATATCGTTAAGAAGCGTTGGTAATAATTGGCACCAACCACGTTCTGGGTTTTCGTCAGGATTTGGCTTGTCTGCCATTGTTGAATCTCCTATGGTATAAATTGAAACGCTTTCAATGGTTTTTACAGTCTCTTCCTCTTGTTTCTGTTCTACTTTTTTATCGCAAGATTGAAACAGAACAATTACTAAAATCAGGATTATTTTATAATGCTTCATACCATTCTTTTTTTGATTTCTTTTTGTGTTCACCTAATACATTTTTCAATGTATATTTTTTTGCTTGTCGTTTTTTTAATTGATGCGACCATCCTACACGTTCTGATGGTTTATAGCCTTCTCCATAATTTTTATATTCAGCATAAAACGCAGTTTTTTCAGCTTCTGGCTTAGACCAATTATGCCATCCTATTGGCAAGATATGATTTCCTAAATCACAATTTATAAAAACAGTTTGCGCATACACGCGCCAAGGCCTTCCTAAATAGACTTCATCTACATCATCATCTGCGGTAATTTTACAGTCTTTAAAAACATAACCAAATAACGAATCTTTTGGTGTTGATGCTGCTGTGATGTAAGAGTTCTTTTTACTATGGATTTGACAATTTTCAAAAAAGGCTGTGGCGCTTCCGAAAATAAAATCGGTTGTACCTTCAATATAACAATCTTTGTAATATTGCTTCCCTTTTCCTGAAGCATACAAAGTATCTTGATTGCCTAATAAATTACAATTAACCACAGCGACTTCATCTGAAAACACAGACAGAGCAACGGCTTGTCCAACTTCACCTGAAGAATTCTCAATAGTGAGATTTTTTAGCACCACATTATTAGCTTCAACCAATAATGTGTAGGTGTAAAATGTACTATTTCTACCCAATCCTAGTTTGTTAAAATAGTCATCGTAGGTTATAATAGTATTCTCTTTGCTCTCGCCAACCAAAGATAAATTTTGGTTCCACTCGTGGATTTTCACTTTCTCTTTGTAGATTCCATTTTTTATAAAAATGGTGATTCTATCATATGGAAAAGCCTTGGTGTTTTTTATCGCTTCAACAATAGAGATATAATCGCCACTACCATCTTGTGCCACAACAATTTTGAACGGATTTGATGGCGAATTCTTTTGGGACAAATCGTATTTCTTTTTCCATTCTGGATAGGCATCCAACACCATTTGAGGATGGTTGCTGTACCAAGCGTAGCCATTTCTTCGTTCGTCTCCAATTTCTGCTAAAGTGGCTTTTTTAACACCATCTCTATCGCAAAAGAAAGGTATATTATCTTCAAGTTCCATAAAACGCGCCCAAATAGCAGGTTCATTTTCAGCAGGAATCATTTTCAAGTCCGTTCGATTTCCGTCTTTATCGTAAATCAATTCCTTTTTAAGATTGGTAATTTTTGTTTTTTCAAACCAAGCCACAGCACTATTTACGGCATTGATGATTTCTTTCGAAGGGTTTTCTATAGACATCAACAACATTACAATATGAGCCGATTCTGCACCACTCAAGGATGGTAACTCATAGGCTCTTGCCTTTGCTGGCTCTAATGTCTTCGCATCGTGTTGCGCACACCAGGCTGTTAAAACACCGTTTTGTTTGTATTGAGTTTTTAAGATACAGTCTACTCCTATTCTAAAAGCGTCATTTACACGTTCTAACTGTTCTTTTGGAAGCTTTATAGAATAATAATCGGTATTCTTTTTGAATTGATGAAGCATGTTCATAATGTTCACCATCGAATTGTCATTATAGGTAATATGCGAGTAATAGCCTTTTTTTAATGGGTAAAATTGTGGCCAGCCTCCATTATCGTATTGCGCGTCCAATATATAATCCAAACCTTTTAAAAAGGCGTTTCTATACCTTTCATCTTTTGTTTGAGCATATATTTTTGAAAGAAATAGCATTTCTTGAATCGTAGCTCCATTATCTGTCGTTGTCTCTTCATTGGTTTGTTTTTGCTTCAACAATTCTTCTTTTTCATCTTGAGACAATGGCAAGTGCATTTGTACATTTTTTGGCCATCCACCAATATTGCGTTGGTACAACAATACGTTTTCTGCAATTTGCTTAGCTTCATCAGATTGATACCAAACATCATCTTTTGTATGTATAATATTTCGCCAAGATTTATCGTGAACCTGAGCTGATATTCCTGTAAAAAAACAAAGCCCGATTAAAAAAAATATGAATTTATAATTAGGGGGAAATTTCATAATTAATCATTTTAAGGGTTAGTGGTTTTTAGGCTACTCAACGGAACTTTAGTATACTCTACGTTTTCCTTGCTAGTTGTATAAGACACATACAAACTATTATTGAAAATGAAAGATTTAGGGTAATGGTAGCCCAAGCGCTTATATTTCCCTTCATATTTTAAGGGTTGAAGCTCATCGCCTTTACGAAGCACATAAGCATCAGTAAACAAATTACCATCGTTGCTAAGCGTTACAGCCAATGGCATTCGTGATTTGGTCTGTACAGGATTGTTGATAATGTATGCTGTTCCGTTTGGAAAATTACCTGCACTTTGTTTAGATCTAGAGTCTGGCATTGTGGTCTCAACAGGTGTTGTCCAACTTTCACCGTTATCTTTACTTGTTGAAGCTAAAGTTTGAAACGAGCTATACTGATCCCTAAACACCATAACCAAGCTACTATCTCTTTTCACAAAACTACTTGGTTCAATTTCTTGGGAGACATTATTTTTAGCAGAATTATTTGTGAAACTTGCTCTCGTCCAACTAATGACTCCTTTCGGATCATCTGTATAAACTGGAGATACCATTAAGCCAGGTTGAAAATGTGCTGCATTAATGATACGACCATTAGCTAGTTGATGTGGATCTTGTTCAAATACCGCATTTATAGGAGTATTATCTGCCATTAAAACAGGTTTCTTTTCTGACCAGTTAACACCATCTGCACTTGTTTTATAATACGTATAGCCGCCTTCTGGCGATACTTTTGATGGCCAAACATTGATATAGGCAATTAATGAATCTTTGTAGGTCCACCAACCTCCTGAAGTACAATAACCATCCTCAATTGATGCTGCTAAAGTCATCGGTTTACTCCAAGTTTTTCCATCTTTGCTACTGCTGTAAGCCAGCCAAGTATCATCAGAATCTTCGCCTTCGGCAGAGCTTTGCCACTGGCAATACAATACTCCTTTAAAGGCTGTCATTACTGCTCCATTACTAAAATGATCTGTACTATCTGTGGGTTTAAAAATGGTATATGTTTCAATACCTTTTGGAACTTTTAAACCTAAATCATTAGGCTGTAGCGTGTCGAATAAGTCTTTTTTAACATCAAAGGGAAGTTTTCTTTTGTTCTCTTCTGAACAACTTTGAAAGAACATCAGCCCTAAAAATAATAACGATAGATGGTATTTTACTGACTTGATAGTATTCATTATTTCTTAAATCTAATCCAGTCGATATCTAAACTTCCAGCATCATTAATAACTCTTTCTCTTAATGCTAAGTAGCCTATTTTTGCACCAATCCATCTACCTTCTCTCGCTTTGAATGTATCACCAATAGGCTTGAATCTTTTGTTATTTGTGCTGTAATAAAAATTACACACTCCACCTTTATCTACTTTAATTTGAAGATAAATCGTTTTGCTATCTACTTTGATTTTTTCACTTTCATTTTCTTTGCCTTCTTTATGTGCATCTTTACAAGTTACTTGTGATAAGTACAACTGTCCATCTTCTTGTGAGAATTTGATATAACTATAGCTCAATCCCATAACTAAAAAACCAACTTGCTCGTTATCGTGTCTGGCATTAAACGTCAATTTGGTTGTTGCTATAAATGATTCAGCTGGAAATTTTTGCAATAACAAATTTGGTACATCATGCAGATTACTAGAACCTTCTGGTCTTGGTCTACAATACATTGTATAATGTCCCATACTCGTTGGAAAACCATAATACACTTGCGGATTGGCGTGCCATTGCCATTGCAAACCTCTTTTTGGTTCGTTAAACTCATCAGTATCTGGTGGTGTAGCTATAGGATATGTCGTACCTACATTCGGTTTTTTATGTGTGGTTACAGGTTCGCCAATACCATCATTATTTTGGTCTATACCCATAACTGGCCAATCATTTTTCCAAGACATTGGTTGCATATGAACTATACGACCATACGCATCTTTATCTTGAAAATGAAGAAACCAATCTTCGCCAGTAACGGTATCTACCCAAGCTCCTTGGTGTGGCCCGTTGATTTCGGTATTACCTTGATGCAATACTTTCTTTTTTTCGTAAGGTCCAAACACTGATTTAGACCTTAAAATAGTCTGCCAACCTGTTGGTACTCCACCAGCTGGTGCAAAAATGTAGTAGTAACCATTTCGTTTGTAAAACTTAGGACCTTCAATGGTATCTTCAC
This sequence comes from Winogradskyella sp. MH6, assembly GCF_022810765.1. Lineage (NCBI taxonomy): Bacteria > Pseudomonadati > Bacteroidota > Flavobacteriia > Flavobacteriales > Flavobacteriaceae > Winogradskyella > Winogradskyella sp. MH6. The sequence goes on along the minus strand of NZ_CP094494.1, from coordinate 1,730,913 downwards.
CTTCGTGACCATCAATGATTTTTACCTCATCATCATTAGTTTTAGTACCTTCAGCATTCATACTGCAGACAACAAGTAAACTTTTTATTCCTGCGCGACTTCCTGCAAAAGCATAAGCGAGATACACTTTACCATCATCATCCCACAGTGGTGTTGGGTCAATTAGTCCTTTTCCTCCTTTAACTAAAACAGGTTCTGACCAAATACCTTTTGGATCTTTGGTTTTTGTCATATAAATACCAAAATCTGGATCTGGATAGTAGATGTAAAATTCCCCTTTATGAAAACGAATACAAGGTGCCCAAACCCCTTTACCGTGTTGTGGTTTATCAAAAACATCTAACGGAATCTGTTTTGGCAAAGCATAATTTACCAATTCCCAATTCACCAAGTCTTTAGAATGTAAAATTGGTAAGCCTGGTAAACAGGTAAAGGATGATGCCGTCATATAGTAATCCTCACCAGCTCTTACAACATCTGGATCTGAAAAATCAGAATGCAAAACTGGATTGGTATAAGTACCATCTCCATTGTCTGACACCCAAACATCGGACACAAATTTTTCTTGTGCTATGCCATTTAAGACCATACAAAATGATACTAGTAAGGTTATTTTTTTCATAATTTAATGACTTTTCTTTCTTTGTTACTTAAAAAAGCAGCCTCAATAATTTTTATAACTTCGGTTGCTTCTTCTGCAATAACAGGAAGTGGTTTGTTGTTTATAATAGCCTCAGCAATCCCATTATAATAGGCCATATAATTACCTTGCTCTGTTACAATGTGTTCTTTTTTTGAAGTACCATTTTCAATGATATGAAGCAATCCTTTTTCTGTTTCAGACTCAATTCCCCAATTGGCTGTATTAGGTTTTATTTCTTTTTGAAGTTCGGTTTCCTGAATATCTGCTTTAGATTTAATAAACGAACCTTTTGTGCCGTGAATGCTATAGGCAGGCAATGGTTCTCTTACAAAATAACTGGATTTTAGAGTTACAAAATGCGAATCATAGTAAAGTTTCACATCAAAATAATCTCCTACTTTAGAATCTTTTCTGAAAGAATCTAAGGTTGCAAAAACACTATTTGGCATACCAAACAATTGCAATGCTTGGTCTATGAGATGCGAACCTAAATCGTATAAACTCCCGACTCCTTCGGTTGGTGTTTCCTTGTGTGTTTTATAACTCAGTTCTGGGTCGAATCTATCATAATGTAATTCAGCTTCAACAATATCTCCGAGTACACCTTTTTGAACAACTTTCTTTACGGTTTTAAAATCGCTATCCCAACGTCTGTTATGATATACTGACAATTTTAGGTTTTGCTTTTCAGCTAATGCTATGAGTTCTTCTGCTTCTTTTGAATTGACCGTAAAAGGTTTTTCTACCACAACATGCTTACCTGCTTCGAGTGCTTTTTTTGTATAATCGTAATGTGTGGTATTAGGAGTATTGACAACTATTAAATCAATAGCTTTATCTTTCAGCATCTTTTCTAAAGAGCGAAACGTCTTGATATTAGGATACTTCTTTTCGGCTAAGTTTTTTGTTCGCTCAAAAACACCATAAAGATTAAAATCTGGATGAACATCTATGAAAGGTGCGTGAAAAACATGTCCACTCATTCCATACGAACAAAGTGCTGTGTTGATGGTTGCCATAGCCGTTTACTTGTTAAGTTCTAAAGCAGCCATGATAAATGGTCCTGTTCCTTTTGGATCGTTAGACCTGATGATCTCTCCAATATAATATTCAAAAGTTCCGTCTCTGTATGGATTTCCACCCAAACCTGCTACTCCACAACATTTATTAAGACTGACAACTCCGTTATCTTCAACAGTGATGAATGTATCTAATATGCCTTCAAATGCTTTGTTGGCATTATCTAAATATTGTTTCGGTAAATAGCCTTTATTAACGCCTTTTGCTAAAGTATATGTAAACATACTTGTACCTGTTGCCTCTAGATAATTACCCTCTCTTTCAGGTAGATTTAGTACTTGATACCACGTGCTTGTTTTTTCATCTTGATACTTTACAATAGCTTCGGCATATTGGTTGAGATACTTAATTAGTCGTTCTCTCCCTTCGTAATTCTCCGGTAAATAATCCAAAACATCAACCAATGCCATGCCGTACCAGCCCATGCCACGAGACCAAAAATTTTGAGACAATCCGGTGTCTTTATTTGCCCATTTTTGTTCTTTACTTTCGTCCCAACCGTGATAATATAAGCCCGTTTCTGGATCTCTACTGTATTTTTCGATTAGGTCGAATTGTAACATAATCTTATCATAAACCTTTTTAGCTTCTTCATCATCCATATACGATTTGGCATATTTTGTATGAAACGGTTCTGCCATATACACACCATCTAGCCACATTTGATATGGATACACTTTTTTGTGCCAATAACCACCTTCAGATGTTGTTGGCTGACTTTCTAATTGTTTGTGTAAGGTGTCCATTACATTTTTAAAACGCGGTTCTTTAGTTTTGTTATAAACATAGTAAATAGCATCGCCAGACTTTATCATGTCTAAGTTGTAATTAGACATTTTATAGGTTTTTATAGCTCCATCTTCTTCGATCATTCTGTTGGCATAATCGTAGATATAATCGTATAATTTTTGATTATTGATTTCTTCGTAAACTTTAGACATTGCTTGCAAAACCAATCCATTGGTATAACTCCATTTTGGCTTATCTCTAAAATCTAAAAGTGTAGGATCTGGAAAACGTTTAATTTCAGAAAGCGCCATACGCTCTGACCACTTTAAATCCTCTGAAATTTCTTTTTTAGCCACAGGTGTTTCTTCCTGTTGCTTTTTCTCTTCTTTACAACTGGTAAAAAAACTCAATGCTAATATTGCTACAAGTGCTATGTTTTTCATCTTTACTCTTTTTCGTATTTTTTAATCACTAAATATTTTAATTCGGTATCACCAACATTGCTGATACCATGCATACTCCAAGATGGACAATACAAGCTTGTGTTTGCTTCGACAACAACTTCTTTTCCGTCTAAATAAAATTTTGCCTTACCTTCTAGAACGTAAAAGAATTCATCTTCTTTATGCTTATGAGGTGCATGTGTAGATTTACCTGGTGCTACAACACTCATTTTTATCGTTCTACCATCTAGGAAATCTTTATCGGCAAACCAATACTGATAGCCAACTTTTGTAGGCACCGTTTTTTCTTCAGAAAAGGTATTGACACATTCTTCTATGGTATACGTCTTTTCTTGAGCAGTTGTGATTTGTAATGCAACGCAAAACAGAAGCATTGTGAACAAATTGATACCAGTTTTCATTATAACGTGTTGTTAGAGTTCAATTCAATCAACAATCCTTCAAGGTAGTCCAAGAATTCTTTTTCGTTTTTAATACCATCTTTTTCTTGTTCCCAAGCTGCTAAAAAGTAAAAAGAAACTGGCTTAGTAGTTGGTTTGAATTCTACTAAGTAATCAAACTCGCCTTTTTTAGCTTCAACGGTTGTATCTACTTCGTAAAAGACCGCCATACCTAAGTCGTCTGGCACTAATGTTTGCTCACCATAGGTTGCTATGTAAGCCCATTTTTTATTTTCACTTTCTTTGGTAAAATAAGACACTTTGTGATCTATAATTCCAGTTACAATACCATTTACTGCTTTTGAAGGTTGAATGGTGTGTTTTGTATATCTTTTATCTGGTTGAATACTGAGTGTTGATTGCAAATCGATAGTGTCTTCGCCTGTTTTCCAACCGTAATAATCTACTACCACAGAAGATACATTGGCTGAATTTTCAACAGATGCAAACGTTGAATCTACATTTTTAAAATGAAGCACTTCGTCATTAACCAAGCGCCCTAATGACCCAACACCAAGGCCTTTACCTACTTTTAGAATATCTTGTCCCCATGGTTGCGGTTCGTGGTAAGAATCAAAACCATCTTGACCAACTTGTCCTAATACCATAGTATCTGTCTTTTTACCAAAAATATCAATAGCATTTCTCCAATCTAAATAGAGCCTATAGCCTACTTTATTGCTCTCCCAACCTGGACCTTCGTAACGGATAAACCAAGTATGATCTGTATGATTTTCTGGCACTTTTACAGAAGAAACGTTTTTAAATGAAGTACCACCACTATATTCCATATGACCTCTTGGACCATCTTTCCACTCACCTCCTTGAGCTACTGAAATTTCAGCATATGTCTTTTGAGTTTCTTGGGCTTTTTCTTCTTGCTTAACCTCTGGTTTTGCATCCTCTTTCTTTTCGGATTTACAAGCCACAATGGTACTCGCACATAATAAAGCTGCTATTAATTTTGATCTTTTCATTTATGATTCTTTTTTGAATGTTTTATCTAAAAATAAAGTGATATAATTTACGGTTTCTGTAAACCACGGATTAAATAACCAAAACGTATGAGGACTATCTGGGAAATTCTCAACCTGAGAATAAATGTTATGCTTGTCCATGATTTCAATCATTTCTTCTCTTCCTGCTTGAAAACGTTCATACTGACTACTGATAAACAACGTTGGAGGTGTATTCTCATCAACATGTGTTAATGCAGATGCCTCTTTCCAGACTTTAGGTTTTTCTTTTGAAGTTCCTCCCAACCACCAAGCAGCCATTTTACCTTCAGTAGATTTTGGGTGAACGAAAGCTATGACGCCATCTAAGTTTACAATAGCTTGAACAGAAGTTGATGTGTTATAACCTGTATTTTCTTCAAAGTTAGAATTGTTATTTGTTGTGCCAACTAGTGTTGCCATTTGAGCACCTGAAGACGTTCCTAAAATGGCAACTTTTGTAGTATCAATACGAAATCCTTTTGCATTAGATTTTATGTATTGAATGGCTTCTTTAATATCATAAATACCATCAGGATATTGGGCTTCATCAGATAATCTATATTCTAAAGCAAAGCAAGCATAACCTTTTGAAGCGATACATTGCGCCATTGGTTTCATATGTGATTTATCGCCAGATTTCCAACCGCCTCCATGGACCATAATTACAGCAGGTTTCAACAATGAATCTGTATTGACAAAAGCATCTAAATGAAGTTTTCGTTCACCTACTTGCTTATAAACCTCATCATTGATTTCTTTTACATTTTCATAATGTTGAGGCTTCGGAATTTCTATGTTTGGAAAGTTCTTTTTATACTTTTTAAAAGAACTATTTACAGTGTAAGAGGTGTCTTTTTGAACTTTTTGAACTTTTTGAAATGCAGAAACACTTGATGAAAACATCAAGAAAAACAAACTGTATGTTATGACTTTTTGCACACTGTGATTTTTAAAAAATAAGCCTGATTTTGGGTCAGGCTTATTCGAATTAACGCTATTAATCTCAATTGTTAGGGGAATTGATTTATAACAAATTAATCTTTAGTCTGAGGTGGACTCTGCATTAACGAACCGTTGATATACGTATCTATAAGTTTTAAGTTAGCTACATTTTCTAACGAAAATGCTTCGTCTACTTTTTCAATAATTACATTCTTTAGAGTAACGTTTGTAATAGGTGATTCTTCATAGCCTTTAGCTAAAATACCATAGTAACCTCCATTCTTTACCTTTACATTTTCTAACACTACATTCTTAATTTCTGGGATATGTTCTCCTGTTTGATTCGTGTATGTTGCGTAAAACATATTCAACTTTAATACAGCCTCTTTTACTTGGCCGACATCAAGGTTTCTAACATATATACCATCTATAGTTCCTCCTCTTCTAGAATTTGTTTTCAGCCTAATAGCTCTGTCTAGATTTGGACTATTCATTTCACAATTTTCTACATAAACATTCGATACTCCTGCTGACATTTCACTACCAATAACTACACCACCATGACCATCAATCATTTTGCAGTTTTGTACCACAACGTTCTCCGTTTTAATACCAATTCTTCTACCTTCTGCATCTCTTCCTGCTTTTATGGCGATGCAATCATCACCTGTATTAAATGTACAATTTCTTATAATGACGTTTTTAGAATACTCTGGATCACAACCATCATTGTTAGGCCCATGACTTTCAACCGTTACTCCATCTACAATTACATTATTGGATTTGAATGGATGAATAATCCAAAATGGCGCGTCAATAATTTTAACACCTTTTATTAAAACATTTTCACACTCGTAAGGCTCTAAAAAAGTAGGTCTTAAATAATGACCATCACCAAAAACACGCTCAGTTAAAGGTGTTCCATTTTGTCCCATTTCCATTAGCCTTGGAAGATTAAGACTATCCTTTTGTTGTGGCATTCCCTCTTCCCAACCGTACTCATCCTTACCACACCATTTCCACCAGTTATCATTACTAGCCTGACCATTTAAAGTACCTTTACCTGTAACGGCTACATTCTTTTTCTTGTAAGCATATAAAAGTGGAGAATAGTTCATTAACTCCACACCTTCATAACTTGTTGCGACCAAAGGATAGTAATCTTGCGGTTCTGTACTAAATAAAATCTCTGCACCTTCTTCTAAATGAAGGTTTACATTATTATCTAAATGAATAGCTCCCGTTAAATATTTACCCTCAGGAACTATTACTTTTCCACCACCATTATCTGTACAAGCTTTTATAGCGTCTTTAAAAGCATTGGTGTTTTTAGTAACTCCGTCTGCTTTTGCACCAAAATCTAAAACATTATAAGTCTTATCTGGAAATTCAGGTGTTTTCACACTATTTACAACTTCCTCCATATCTGACCACGGTCCTTTTTTTTGTTGAGTTTTATTCTCATTACAAGAAGTACCAACCATAATTAGCAAAACAGCCGATATTTGAGAAATTCTTAAAAAAAACCTACTGTTTTTTTTAATTTTATTAAATGCTTTTCTTGAATTCATATTGAATTATTAATCTTTTAATGTAATCGATTACCAAACCTATAAAATTTAGATTTATTATCCAAGAATTTTAATATTTATAAACCTAAAATAGACAAAAAAAGAACGCTTAAGAAGCGTCCTTTCATATTTTAAAAAATAACAATGCAACTAATAAGAAAGCAACTTAAAGGTTTGACTCTTTCCTGAGGATATTGCATGAGCAATATAAATACCAGGTTCTAATTGAAAGTTTAAATCCTCATTTGTTTTTATTGTTTTAACTAAAACTCCCGTAATATTGTAAACATTAATTTCAACATCTGAAGTTACATTAGAAACAAACACTTGATTCTTAACAGACCTTACATCTATTTCTGAAATTAAATCGACATCATCTACACTTAATAAGGTACTACTAACTTCTAATTTGTAATAATTAACAGCATTACCTTCAGAAAAAACTAAAATAGAGCTTGCGCTTCCTGTATAATCAGCTTCAATATATCTTCTATCAGTATCTCCAACAGAATCAAAGCGAACAATTTCAGCTCCTGTATTATCTGCGATAACAACAGCTCTTGGAGTGCTAGAACCACTAAATCTAAACCACAATTTTACAGATACTGGACCTGTAACAGAAAACTCCATATACCTTCTTGTGGGTAAACCTGATGCGTCAACAGAACTGTTTCCTTCTGATTTAAAACGATTAGTAGAACTGTAACCATCTGACCAAGTACCTGAATTTGGTTCAACTGTACCAAAACTAGAACCACCAGCAACCAATGTTAGCCCGTCAATTACCTGCGTATCCGAAAATGCTGGTCCCACAGGAAAGTTAGTTTCATCATTACCAAAATCCCATACATGATCTTGCGCTTGTACAAAAGCAGTAAAAAGCAGAAATGGTAAACTCAAAAAAAGTAATTTTTTTCTCATATTGTAATTGTTTTTTATATTAGTTAATTACAAAATTGTAATCGATTACCAATTTAATAATTTTAGTGGAATTTTCTAAACACATTGATCATAAAAAAAAGGCCATTTATAAAAAATGACCTTTATTAATTATTTTATTTACAGAATATTAATGAGATATCAGTTTAAAAACCTTACTCCCATTACCATCTATCAATTTAACAATCCAAATACCGTCTTCTATATCAACTGAAGTTTCAACCGAAGTTTCAAAATCTTTGACCAAAGCACCTGTTATCGCATAGACCAAAACTCTATTTTCAGAAGTCACATTAGAAATATGTAGTTTCTGATTATATGTTTTTACAAATGCTGAAGATTGAGCATTCTTAAAATCACCTACCGAGAGTAATTCCGGAAAGGGATCCCAATCATCTGTTCCTTTAGTAAAATTAAATGTTGTTATTGCCGTACCGTCTGTTAGCGTTGGTGATGATAATACTGTTGACCAAGGCGCTCTTGTCCCAGAATTATCAACTCCAGAAGCATTTTCTATCGTTCCATATTCATACATCATAGAAGATACACCACCTAAAGAGCTTGTCCATCCTTCAGGAGATATCAACGAAAGCCCTTCAGAACCAGGGTAAGTAGATTCATCAATAGTTGTATTATAAAATACTACTTCACTTGTATTCGGCGCCCATGGACGACCATAATAACCAGGCTTAGAGCCATAAGTAGAAGCTGTTTCAACACCTGGAATTGTAGATTTCACATGACATTCGTACATTAAGTAACCTCTACCTGAAGTTTGCTGAGCAGCAGTAATGTATGCTGCATCACTACTATAATCACTTGTATTAAGAACTAAATCCGTTTGGTAGAATACCGCTGTCATTCCACCGAAAAGATAATCCACAGCACCCATCATAGCACCTTTGTATATAGCGACTCTAGCTCCTTGAGCACCATAGAAAGAATCTTGACGTCCGATAACTCTACACTCATCTAAAACCACTCTATCTGCACTTGCCGCAATACCTATTGCCGCTGCCTGTGTTACATATCCTGCAGATCTATCTTGAACCGAAGTATTACCATAATCTGTTGGTCTTGTTGGCTCACTTGGTGCCTTCGCCTGTACAACATCCTGTGATTCTTTTAACGAAATATATTGATTAAAAGAATTTTCAAGAATTATATCTTCGATAGTCACATCTTGTGCTGTAATTACAACAGTTGCATTCCAGTATGAAGAACCTCCTCCTGTTCCTTCTTGGTTAATGTACTCCGTATAACCATTTTCAGTATTTACAGCTAGAGCCTCAGCACTCCATTTATTATCTGTACCTTGACTAAAGAAATTATATTTTTGTCCATAGTATGATGTAATTCTCACCGCGTTAGCATCGATATCTACACCTGAATTTAAAAGTGCTATGCTAGGATTAGAAGATGCATTTTTTAAAGTAACATTGTTGATACTAATCACTATCATTTCTTCGTAATTTCCTGGATCAATCATTACTGTCACAGGTTCGTCATTAGGACGATCCATTCTAGAAATAGCATCCAAAGCTTCATTTATTGTTTGAAAATCCTTATCAACACCAACTGTAATAATTGGGCTGTAAGGCTCTATAGCAACAACTTCAAAAGACACAAAATACGATGTAGCATTAACAGTTATTGTCACTGTACCATCAGTTGCACCTGGATAAACATATTCTGACACCACATTTGTACTAGTACTATTTGAAGTATTTGTAACAGCTGGTTCTCCTTCTACCGAATAATTAGATGAATAATAATCCGTAATAATAACTTTATCACCTACCTGAACAGGAATAGCAATGGTTGAACCTGATCCTGCATTTAAATCTCCATTATTACCTCTAACATTCACGCTTCCTGTGAACATAAGACCTTCATAGGCAGTTGCTGCATTAATTACTCTATCGTTAAAGGTCCATAATGAGATTGGATTGAACGTTAAGTCTTTTGAAGTATCAGATCCAGCAACAGTAAGATTAGATGTAAGCGCTAATCTTAATGGATAAGCATCAATACCATTATAAGAAACAGTATAAACACCATCTCTTAAAGACACTGCATTAATATCTGTAAAATCATATGAATATCCTTCTTCATTTAAGTTCGTAAATGTTAAACTCAATTCACTTTCTTGGGTTGCATCTAAACCAATAGCATTGATAGCTACGTTGTATAATGGCTTTGGTGTAAAATCTACATCTGCAGTTTCATCAGCAGATCCTATTGTAATAGTATTTGTTAGTATTTCATAATCATTAACACCTTCAGCAGAAATGGTATATTCAATTCCAGCTTCTAGATCTACACTGTATGTAAAAGCTACTTCATCTATAGTAACTATTGGAGTGTAAACCGTACTTGCTCCAGAATCTGGAGTATATGCTAAAGTCACACCTGTTAAATCAGTTAAACCTGTAATATTTCCACTAACATTATAAATATCTACCTGAGCCACAACAATATCATAAATCGTTGTTTCCTCAGTAGCATTAAACGTAAGTCCATTAGTTATGATATAACCATTAGCTCCACCTAAACTTAAGTTGTAAGTATACTCTATTGGTAAATCAATGGTATAAGTACCACTTGAAACTACAGCAGCATATTCTTTACCTGCTTCATTAGTAAATATTATTGAATACCCATCAGGAATACCAGCCGCAAAAGTTTCATCTACATTACCTGTTAAAGTAACATATTCAGCATCTTTCCTCATTATTCTATAATAACTTGGTTTATCGACCGCATCATAGATATGATATTCTCCAGCTTCTTTTGCTACAAAATTAACTTCCTGTAAATCTCCACCTACAGCCACAACATCGTCCTGTATTGCAGGATCGGTTGCATATTCAAAATGAACACTTCCTGTTCCTGATTGCGTGAGCATCATAACAGTGACTTCATCATCTTCATCTAACATTAAGCTCATATATCTACCTGTTGCACCACCTGCATTAACATACACTCTACCTGAATAACCGGAAACGCTACTAATATTTTCATCATAACGTGTAAGGTTTGTATTTACAGTTCTCAATCTGTCATTAGTACCACCAACCCATGATAATGCGCCTGCACTAAAAGCCGAAGGAAAAACATTTCCTGATGAACCTACAGCAATTGAACCATCGTACCATGAATTAATTGTAGATTCCGTTAGCATATTGTTATATAAAACTTCATCGAGTTGTTCCGCTGCGAAATCCCAGACATCTGTCTTAATAATTGTTGATTCTAAAGTTGTAACATCAATAGCTGGTGTGTAAGCATTAGGACCACTAAAAGTAAAATATAGTGTTGTTGCACCTCCTGTATAAGTGAATTCGTAATAGCCTGTTTGATCAGCCATACCTGGATGTGCATCTATATCTGAATCTATAGTTCCCAAATCGTTACCACCTATTGTTGTACCTCCATCCATTGTACCTGAACTATAAACAGAACCGTAAAACCTTACAGTACTACTACCCTCAGCCACATCAACCTCTAAAGAATTTCCATTTTGAAAAGCTACACCATAGCCTGTACTATGCCATAAACTTGTAGCGGCTTGAGTTCTTAGTTTGCCATCTGGACTTGTTGTCGATGTTACAGGATCCCATTGTATTCCTGTATTGGTAAATGTTGAACCATCACCTAAATTATATGAAGTTGTAGGAGAAATTACCTCTATTGAAGGAGTATATGCATTAGACCCTGTAAATGTAAAATACAATGTTGCAGAACCTCCCGTGTAAGAAAATTCATAGTAACCCGTTTGATCAGACATATCTGGATAAGCATCCATATCTACATCCATTGTGCCTAAATCATTTCCGCCAATAGTTGTACCAGCATCCATTGTACCTGAACTATACACTGAACCGTAAAAGCGAATTGTTGCAATGCCCTCGACATCGACTTCTAAAGAATTTCCATTTTGGAAAGCCACACCATAGCCAGCACTATGCCATAAACTTGTAGCGGCCTGAGTTCTTAGTTTGCCATCTGGACTTGTTGTTGAAGTTACAGGATCCCATTGTGTTCCTGTGTTGGTAAATGTTGAGTTATCACCCAAATTATAAGAGTTTACCGATTGAGCAACTCCATAATTTCCAGAAAATAACGCAACTACCAATACGAAAAAGTAGATTTTTTTCATAGTTGTTGAATTGATTAGAAAATTACTTATAGTTTATATTTAGTTTAGTTTCTCTAGCTGAAACAATCAAAAGAATTTGTGCAGAGTTCTTTTGAAAAATCGAAGACACCTATTCAACAATCTATAAAAGTGAAAATCCAACAACATTTATGTAATCGATTACACAAATATATCAAAAAAATGAATTTGACAAAAAAAGTGTTATTATTTTTTAGTATTAATAAATTTTAAGTTGGATTCTAACTAGATTAATAATCTATTGTAATTTCCAACTATTCCCTTAACTAGCTACTTTGATTTAACAATTTTGTAGGTACGTGATATATTATTGCAATCAACCTTAACAAAATATAATCCATTTACTATTGAAGAAAAATCTAGTTCTACATCTTGATTATGATTAAAATCTAAATTATCAGTCTTAATAATTTTCCCATTAACATCAATTACAGAAACTACTCCTTGTTCTATAATAGGAGAAAAATTCTTGAGGTAAAGTTTATCCTTTACGATACTTGGATATATATAAAATGAACTTAAAGACGATTCTTCAATACTCAAATTATCACAACTCGATGATATAACACCAGAATTAGTAACTTGTAAAGTTGCACCTGCTCCGCAACTTGTGTTTGGAATATAAGTTGCAACATCTTCCACAGGAATAACACTATAACTATATGATGGTGCATTAACAGAACCTATATTAGAGACAGAATTTATACAATTATCAAACTCTAAAGCTACTGTACCACCATAGCTTTGATAAACTGTACCAACATTAGCAAAATCTGAATTTTCAACATAGCATGACAAGCTATTAACACCTCCACTAAAACCTAATGCTCTTGAATTAGATACATCTGTATTGTAATAACAATTCAAAATATGAAGCTCTGCATTTCTCGCTCTTGGCATGCGTTCCTTGCAACCTTCAGCCCAGTAACAATTTTGAAAGGTTATACTAAAATGACCGTCATTAGGAGCATTTGAATCACTAGAACCTATAAGGTTAGAAAACCTATGATCATTTGATCCACCAGAACCACCTGGAATAGCAGGTTTGAGATAAGTAAACTTACACCAAGACACCGTAATATTGTCTGAATTATTTTTAATGTCAAAGTTACCATCCAAGCCATCTTGAAATTCACAGTGATCCACCCATAAATTTGTACAGCCCTCAACAGATAAATTATCTCTTCCATCAATGTCATAAGCACCAGGCCCTTCAAAAATTAAGTTTCTTATGATAACATTATTGGATCCATTTTTTAAATTCAAAATGCCAGAACCAGATTGTGTTTGGGTATTATTGACTAGCCTAGCACCAGGCAAACCTATGATAGTTTTATTAGTAACAACTTCACTGATATTTTGACCTGAATATAAAACTATTGTACCCGAAACAAGGATGACTTGTGGTGATGACAACAAAAGCATACTTTTAAAAGCATTGTAATTATCCACAATAACAGGAGAAGAGCTTCCACCACCTGTTGTATTTTCACCAAAACCTTCAGGATTGGACATGTAATAATTTTGAGCTTGGATAATGAAAGAGCCAAACAAAAGACATATTAAAATTTTAATTCTATTCATAAGTACTTAATAGTATAAATTCAGTATTAATGTAATCGATTACTAAATTATATAATTTCTTCAATTTCAGCATCATTAAAAATTTTATTTTTTTTCTGGTTTTCAATGGTATTATGGACTAAACAATATTTGTACAAAAAAATTAACATATCGAAAAAAATCTTAACAAAAATTTGTGTATTTCAAAATTAACGATAAATTTGTGCAATCGATTACATATTTAAACTAATTTATAAACTAACTCAAAATCTCATGTTTAACTCTCTATTTGAACATTTGCTTTTTTTTCGGAAAGAAACTGGTACTAACAGTATTATTTCGAAAAAAACTATTTCGAAATCCTTAATCGTATTATTCCTTTTGAGCGGTTCATGCTTATTTGCCCAAAGCAAAACTATAACAGGTACTGTGACGGCAGAAGATATGGGCGGACCAGTTCCTGGTGCATCTGTATTAGTTAAAGGAACTACAAACGGTACATCTACAGATTTTGACGGTAATTATTCTCTTACTGTTGATGGACCAAATGCTATATTGGTGTTTTCTTATTTAGGATACGCTACACAAGAAATAAAAGTTGGAGACAAATCAACAGTTAATGTTGAATTAAAGCCAAGCCAAGAAGCACTAGACGAAGTTGTTGTAATTGGTTATGGTACTGCACGAAAATCCGATTTAACAGGCTCAGTTGTTACTGTTAGTGGTAATGACTTAAAAGAGCAGAACATATCTAATGTTGCCGAAACCTTAACAGGTCGTCTTGCAGGTGTTCAAGTTTTATCAACCGAAGGGTCTCCAGATGCCGAAGTTCAAATAAAGGTAAGAGGTACAGGATCTATAACACAAGACAGTTCTCCTTTAATTATTGTTGATGGATTTCCTATCAATAATTTAAGTGATATTTCACCTTCAGATATTGCCAATATTAGTGTTTTAAAGGATGCATCTTCAACAGCTATTTATGGTTCTAGAGGTGCAAATGGTGTTGTTATTATAACAACTAAAAGTGGTAGAGAAGGTAAAATTGCGGTTAACTTTAATACATTTTATGGTGTAAAAAAGATTGCAAACACAATAGATGTATTAAGTCCAGAAGATTTTGTAAAATGGCAATACGAATATTGGTTGTTAAATGATGAATTAGAGACCTATGAAGAAAACTATGGTCTATATCAGGATTATGACCAATATGTTGGCATGAAAGGAAACAATTGGCAAGAATTAATCTATGGTCGTACTGGAGAAGTAGAAAGTAGAGACTTGTCAATTAGAGGTGGATCTGAAAAAATCAATTTCAATTTCAACTATGCGCTTTATGATGAAAAGGCAATTATGGTTGGTTCTAACTTCAAAAGAAACAATTTATCCTTAGCATTAAAGAGCAAAGCTAGCGACAGAGTTAATTTAACCTTCAACGCTCGTTATTCTGACACAGAAATTAATGGTGGTGGAGCTAATGAACAAAATGAAATATCTTCTGCAGATTCTAGACTAAAGCACTCAATAAGATATTCCCCTATACCATTAACTAGTTTTGACCCAACTAATACAGAAGAAACTTTCTTTAGCGATTTGGTTAACCCATTCGTAGCTGTAGACGACAACCAAAGAAGACAATTGAGAAAAAACTTAAACTTATCTGGTAGTTTTGAATGGGAAGTTATAGATAATCTTAAACTCAAAACGAGTGTTACACTTAACAACAGAAATGATTTAGACTATCGCTTTTACGGTAAATCAACATACTTTTCTAGTAACAGACCTGCTGTTGAAAATCAAGGTCTACCTAGTTTAGTTATTAGAGATAGAAAACGTGAAGATTTTAGAAACGCTAATACCATTAACTATGATTTTAAAAATCATCTTGGAGCAGATCATAGTCTTCAATTATTGGTAGGTGAGGAAATGATTATTGCTAAAAACAATCAAGTTACTAGCGAGCTTCATGGTTTCCCATCAGCTTTTGACTTTAATACAAGTGTAAATTTAACAACTCAAGGAACTCCCTTTTCTGTAAATAATTTTTACAGTCCTGAAGATAAATTATTATCGTTCTTTGGTCGTGCTAATTATGGCTATAAAAACAAGTACTTACTTACTGCAACTTATCGTATTGATGGCTCAAGTAAGTTCTTAGGTGATAATCGTTGGGGATACTTCCCTTCTGCTGCTGTTGCATGGAAGGTTTCTGAAGAAGAATTTCTTAAAAATGCAGATTGGTTAAATTCATTAAAGTTACGTTTAAGTTATGGTGAAGCTGGTAACAATAACATTCCTACGGGACAAACCATCCAAACGTTTCAATCTTACAATACTTCTTACATAAATGGTATAGATAACTATTGGGCTGCTTCAAATGTACTAGCTAATCCAGATTTGAAATGGGAAACAACTGTTACTCAAAACCTTGGTTTAGATTATTCTCTTTTTGATGGTCGTTTAAGTGGATCGTTTGAATTATACAAAAACGTTACTAAAGATTTATTGTTGGCTTTCCGTACACCAGGATCTGGTTACGAATACCAATTTAGAAATATAGGTGAAATACAAAACACAGGTTTTGAAGCCTTGGTGAATTATTCTGTGATAAGCAAAGAGAACTACGGATTGGATTTATCATTTAATGTTAGTGCTAACACCAATCGCATCAACTCATTAGGTGAATTAGAAGATTTCGGTTGGACATCGGAGTGGGCTTCTAGTCAAATAGGAAATGATTATCTTGTACAAGTAGGTTCTCCTTTAGGCATTATGTATGGCTACCAAAGTGACGGTCGTTATGAAGTTTCTGATTTTGATTATGACTCAACTACCGGAGAATATACATTAAGAGATGGTGTTGTAGACAACAGCGCTGTAATTGGAGATGGATTTGTTAGACCTGGTGCTCTAAAGCTTAAAGATATTAATGGAGACGGAGTTGTAGATAATGATGACAATACAGTAATTGGAGATGCTAACCCAGATTTTACTGGAGGTATGACTTTAAGCGCACGTGCTTACGGATTTGACTTTAGTGCTGCATTTAATTTTAGTGTTGGTTTTGATGTATATAATGCTAACAAAATTCATTCAAACACACCAAGAGAAAGCAATGACTTTGGGAACTTAACTACCACTTTTGCTGATGGCGTTAGATGGACAAATTTAGATCCTTCTACAGGTCAACTCGTAACAGACCCATCGCAATTAGAAGCATTAAATGCTAATACAACTATGTGGTCTCCTTACATGCAAAGGTATGTATTTAGTGACTGGGCTGTTGAGGATGGTTCTTACTTAAGATTAAATACAATAACTTTAGGTTATACATTACCAGAATCTGCGGTGTCTGATTTTGGAATTACTAAACTAAGACTTTACGTTACTGCTAACAACGTTTTTGTATGGACTAATTACTCTGGCTTAGATCCAGAAGTGTCAACAAGAAGAAAAACAACATTTACACCTCGTGTAGATTACTCAGCATATCCTAGAAGTAGGCAAGTTGCTTTTGGTTTAAACCTTAACTTTTAAAAAACTTTGAAAATGAAAAAAACAATATTTCTAACATTACTCATTCTAGCGGGAATATTTAATTCCTGTCAAGAATTTGACAAAGACTTTTTAGATGCACCTGCACCATCATCTGGAGATGAATCGGTTATCTTCTCTACACCAGATTTAGCAAGAGGTGCTGTAGATGGCATACTAGAACGTATGGGACAAACTAATTCCTACAGAGGTCGTTATATTCCTTTTTATGGTTTTAATACAGATACAGAATGGAATTACAGTTCTGATGAAGTAGGTAGCTCTCAAGGAGAATTAATGATATACGATGCGACTCCTACAAATACTCAAATGAACAGAGACAATAACGTTTGGGCAATGATGTACGCAGGTATAGAACGTGCAAACTTATGTATCAGAGGTCTAAGAACGTATGGAAACCCAGAGCCAGGTACAGCTCTTGGTCAATTACTAGGCGAGGCATTAACTTACAGAGCAATATATTATGCAGATTTATTAAAAACTTGGGGAGATGTTCCTGCTCGTTTTGAACCTATTTCTGCAGAAACATTATACTTACCTAAAACAAGCAGAGATGTTATCTATAAACAAATTATTGCTGATTTAGGTGAGGCTGAAGACTTAGTAGGATGGCCAAATGAAAACTCTACAACAAGTACAGTAGAGAGAGCAAACAAAGCATTTGTTAAAGCTTTCAGAGCAAGATTAGCTCTAGCTGCTTCAGGTTTTCAACAATATCCTGATGGCATAAGAAGAAGTAATGATCCTGATCTTTCTGTGCAAAATATGTACACATTAGCTTTTAATGAAGCTACAGATGTTATTGGAAGCGGTAAGGCGAATTTAGAACCTTCTTTTGAAACATTATGGAGAAATTACAATGAAGAATCTGTGATAGCAGGTAATGAATCGCTTTGGGAGATTCCTTTCGCAGCTGGTCGTGGTAGAGTACTATTTTCTTTTGCTGTTAGACACCGAGGAGTAGACCAATATACAGGCCAAGCTAGAGGTGGAATCGCAGGACCATTACCAACCGTATTTTACGATTTTGATGAAGATGATACTCGTAGAGATGTTACTTGTGTACCTTATCAATGGGGAAATCCAACTGACGGTTTTGCACAACAAGAATTAGTAGGACTAGATACTTGGTATTTTGGAAAATACAGATATGAGTGGATGAATCGCTATGTGACGTCTACTAATGATGATGGTGTAAACAAAATTTACATGCGCTATGCAGAAGTATTATTGATTGCAGCTGAAACTGCTAATGAATTACAAGGACCTGGTGCTGCTGCACCATATTTAAAAGAATTGAGAAGACGTGCATTCCCTTCTGAATTACATGCAGAAAAAGTAGATGCATACGTTGATGGTTTATCAAGCTCTGCAGATATGTTTGAAGCTATAGTAAATGAACACAAATACGAGTTTACTGGCGAAATGGAACGTAAAATGAACTTAATTCGTTGGAACTTACTTGGTGCTAATTTAGATGAAGCTAAAGTAAAAATGTTTAACCTTAAAAATAGAATGGGTGAATACGCAGACGTACCAACTACTCTTTATTACAAATATGAAGAGGATGGAGAAACGCTAGATATCTATGGTTTAAACAGAAATGAAACTACAAACCCAGGACCTGATTACGCTGAGCAAGATTGGACTGCTTTAGAAGACGACATGATTAACTCTATATATAAGCTAGGCGTAAATCCTGATGACAGACAATTTTGGCCTATATGGCAAGTCTTTTTAGATGCAAGTAACGGTCAATTAGTTAACGATTACGGCTATTAATAACTATTAATTAAGAAACTTAAAACAAGATGAAAGCAAGATATATTTTAAAGTGTTCAATAGTGCTATTTTCTCTACTGTTTACATTTTCGGGATGTGACAGTCCAGATGAAGTTATTGAAGAGCTAAACGTAAGTCGTGAGTTTGCACCTGTTGGATTACAAGCATTTATTAGAAATCAAGTCGTTGTAGAGCTTCAATGGGATTCTGACCCTTATGTTGAGAACTATGTTGTAGAATTTAGTGAAGATCCGTCTTTTTCTACCATCGTAGAAACTGTTAACGTTACTTCAGATCAGGTTCCTGTTCAAGTAGAAATGCAACAAGAAACATTTTATTACATAAGAGTGCAAGCCATAAGCTCTAGAGGATTGGAAAATTCTACTTATGCTACCACAACGGCAGAGACATTAACTGAGCAGATTTTTTACCCTATTGTACCTGAGGATATTTTAGCTACCGAAGCAACTTTTAGATGGTTGCCTAATACTACCGTTACTGAATTGTTTTTGGTACCTGGTAACATTACTTACACTTTATCTGCACAAGAAATTGCAGAAGGTGTTGCTACAGTAACAGGGCTTACAGGTGAAACAGATTATACAGTACAAATACTTAATGGCACTACCATTAGAGGTGTTTTAACATTTACTACAGGTATTGATATTGGAGATGGTATTTTAGTGACGCCTTCTGATGATATATTTCAAATGGTAGCTGATGCTAATCCTGGTGATGTTTTAGTATTAGATGCTGGTGACTATACTGCACAAGTTGGTACAATTACTTTAGACAAATCTTTAACTATTAGAGGTCTTTACAGTTTTGACAAACCTTTACTGAAAGTAAGTTTTTCTGTAGTAGATGGCGCTACTGATGTTGAGCTTATAGACTTAGACCTTACTGGTGATGTCGCTACAGATTTAACAGATATGCTAAGATATACTGCTACTGGCAACTACAACTCATTATTGGTAAGTGGTTGTAATGTTCATGATTATAACAGATCGTTTATAGCAGGAAATGTTACCGATGCTATTGTACAATCAATAACAGTTGAAAACTGTGTTGTCACAAATGTCTTAACAAGTGGTGGTGATTTCTTTGACTTCAGAAACTCTGATGTACTAAATGTTAATTTTAGCAACAGTACATTCAACAATTGTGCGCCAGGAAGAGATTTCTTTAGAATTGATGATGCTGGAACTTCTACCCAATCAGGTTTTACTTGTAATCTAACAATAGACAGTTGTACATTATACGCCTGCTCTAACTCTTCAAGTAGAAGAATTCTATATGTAAGATTCCAAGACAATGATATTACGGTAAACAATACTTTAATTACAGATACGGCATCTGAAGGCTACTCAGACCAAACAAGAACAGATGAGTTCATTACATTTAGTAATAATAACTACTTTAATGCACCTACGTTCTATGACCCTACAGTACTTAGATACGATACATCATCGAGTTACACAACCACAGATCCTGGTTTTGTTGATCCTCTTAATGGTGATTTTACAATTACAACTCAATCATTAATTGATAATCAAGTTGGTGATCCACGTTGGAGACAATAATATTGATATTTAGATAAGTTAGTCTTTTAAAAGGAGATTTGTTCAAATAACATTTCTCCTTTTTTATTAAATTTAATTTGAAGATTAAACATGAAAAATAAAGCCTTAATATTACTATTTAACCTTTTATCCTTTTTAGGGATTTCAGCTCAGCAAATAGCGTTTCCTACTGCTGAAGGTTTTGGGCAACATGCAACTGGCGGAAGAGGTGGTTTTATTTATAAAGTTACAAATCTTAATGATAGCGGAGAAGGTAGCCTTAGAAAAGGCATCTTAAAGAAAGGGGCTAGAATTATTGTTTTTGATGTTTCTGGCACTATTGAACTTCAATCTAAATTAGACATTAACAAAGGCGATTTAACTATATTAGGGCAAACTGCACCTTGTGGAGGAATTACACTAAAAGGCTACCCAGTGACTATAAAATCCAATAATGTTATCATAAGATATCTAAGATTTAGAATGGGAGATATTAACGCTATTGAAGGTGATGCTCTTGGTTGCAGAGACACCGAAAATGTAATCATAGACCACTGCTCTATTAGTTGGGGAACCGATGAAAATGCTTCCTTCTACAACAACAAAAATTTTACGTTTCAATGGAATATTGTTTCCGAAGCTCTTAACAGATCTGTACACAAAAAGGGAGCTCATGGTTATGGCGGAATTTGGGGTGGAGTGAACACTTCGTTTCATCATAATCTTATCGCTAATAACAATAGTAGAAACCCAAGATTTAGCGGCTCTAAAACCACAGAAAATTCAGAAAATGAATTTGTAGATTTCAGAAATAATGTAATTTATAATTGGGGTGAAAATAACATTTATGGTGGTGAAAAAGGAACATACAATATTGTAAACAACTATTTTAAATCAGGTCCTGCCACGACTTCTTCTAAATTAGACAGAATCGTAAGCCCTTCTGAACCTTACGGAAAATTCTATGTTGATGGAAATTATGTTTATAATTATGAAGATATCACTGAGAATAATTGGGATGGTGGTGTACAATGTAATAACCCTGAACTTGCTAAACTAGAAACTTCAATAGATATAAGCAACAACATTTCTACTTCCAATGCTGAAACTGCTTTCAACAAAGTACTTAAAAGTTCTGGAGCTAGTTATTCTAGAGATAAGGTTGACAAACGACTTGTAAAAAATGTAAAGAAAGGAAAAGTAAGTTATAAAGATGGTATCATAGACTCCCAAAATAATGTTGGTAGTTGGCCAAAAATAAAGTCTAAGGAAGCTTTAAAAGATTCTGATGGAGATGGTATACCAGACAAATGGGAGCGAAAGCTTAAATTAAATAAAAACAAAGAGGACGCTCATTTAAACACCTTGAATGAGAACTATTCTAATATTGAAGTTTATGCTAATATGTTAGTAGATGAAATGTAATACATCTACTAACATTTAATTATTCAAACTCAAAAGCACCTATATCTGGAGCCGACCCATTAAAAGGAAGACCTACATCTTCGCCTGCATCAATCAAATCACTTCCTGATACGAGCTTTAAGAAATTAATATCAGGTAAGCTTCCATCTTCGTTTCTTGGAGAGGCTAGCAAATCGATATCTACAGCTATAAAATCTGACGCATTGGTTGTAATTCCATTTTGCCAGCCATTGCTTGTAATGTCTGTGGTCGTTGCAGAAAATCCATCATTATTGTTACCATCAAACGAAAATGTGTTCTTTATCAATAAAAATTGAGCAATATTGGTAGAACTAAAACTAATATTTCTGCCATTGCTGTAAGCGGAACAGTTATAGATTTCTATTTCACCACGATTACTATTATGGTCAAACCCGTCATAAACATTACCAGCAGCAATACAATTGGTATAAACAGCATTATGTTTTAATGTTTTATCATCACTTCCACCTGTTTTAAAGCCATTACCATCACCTGCTCCTACACTACCATTCATTAAATAGCCATTTTTAAAAGCCCAACAGTTTTCGTAAGTAGTCGTAATATTGTCGGTATCTCTTAAATAACCATCCCAACCATCATCAAGGTTTTGCCAAGCTCTACAACCTATAAATTTATTATTAGAACCTGCATTTAACTTACAGGCAAAACCATCGGCATTTTCCAAAGAAGAATCGGCATTATAATAAGAATCACAATTCAGAACAATATTGTTACTTCCTCCTCCATCAATCTGTAATCCGGAGTCTTTATTTTCGCTAAACGTGCAAAACTCTATAGTGTTATTGCTTCCTGATATGTGTAAACCATTATCTCCTGCTGCATAGACATCAATGCCTTTAATATGCCAATAATCACCTGAAAGCTCAATCCCTCTGTTAGATGAGTTTTCAGACATAGAAGAGAAGTTAAATCGAGGTCTTTCGGTATCGGATGGATATGCTAAAAGTGAAATTAAATTCGCATTAGAACCATCACTTGAAATATGTATCGTAGAATTGAAAATATAATCACCACCTCTAACATAGATATTTTCTCCAGGATTGGCAGAGGCTATTGCTGCTAAAATTTGTTGCGACGTTTCTACAACTGTTCCGTTAACCGGATTGCCAACTCCAGAAATCTCAAAAATCTGCTCCCCAAAAATACCAGAACCATCTTGTGCTGTTGCTCTAACGGTTACCGAACCATTGGAAATTGCCGTTAATAATCCTGAATTGGAAATTGTAGCTACACTACTATTAGAAACGGACCATGTTACCGAAGTGTCAGTTGCATTACTGGGTGTAACCGTTACAGATAGTTGACTTGTACCACCATCTGTAATTGTATTTCCTAATATAGATATAGATTCTACCTCAACAAATGATGAAGGTTCATTTGATGAACTATCACTGCTGCAACTGTAAGTTGATAATAAAGCAATAATCATTAAAAATTGCCATATGGTAATGTTAAATTTTTTCATCTTAAAAAGAATTGCGTAATCGATTACACAATAATAATGAATTTCTAATTTCAAACAAAACTTACTTAAAATAAAATGCTTAGATTTACGTGTTTATTCAGCACTTGAATTTAATGAAGAAAAAGACTACTATTTACGATATAGCCAAAGAGGTTGGACTTACCGCTGCAACTGTATCTAGAGCTCTAAATAACAACCCAAAAATTAGTGAGAAGACACGAAAGTTAGTTCAAGAAACTGCTCAAAAAATGAACTATGAGCAAAATACACTTGCTAGAGCGTTAAAGAGCGGAAAAAGTTATAACGTCGGTGTTATTGTACCTCGTATGGACAGTAACTTCTTTGCTTCAGTAATCAGAGGCATAGAGGAAGAATTATATCCTAAAGGCTATCACGTTATTGTTTGCCAAACACATGACCAAGAAAATCAAGAAGCAGGTAATATAAACTCCTTATTGAATGCGCAAGTTGACGGTATTTTAATGTCCATTTCCAATGCCAAAACAAAAAATAAAATTTTTGACAACATTGCTCATAAAAAAGTGCCGCTAATTTTCTTTGATAGAAAAAAAGAAATCCCAGGTGTAAGCTCTGTTACTATTGATGACTTTAATGGCGCATATCAAGCCACAAAACACCTTATTGAACAAGGTTGTAAGCGTATTGCTCACCTATCTAACAATCGTTCTTTAGAAATCTTTAAAAATCGTTATCTTGGTTATAAACAAGCCATATTAGATCATGGTTTAGAATTTGATGAAAGTCTAGTTATAGAAACCTTCAGTAAGGTCATTGAGGGTAGAAAAACCACAAAGAAGTTGTTGAAAATGGCTAACCCACCTGATGCTATATTTTCTTCATCAGATTTTAGTGCGCTTGGTGCCATCCAAGAAATAAAAGAGCAAGGTTTAAGGATACCTGAAGACATAAGCGTTGTAGGATTCAGTAACGAGCCTTTTACAAAATTTATGGAACTCTCTATTACCTCAGTTGATCAGTCTCCAATAGAAATGGGTAGAATTGCCGCTAAAGTATTTCTTAAAGAAGTTGACAACAAAGAACCAAAAAAAGAAAGTGAGAAAATAGTACTTCAGCCAGAACTCGTTATTAGAGACTCTTCGCTTAAAATAAAAAGTGAAGCTTCTGCGTAATTCTAGCTGAAAACCTTATTTATAAAGACACACCACGTTTCCAAGGAATAAAATCGTCTTGATTTAAAATACTTGCTTTAGATTTTATGGTGCCACTAGCCACATCAATAATATATTGAAGCATCGTTTCTGCCATTTCCTCTATTGTCTTTTCACCTTTGATTACATCGCCAGTATCAACATCAATGATATCACTCATTTTTGCTGCTAATTCAGAGTTTGATGATACTTTTATTACTGGTGTAATTGGATTTCCTGTTGGTGTTCCCAAACCTGTTGTAAACAACACAATGTTTGCTCCAGAACCTACCATAGCTGTAGTACTTTCCACATCATTTCCTGGTGTGCACAATAAGTTAAGTCCAGGACTAGTCACATATTCGCCATAATCCAAAACATCTACAACTGGTGATGTTCCACCTTTTTTAGCTGCACCAGCAGATTTCATAGCGTCTGTAATTAATCCGTCTTTGATGTTTCCTGGAGAAGGGTTCATATCAAAACCAGAACCAGCATCTACAACAGATTTTTCAAAGGCTTGCATTAAGCCTAAAAACTTGTTCGCTTTGTCCTCTTCTACACATCTGTTTACCAACTCCTGCTCTACACCACAAAGCTCTGGAAATTCAGCTAAAATTGCCGTTCCACCAAGTGCTACTAACATATCTGAAGTATAACCCAAGGTTGGATTTGCTGAAATACCTGAAAAGCCATCTGAACCACCACATTCTAAACCTATTTTAAGTTTAGACAATGGAGCTGGTTGTCTTTCTATTTTATTAGCCTCTTTGATGGCTTCAAAAGAATTTTTAATGATAGCCGTTAGCATTTCATCAACAGTACCCATTTGTTGCTGTTCGTACATCAACACTGGTTTTTTGTTGTTTGGGCTAATTGCCTCTAATGCTTTATTGAAGATATCAATCTGAAGATTTTGACACCCCAAACTCAATACTGTTGCACCTGCTACATTAGGATTTTTCACATAACCAGCTAACAAACGTGCTAAACTTTCAGAATCTTGACGAATACCACCACAGCCTCCAGGATGCGTAATGAATTTCACTTCAATATTATCAAAAACATTTGTGGTTTGTTCTGGTTCAACCGCAGTATTTCCATCTCCTTCATTAACCAACGAACGTAATAACATTCTGTGGCTATTAGACTTTTGAGTCAATAGTTCTTTTTCAAAAATATCTTTTAATAACTCAATGTTTCTGTTTTCACAAAAAACCAAAGGAAAGAATAACCACGTATTGGCAGTACCAACTTGTCCATCTTCTCTGTGATAACCCATGAATGTTTTGTCTTTCCACTTGTCTACATTTGGTGCTGACCAACCTGTAGTATCTGTTTTCTGAGTGACTTTGGCACTTTCGTGTTTTACATTGTTTATGGTTAAAACATCACCGAGCATAATAGGTGTATTAGCTTTACCAACCAAAACACCGTACATAATGATTTTGTCTCCAGATTGCAAATCAGTAAGGGCTATCTTATGCTTTGCCTTAACATCTGAAACAACCTTTATATCTTGTCCTTCGAATGTTACAACTTCACCTGCTTTTAGGTTTTCTAAAGCAACTGCAACATTATCACTTGGATGTACTTTTATTAATTTCTTTTGCATCACCTTTCGGTTTATTAATCTTAAATTTTATCCTTAAAGTTTTTCAAACCTTGCTCAACTCCATTAGCATCAATTTCTTCTAGAGCTACTTCTATAGTTTCAACAAGGTTATTGACTTTTGTAAGGTCTTCACCCCAAAAATCAGTCTTTTCAAGTGTAGCGCTTGCAACACTTTTATAGTCATTACTAGCCCAAATTGTTTTGAATGCATTTACAATGTCTTCACTATCTTTTATAGGCAATGCTTTACCATGCCATTCTCCTTTATAGAATCGAATTAAACACGCGAAAGCAAATGTTAAATGCGCTGGTAACTTTTGAAATTTCTCGTTATACTCTAACAAACTTGGTAGTACTCTTACCTTAAATTTTGAAATAGAATTTAAAGCGATATCAGCTAATTTATGCTTGATGAATGGATTTCTAAAACGGTCTAGAATTTCTTCAGCAAAACTATCTAATTCTGCTTTATCCATTGGTAACACGTGATTGATTTCATCAAAAATTGCACTGTTTACAAAAGCTCCTGTAAATTCATTATCAACAGTTTCTTTTACTGTTTCATTCCCATAAAGCAATGAAAATGGTACCATAGAAGTATGCGCACCATTTAAAATACGTACTTTTCTGGTACGATAAGGCTGCATATCCTTAACGATTTTTACATCTAGATCAGTCTTATCAAAAGGTAGTTTTGCTTTTAAGTCATCACCTCCTTCAATAACCCAAAGTAAAAAGGTTTCCGCTGAAACGATTAAATTGTCTTTATAATCTAACTGCGCGTTGTATTCTTCAATTTGATCTTTTGGGTAGCCAGGAACAATACGATCTACCAATGTATTGTGGAACGAACAGTGTTCAGTTAACCATGTTTTAAAGCCTTCTTCAAGATTCCAATCTGCACAATATTTTAAAATAATTTCTTTTAAAGTATCTGAGTTGTAATTAATCAACTCGCAAGGAATAATTGTCAATGCTTTATCTGAAGCACCATTAAAATGCTGAAAACGCTTATGTAATAACATTGTCAGCTTAGCAGGAAACGAGCTTGGTGGCTGCATTTCCATAGTATCACTTTCTACATAAGCTATACCTGCTTCAGTTGTATTAGATATAATAAATTGTAATTCTTCTTCTTTTGCTAAATCTAAATACTGCTGAAAATCCGCATAAGGATTGATACCTTTAACAATATTGGTAATAAGTTCTTTAGTCTGAATTTCTTCCCCTTTTTGAATACCCTTCAAAAACAAGGTATACAGTCCGTCTTGATCATTCAACATATCAACCATACCTCTATCAATCGGCTGCACAACAGCTACGCCTGCATTGAAATCTGCTGACTTGTTTAATTGCTGAATAGCATAATCTACAAATGCTCTAAGGAAATTACCTTCACCAAACTGTATAACTTTTATAGGTAATCTTTCTTCTAATCCTAAGTTTGATCTATTTAATTTATTGTCTATCGTTACTGACATTCTAATCTATTTTAAAGGTTAAATACACTTGGCAACCAAAGTGTTAATTGCGGGAAATACGTTACTAAAAATAAAGCTACTACCATAGCTAAAAACAACGGTAATAATGGTTTCATTACCTTCTGAATGGTTGTTTCGGCTACACCAACTCCAACAAAGAGGACGGACCCGACGGGAGGTGTACACAGCCCAATACATAAGTTAAGAACCATGATAATACCAAATTGAATTGGATCCATTCCAAGATCTACCACTACTGGTAAGAAAATTGGAGTAAATATTAATACTGCTGGTGTCATATCCATAAATATGCCCACAAACAATAAGATTAGATTGATGATTAAAAGTATAATAATAGGGTTATCACTAACAGCCAACAAAGATGTACTGATACTTTGAGGTATGTTTTCAAAAGACATTACCCAAGACATACTCATTGACGCTCCAATCAATAGCATAACTACTGCTGTTGTAGAAGAAGAATCTAATAAAATCTGTGGTAAAGTTTTGAAATTGATTTCTTTGTAAGCAAAACCAAGAATTAATGTGTATAAAACTGCTATTGCTGAGGCTTCTGTCGCAGTAAAAATACCTGTAACAATTCCACCGATAACAATTACCAATAAGAAAAGGCTTGGTACGGCATCAATAAATGTTTTAAAAACTTCCTTTAAAGAACTACGCTTTCCTAATTTATATTTTTTCTTTTTAGCCCAAAACATTGCAACCATCATAAGGAATAAACCAGTAAGAATCCCAGGAATATAGCCTGCTAAAAACAATGCTGCAATAGACACACCTCCACTCGCAAGTGAGTATACAATAAGAACATTACTAGGTGGAATAATTAAACCCGTGGTTGCAGAAGTAATATTAACTGCTGCACCAAATTCTTTAGAATACCCTTCTTTCTCCATTTCTGGTCCAAGAATACTTCCCATTGCAGAAGCCGAAGCCATTGCAGAACCTGCGATTGCTCCCATGAGCATCGCACCAATTACATTTATCAGTGCTAATCCACCTGGAAGAGAACCCACCAAAGTCTTTGCAAAAGCAATGAGCCTATGGGCTATACCTCCTTTATTCATCAATTGACCAGATAAAACAAAGAATGGTATGGCCAATAATGCAAAGCTATCTAAACCTGTTCCCATACGTTGCGAAACCGTAGTGAATGCTGGCATCGCAGGAATGCTTACTAACATTGTAAGTACTGAAGAAATGGAAATACTCCAAGCTACAGGTGTACCAATGGACAATAAACCCACAAAACTTATAACTAATACTAAAATTGGGATATAATCCATAACTACTTAATATTTATAATGTCTGAAACTTTATAATAAATAATCAACAAACCGCTTACAGGAATTGCTAAATAGACAATAGCCAATGGGATTTGTAATGCTGGTGATTGTTGATCTAAAACATAGGTAATATATACAAGTCTGCTTCCGCCTATTACCATGGCAAAAAGTGCAAATAGAATTATAAGTACATATACTACTATCTTTAATTTCTTTTGTGTTTTATTTGATGCTTTTTGAGGTAAAACATCAATAGCCACGTGCATATTTCTACCTGAAACATAAGCCGCACCTAAAATACCCAACCAAACCATAAGGTATCTTGCCAATTCATCTGTAAATGAACTTGGTGTACCCACAACAAACCTTGTAAATACTTGCCAAATAACATTGATAACCATGACACCCATTATAACAATGAGAAGGTTTCCTAAAATCTTATCTATCTTTTTTCTCATCGATCTAATTATTCTTAATACGATTGATTAGGTCTTTCATATCCTCATCCTTACTGTAGGTTTCATAAACATCTTTCACATCTTCTTCAAAAGCTGTTTTATCTGGCCTTACCACAGTTACTCCTGCTTTCTGCACCTCTTCTAAAGCTTCTTGTTCTGCTTCAGCCCAAAGTTTACGTTGGTAACCAACAGACTTATCTACAGCTTCTTTTAACCAAGCCCTTTGCTGCTCAGATAATCTATCCCAAATATGTGTTCCTATGATTAGTACATCTGGTAATACTGTATGCTCGTCTAATGAGTAGTATTTACATACCTCGTAATGTCTAGATAAATAAAAACTTGGAGGATTATTTTCTGCTCCATCTACAACGCCTTGTTGCAAAGACGTGTATAATTCTCCCCAAGATATTGGAGTTGGTGAGCCACCTAAGCTTTTTACCATGTCCATAGCAGTTACACTTTCCATAACTCTAACCTTAAGACCTTTTAAATCTTCAGGGGTGTTAATTGGTTTATCTTTGGTGTAAAAACTTCTACTTCCTGCATCGTAATAGCACATACCTTTTATCCAGTATTTAGTACCTTCGTCTAAGAGTTCTTGACCAATTGGACCATCTAGAATCTCAAAAGCATGTTCTCTATCCTTGAACAAATATGGCAATCCAAAAACCTTCATACGAGGAGCGAAATTTTCCATAACTCCTACTGAAACTTTGGTCATATCCAAACTTCCGATTTGAAGTAGTTCTATACACTCACGCTCGGTTCCTAATTGTTGACTTGGGTAAATTTCCAACTGCATTTTTCCACCTGAAATCTCAGCCAAATCTTCACCCATTTTAACCATAGCTTTGTGCACAGAATGATTAACATCAAGACTATGCGCCAACTTTATGGTTTCTACATCACTCATTTCACCACAACTAAAAACTGACAGCATAGTTGCTAGAAAAAGAATAAAATATCGGGATGTTTTCTTCATAATTTCTCTTTAAATTTTATTCTCTAAAAAATCTTTTCTAACAGGATTAAAAATATCTATCAGCATTCCTTCTTCTAAACAAACTACTCCATGCATTATATTTGACGGCACAAAAAAAGAATCTCCTTGTTTTAATATTTTTTTCTCATCTCCGATAGTGACTTCAAATTTACCACTAGATATATGTGTAGACTGTGTATGGATATGATTGTGCATTTGCCCTACTCCATCTTTCTTAAATTTCACATTAACCATCATCATTGTATCATCGTAACCAACGATTTGACGACTAATTTTATCCTCTAGAATTTCCCATTCCATCTTATCTTGCTCAAAAAAAACATCTGCCTTAGACATATTCTACTGCTTAAAAGTTGAAATATTCCTTAGCATTGAAATAGCTGATATCTGAAACGATTTTACCAATCCATTCTAGCTCTTCTTTTGGCAGTTCACCTCTTTGTATTTCATCACCAAGTAAATTACACAACAATCTTCTGAAATATTCGTGTCTTGGAAAAGAAAGGAAACTTCTAGAATCAGTTAACATACCAATAAAGCAACTGATAAGTCCCATATTAGATAAGGCATTCATCTGTTTAGTCATGCCGTCTTTTTGATCTAAAAACCACCAACCAGAACCGAACTGCACTTTACCTTTTACACTACCATCATTAAAGTTACCAATCATGGTCGCCATAACTTCATTGTCAGCCGGATTTAAATTATAAATTATAGTTTTTGTTAATTTATCTTTTCCGTCTAATGTGTTTAAGAACGCTGATAGTTTTTCGGCTTGTGGATAATCACCAATAGAATCCCAACCCGTATCTGGACCAAGAATACTATGCATACGTGCATTATTATTTCTTAGTGCACCAAGGTGAAATTGCTGTACCCAACCAAATTCGTGATAGGTTTCAGACAAGTATAGAAGTATAGCTGTTTCAAACTTAAGAACGTCTTCTTTTTCTAAAGTTTCACCATTTAATTTCTTTTTGAAAATAGCTTCAACTTCATTGTCTGTGTATTCAACAAATGAAATTTGATTCAACCCATGATCACATAATCTGCAACCATTATCATTGAAATAGTTTATTCTGCTTCTTAAAGCATCTTTTAGATCTTGATACGTAGAAATTTCAATATCTGCAGCTTTGCCTAAACCATTTATATAATCGTTATAACTGTCATTAGCTATTAAAATAGCTTTATCTGGTCTAAACGCTGTACTTACTTTTATTTCAAAATCACTTTTAGCTAATGCTTGGTGATGTTCTAAGGTGTCGATAGGATCTTCAGTAGTACAAACCAACTCAGCATTAACTTTGCGTAACAAGTTTCTACAGCTATAATCTGCTGAACTTAATTGTTCTGAAGTCGATTCGAAAATACGCTCTGCTGATTTTTCATTCAACAAATCCGTAACACCAAAATAACGTGTCAATTCTAAATGCGTCCAATGATACAAAGGGTTACGCATGGTGTATGGTACGGTTTTAGCCCAGTTTAGAAACTTATCTTTATCTGAAGCGTCGCCTGTGATATATTTTTCGTTAATACCCAAAGTACGCATAGCTCTCCATTTGTAATGGTCACCATTAATCCACACCTTAGTAAGGTTATTATAAACTTTATCCTCTAAAATTTCTTGAGGAGGTAAGTGATTGTGATAATCTATTATTGGCTGATTTTTTGCATAATTGTGATATAGCTCTTCGGCATATTTATTTTCAAGCAAAAAATTATCGTGTATAAACTGTTTCATTTCTTTTAAAATTTATCTACCCATCCAACCGCCATCAACGGTTAAAATTGAACCTGACATATAATCACTTGCTTTCGAAGCAAGGAATACAATAGGACCTTTAAAATCTTCTGGTTTTCCCCATCTACCTGCTGGAATTCTAGCTAAGATGGATTGACTTCTATCCTCATCATTACGTAAAGCTTCCGTATTATCTGTAGCGATGTAACCTGGAGCTATAGCGTTAACCTGTACATTTTTTGAAGCCCATTCGTTAGAAAGCGCCATTGTTAACTGACCAATCGCACCTTTTGAAGCAGCATAGCCAGGTACTGTAATTCCTCCCTGAAAGGTAAGCAACGATGCGGTGAAAATGATTTTACCAGAACCATTAGCAACCATATCCTTACCTATTTCTCTGCTTAGAATAAACTGCGCATTTAGGTTGACCTCAACAACTTTATCCCAGTATTCATCAGGATGTTCTGCTGCTGGTTTTCTTAAAATTGTACCTGCGTTATTTACTAGAATATCTATTTTAGGGTGACTAGCTTTTACAGCCTTTATAAAATTGTAAAGTGACTCTCGGTTAGAAAAGTCACATTGGTATGCTGTGAATGTTTTGCCGATTTCAGCAACTCTTTTACCTATTGCAGAACCTTCTTTTTCTAATGAAGCCGAAACACCAATAATATCTGCACCTGCTTCTGCTAAAGCTTCTGCCATTGCAAAGCCTATACCTCTTTTACAGCCAGTAACAAGCGCTGTTTTCCCTGTTAAATCAAACATAATATCAAGGATTATCTTAACTCATTAATCTTACAAACATCCATATCTCCGTAGTCTAGATTTTCACCTGCCATTCCCCAAATAAAAGAATAACTAGCTGTACCTGAACCAGAGTGAATAGACCAAGGCGGAGAAATCACTGCCTCTTCATTACCCATCCAAATGTGTCTGGTTTCTTGTGGTTGACCCATAAAATGACAAACAGCTTGATCTTCTGGAACTTCAAAATAGAAATAAACCTCCATTCTTCTGTCGTGCACGTGAGCAGGCATAGTATTCCAACTACTTCCAGTTTTTATGGTTGTCATTCCCATTTGTAACTGGCATACATCTACAACACTGTTTACGATGTATTTTCTCAATGTTCTTGCATTTGCAGTTTCTGCAGAACCTAACTCTATAACCTCAACATCATTAGTTCCTATTTTTTTGTTTGGAAATTTTTTGTGTGCAGGTGTAGAGTTTAAATAGAATTTAGCTGGCTCACTAGCATCTTTGCTAGAAAACTCAACATCTTTATTTCCTTGACCAAGATATAAGGCTTCTTTATGATCTAATTCATAAGTATCACCATCTACAGTTATAATTCCTGAACCTCCTACATTGATAATTCCTAATTCTCTTCTTTCTAGAAAAAAAGATGCTTTAAGCGGATCTATCGTTTCTAGTTTTATCTTTTTATTAACTGGCACAAGTCCTGCAACCATAAACCTGTCGTAATGCGTATAAACCCATCTTAATTCATCAGTTTTCATAACATTTTCAATTAAGAATTCTTCTCTTAATTCTTGGGTATCGTACTTTTTTACAGCTTGTGGACTAGATGCGTATCTTGTATCGTATTTTGACATAATAAATTTTTAATTGTAATCGATTACACAAATATATAAATAAATATGATAATTGCTATTTTCGGATTATGAATTTGTTAAAATAGCATTGGTTTGGTTGGTAAATTAATAAAAAATATGTGAGTTTTTGTCAATTCACATAGTTGCATTAAAAGTTTTTAGGTAGAGATTGAATATTTAGGATACTCTTTTAAGCACCTAAAAATCTAACTCTTTTAGTTTGTTAAGTCGCCTAACAAATAACCGCAAGAATATTAAGACTCTTGCGGTTGTAATTGAAATGTATCATCGTATAAATTAAAACTTCTTAACAATTAAAGCATAAGATTTCCACATTTCGGCTAACTAACAAATATTAAAATCTAGATCTAATATAAGTACTGTTTATATTTTCACATTACTGATGTATTATTAACATTAAACTTAACTGCAGCTGTTTAAATACGCCAAAAAACATATTAACATTGCTACCTATTCTTTAAAGAAACCGCAAAGACAACTAACTTTGCGGTTTGCACACAAAACCTAAGATAAATCTAGCTTTTGCAATCAATCAAATTATAATCAACCAAACTCGGCTTTGTGATTCTATATAAAGATTAAGTTATTTTAGGCTTTATTTTTTCTATCGCTTAAACATTAATAAAACCCGATATACCTCATTTTTAAATTTGGTATAACTCTGCATGTAGTCTATATAACTTTTACGTTTTTGCATATGGTGCTTAACTCTAACGTTATCATACTTGGTTTTACTGTATTCCAATTCGGTTTTTAATTCGTTTTCGTACTTACATAAGCCTGCCATCAACAGTACATTTGTCCTCTGGTTTGCTTTTATTTTATAGGCTAACGAATCGCTTTTAATCAACTGTTTTTCTAGGGTTTTGAAATGATTTAAGTCTTCGTTTATAATTTCTAGATTGTATAACCATAATTCGATCTCTTTTAGATCTTTATACAGGCACAATCTTCTATGCTCATCTACTTTATACATTTAGTACACTTATTAAACAGCGGCTAGTATTAGCTTATTTTTAATAGTGTAAATTTTCCTTTTATACTGTTAAAAAACTCATCTTTAAGTCTTCTATATTTATCTAAATGATAGATATAGCTTCTTCTATAACTCTCGTGTTCTGATATGTACACCATGTCGCACTCGGTATCTTCACACTCTATAATCTTAGCTCTTGCACCATTGTATTGCAAAAGCGCATTAAGTAATGTATCGTTTTCTTTTTGCTTTTTCTTAAATCTTTGGATTACAACAGGACTTTCTAACTTACTGTTTAGCTCCTTCGTACAAATACTTATAAAATTGCTAAGCTCCTTCTTTATGTACTGAAGATGGTTTATCCAATTGTTTAACTCCATAGAATTAATCTTATGAGTGATATCTAGATCAGTATCATGATTGTATATTTTATCTTCTATTGAATTCATAATAATATTTAAATAGAAAAGTTAGTCTTATCTAGTTCTCTTTCTTGTTTAACTTCAGAAATAAGAATCTCTTCA
Organism: Winogradskyella sp. MH6; assembly: GCF_022810765.1. Classification (NCBI taxonomy): domain Bacteria; kingdom Pseudomonadati; phylum Bacteroidota; class Flavobacteriia; order Flavobacteriales; family Flavobacteriaceae; genus Winogradskyella; species Winogradskyella sp. MH6. The sequence continues at coordinate 1,695,610 of NZ_CP094494.1, read as the reverse complement.
TTTCCCTGTGGAAAACTCCATATAACACTATCGTCTTTAGAATAGCCAATTAAAGCAGATCCTAAAGGAGTTAAAACTGATATTTTGTTATTTCTAAAGTCCCTCTCAGAAGGTATTACAACCTGCACCGTCTTTTTAACACCGTTTTCGTATGCTACCGTAACCGTACTATTAAATCTTACAACATCCTCTGGCATTTGGTCATCGTCTACAATATGTGCAGATTTTAACTCTTCAAAAAGCTTCATCAAACACTCTTGCCTTTCATGATCTTCAGCATAACCAGAGATATTGAGTATGCGCTTTAAATACACATACTCTTTCTTCTCTAATATTAAACTTCCGTATTTCATTTACCTAGACTTTATTTATTAAGGAAAAATACCTCTTTCTATATATGCTTTTTCTATACGTTTAATAGCAATACTAAATGCAGCAGTTCTCATATCTACCCCTTCTACAGTTGCATAATCGTAAACTTTATCGAAAGATTCTTTTAGCTTTTTATCTAGCTTTGCCATAACCTCGTCTAACTGCCATAGCTCTCCGTTACGATTTTGCAACCATTCAAAATAGCTACCCACAACTCCACCAGAGTTACACAGAATATCTGGTATGATGGTTACTCCGCTCTCTATTAAGATTTTTTCTCCTTCAACATTTGTTGGTCCGTTTGCACCTTCTGCAATTAATTTTGCCTTAATGCTTGGTGCATTTTCTTTTGTGATTTGATTTCCTAGAGCTGCAGGAATACAGATATCACATTCTAGCGCAAAGAACGTATCTTTATCTACCGCATTAGCTTTTGGAAAATCTGCAATGCTACCGTCGTTAATTTGCATGTAGTTAAACAAATCTTCAACATTGATACCTTCTTGATTTTGAACACTTCCAAAGGCATCTTGTACACCTACTAAAATGGCTCCATCTTTTTCTAAGAAATGTGCTGCCCAATAGCCAACGTTACCAAAACCTTGTACGATGTATTTTTTGCCTTTTAAACTTTCGTTATTCTTTTCTGCCCAAAACTTTATAGACAAATACACACCATAACCAGTAGCTCTATCACGACCTTCGAGTCCTCCACTTCCGGCTGGCTTCCCAGTAACGACATGCTGATTTGCTGTACGCTCTGCTGGTGGTCTTGTACTCATGTAAGTATCTGCCATCCATGCCATAGTTTGACTATTGGTATTAACATCTGGCGCAGGTATATCGTGCTCTGGCCCAATATTATCTGCTAAAGCAAACGTAAAACGTCTTGTTATACGCTCTAACTCGGTTTTAGAGTATTTAGATGGATCTATTTTTATACCTCCTTTTCCACCTCCATAAGGCAAACCTGCTAAGGAGGTTTTCCAGGTCATCCACATAGCTAATGCTCTAGCTGCATCTATATCTACTGTTGGGTGATAACGTAAGCCACCTTTATATGGCCCTAATGCATTGTTGTGTTGCACTCTATAACCTGTAAATATTTCTACATCACCATTATCCATTTTTACAGGAAAGTTTACAATGATTTCATTGTTGGTTATGCTTAATATTTTTTTAATATTTGGATGTAAATTGATTTGGGTTGCAGCATTCTCAAACTGCTCCATTACATTATCCATCATACCTCTTTGAGGTGTCTTTTTAGCTTTTTCTTTAAGCTCTGCTGTTAATGTTGACATTCTTTATAATTAATATTAACTGTTTTTTTATTACTGTGAGTAAATACAACTACTTAAAGTATCTGTTAGAGATAGATCTTTCCTGATACTTTTCGTTTAAGTACTTACTTCTTAAAGACTTATTTTTCTTTACCGAATTTTTAGTATTCAATATTGCAACTAGGGCATTAAAAATCATAACGCTACTATTTTAAAATTTAAACCAGTTCTAATTCTTGTCTTTTTTTATTTTGAGGTGTTTTTACTTTCATTATTACTTTAGAATCCAAATCTTCCTCTTCGTACTCACTGCAAGACCATACTTTGTCTTTTTGGGCAGTTAGCACACAATTTTTAAGATGTACACAACTTGGGCAAATATTTATGTGGTTCATTTAAAAAGCTATTTTTATTGTATTGTATAAGGCAATGCATATGCCAAAACAAATTAACCAACAACAAAAAAACTCTCAAAACCCTTTATTCAAAAGGACTTTGAGAGTTTCAATAATAATTTAATTAAAAATAGTACTGATACTTTTTTACGCAATTGCGTAAAAAAGTATCAGTGTATTTAAGCTTTTAATCGGCTAGTTTTTGACGTATGGTTTTTCGATCTATTTGAAGTATTTCTGCAGCTTTAGTTTTGTTGTTTCCTGTTGCTCTTAAAACTTTTTCTATATATCTACGCTCAATTTCTTTTAGAGGTACTAACGCATCCGAAGGCATATCTATAACATACTTTAAATGACTTGGTAGCGACTCTGCCTCAATTACTTTATCGCTCATTATAACAGCACGCTGTACTATATTTTCAAGCTCCCTTATGTTTCCTGGCCAATCGTATCTCATTAAAATGTTTAATGCTTCTGGTGCAATTTTTATAAAACGGTCTTTATATTCTATACCATATTTAAACAAAAACTTATCTACCAAAAGCGGTATATCATCTTTTCGGTCTCTTAAAGGTGCTATTTCTATTTCTACCACAGTGAGTCGGTAAAACAAATCTTCTCTAAAAGTTTGTTTTTTAATCATTTCTCTGAGGTCACTATTGGTTGCAGCAACGATTCTAACATCGATCTGTTCGGCTTTTGTAGCACCCACTTTTACAACTTCTTTTTCTTGAAGCACACGCAATAATCGTGATTGCACTGCTAATGAAGCATTACCAATTTCGTCTAAAAAAATAGTTCCGCCGTTTGCCGCCTGAAAAAAACCATCTCTATTAGTTTCTGCACCTGTAAAGGCACCTTTAACGTAACCAAACAATTCGGCTTCAAGCAAATTTTCGGGTATAGCACCACAATTTACGGCAATAAAAGGTGCTCTAGAAAATTTACCTTGATAATGAATCGCCCTTGCTACCAACTCTTTTCCGGTACCACTTTCACCTTTAATAAAAACTGTGGCTTTATTATTTTTTACACGCTCAATAATCTGAATAACATCATTAATCTGTTCAGAATTACCTATAATTTCACCATAGGCATTATTAGTCTTTTCTAGTTCAGTTTTTTTTGTTTGTGCATGCGAATTACCTTTATGTAACGCCTTATCTATAGCTTTTTTTAATTCGTCTTTTGTAAATGGTTTTGTAAGATAGTCTGTAACTCCAGATTTTATAGCTGCTAAAGAATCTTGTACAGAAGGATAGCCTGTAATCGTTAGTTTTGGTAATTTAGGGTAGTGCTCTGATACAAACTTGATAAGCTCAAAGCCATCAACCTCTGGCATCTTTAAATCTGTAATCAATAAATCTATTCTTGTGTCTTTTAAGATTGTTACGGCTTCCTTTACAGAAATAGCCTTGTACACATGAAATTTCCACGATTGTAAATGACGTTGTAGTAACTCTATAATATGTATATCGTCATCTACAACCAATATATTTTCTTGTCGTAATTGCATATTTTTTAATCTTTTGGCAGCCTCACAATAAAGGTAGCACCTTTTTTGGTATTATTTTTTGCTTCAATTGTTCCTCTATGCGATGCCACTATACCATGAACAACACTTAACCCAAGACCAGAGCCATCTCCTTGTGGCTTAGTGGTAAAAAAGGGCTGAAACACCTTATCGAGATTCTCTATTTTAAAGCCAACTCCTTCATCTGATATTTTTAAAACAACATCTTTTTTGGTGCTAGACGCTTCAATACTTACCACACTGTTTTTTGGAGAAAAATATATAGCATTAATGAGAAGGTTAAATATAATTTGTGTAAGCTGTATTGGATCTGCTCTTAACCACAACTCGTCTTCTTTAATATTTAACTGGTACTTAACATGTTCTTTTTTAAATGAAGCATCTAAGAGTTTAATGGCATTCTTTATATTAGGAATAAGATTGACAAGCTCTTTTTCTTGTGGCATTTCGCAAGCAAAAAACATCAATTTTTTAACCACCTCTCTAGAGAATATGGCATTTTGAATAATTTTATCTAAATCTGAAATGGCCTTTTTGTTTGTTTTTAAATCTTCTTTCAAAAGCTCACCAAAGCCTAAAATGTTTGCTAAAGGTGTATTTAATTCATGAGCAATACCTGCTGTTATCTCTCCCAAAATACTTAAACGATCTGCATGTTCCATCTGTCGTTTAAGCGAGGCTTCATTTTTTTGTATTTCAATACGCTCAAACAGTGCCCCAATTTTTAAGGCTATATTATCTAACAGTAGTTTCTCTTCCTTTAAAAAGCTTAACGTTTCTTTTTCCGACACATGTAAACGCACCAAAATTTCTCCTTTAGGTGCATTAAATATTTCTATATCGGAACTTAATGTGAAATTATCTTTTTCAAATTCTTTTGTACCTATAGACATTTCTTCAACCCGAATTAGAACTTCGGTCTTTTTAGGATACTGAAACGCCTTTTTCAAACTAAATGTTATGGCTTTTATTGTGTCTTCAATTAAATCAAAATCAGTATTAGCTATGATAGAAGAGACTTCATGCAAGCATGTCAACTCCTTAATACGTTCTTTTAATGCAGACTCTGTGCTGTTCATTTAAATAATGTCTTCTATCTATTAATTATTTTCTCTTGTCATAGATTTTTTCACCCTATAAAACAAAGCAAACTGCACTGTAAACCCTATTATTACTAAAAATACAATTTCTAAGGTAGACATAAGGTCTTTAGTGTCTAAACTACGTTGTGCTAAACCAACTTTATATTTACTTTCTGAGACCTGTATTAAAGATAGGTTATTTAAATCTGTTTTTATAGCATCTATGAACTGAACTTGCCGGTCTTTATCAATAAGAGCTGTTGATTTGCTTTCTAGTTGCATAAGAGCGTTGAATTTTTTCTTTAAATCTTCAAAAGTGAGTGATTCTTTGCTAGTAAATTTAGTAGTAGAGAACTTGTCCATTAAATCAATAAACTCTTCATTTAAGTTCGATTGACTATATGATAAAGATGCGTCTAGGATTTTAAGATGCTTTTTTGACATTACATTGCTCATTTTGTAGACGTAATCTTGCGCTACAACTCTATCATTATAAACGGTAGTTAATGAATCCTGAACTGTATTAAAATGCCGTTTATCCAGTCTATTGGTAGCAAAGACTAATAAAAAAACAACAAAAAGTGCAAGACCAATATCAATACGGTTGGAAGGTGAAGTTTTTGCAGACATAGTGTTTCATTTTCAAATAACATTATAAAGGCACAAAGATTCTTCCAATCTTTAACAAAACACCATATATAACTGATTTTGTTGATCTTAAAGTATTTCACTTAGACATCCAATTGGGTATATTTTACCCAATTGATACTTTTTTACCCAGTTTTAAGCGTTTAAAAAGTTTTATTACAAAAAGAAATATCAAGCCATAAAAAAAGCCGAAACTTTCGTTTCGGCTTTTTCTCTGTACAGGCGGCGAGACTCGAACTCGCACACCTCGCGGCACTAGATCCTAAGTCTAGCGTGTCTACCAATTCCACCACGCCTGCAAAAGGACTGCAAATATAAACAATAGTTTCAATATTCAAATAGGTTTTATTTAAGAAAATATTCCTTTCATTATTCTTACTTTTGTTAGATATCAAATAACTATTATGCAAAACATAAATTCTTACATCGATGAGCACAAAAAACGTTTCATCGACGAGCTAATTGATTTACTAAAAATCCCTTCAATAAGTGCAGATTCAGCATATAAACAAGATGTGTTAAACACCGCTGATGCTGTAAAAGAAAGTCTCTTAAAAGCGGGTTGCGACCAAGTTGAAATTTGTGAAACAGAAGGTTACCCAATTGTTTATGGAGAAAAGATAATTGATAAAAACTTACCAACGGTTCTGGTTTACGGTCATTATGATGTACAGCCACCAGACCCATTAGATTTATGGAACTCACCTCCTTTTGAACCCGTTATTCAAAATACAGAAAAACACCCAGAAGGTGCCATTTTTGCTAGAGGTGCTTGTGATGACAAAGGCCAAATGTATATGCACGTTAAGGCTTTAGAATATATGACTTCTAATAATGAGCTACCTTGTAACGTAAAGTTTATGATAGAAGGTGAAGAAGAAGTTGGTAGTGCTAACCTTGGAAAATTCGTTGCTGCCAATCGTGAAAAATTAGTAAATGATGTTATTCTAATTTCTGATACTGGCATGATTGCTAAAGATGTGCCTTCTATTACAACCGGACTTCGTGGTCTTAGTTATGTTGAAGTTGAAGTTACAGGACCAAATAGAGATTTACACTCAGGACTTTATGGTGGTGCTGTAGCAAATCCAATAAATGTGTTAACTAAAATGATTGCTTCATTACATGATGAAAACAACCATATAACAATTCCTGGATTTTACGATAAGGTTGAAAATCTTTCAGACGACGAACGAGCAGAAATGGCTAAAGCACCATTTTCGTTAGAAAATTACAAAAAGGCTTTAGATATTGATGCTGTTTATGGAGAAGAAGGTTACACTACTAACGAACGTAATTCTATAAGACCAACATTAGATGTTAATGGAATTTGGGGAGGTTACATTGGTGAAGGAGCCAAAACCGTTATTGCGAGTAAAGCTTATGCTAAGATCTCGATGCGTTTAGTACCAAACCAAGATTGGGAAGAGATTACACAATTATTTAAAACACATTTTGAAAGTATAGCTCCAGATGCTGTAAAAGTAAAAGTGACTCCGCATCATGGTGGTCAAGGTTACGTCACTCCAATTGACAGTATAGGATATCAGGCGGCCTCTAAAGCTTATGAGCAGACTTTTGGAAAAACTCCAATTCCGCAACGCAGTGGTGGAAGTATTCCTATTGTATCGCTTTTTGAAAAAGAACTAAAAAGTAAAACCATTCTTATGGGCTTTGGCTTAGATAGTGATGCTATACATTCGCCAAATGAGCATTTTGGTGTTTGGAATTACTTAAAAGGCATTGAGACTATTCCTTGGTTCTATAAGTATTTTACAGAGTTAAAATCGGCTGAATAGTTTTATTCTTTAACGATTTTATAAGTCGAAGCTTTAGTTTTAGACTTAACATTTACAAAATAAACTCCTGAGGCAGTACTATCGAATTCAATTTCAATATGTGCTTTTCGGGAGTTTGTTTTTCTTACCACTTTCCCTGAAATATTATTGATTGTAATATCAATTTTAGATTCTGTAAAATTATCAACCTTAATTAATGAATCTACAGGATTTGGGTAAATTTTTATTTCATTAGGCTGAAATTCTTCCAAAGATAAAACAGAAAAATTAATGCACATACTCATTTCTGTACAACTTCCATTGGTGACTTCAACGGCATAATTCCCATTGGTTAATGGCGTAAAAGATTGACTAGTTTCACCAGAAATTGGTGTATTAGTATCACAATTAAACCATTGGTATGTACCTGTAGCTTGGTTAGACGTTAAGAATGTTGTTGTTTGCGTAACAGTGTTATCTACACCAATTAAATTGGCCTTAGTAGCAATGTATGCCAAAACTAATTTAGTTAACTCTGTCATATACTGAAAATCGATATCCTCTACTCGGTCATTAGATGTATGGTAATCTGGTGTCTGGTCATTTGTTTCCCAAGATTCACCTACTAAAACTGCTGAATAGCCTTGGTTCCAAAAGCGAGAATGGTCACTAGCTGTTGTTCCTGGGTTAACAACAATTTCATGTAAATCGAAAGTATAAGTACTAAGAAGGTTCAATAAATCATCTTTTATAGCAACGGAATTCGCAATATTTCTAACATCAATGTCAAACTGATTATCTCCAGAAGTACCAGGAGCATCACCATCATAACCAATCATATCCATATTAATTACACCTAAAATATTATCTCTAGTATTTCCATTGGTTTCGTCAGCTGCTTGCTGTGCATAATAATTAGCACCAAGCAGTCCTATTTCCTCTTCGTCCCAAAGCGCATAAACAATTGTATTGTCTACACATTGTGTAGAAAGTAATCTTGCAATTTCCAAAACCGCAGCAACACCTGTAGCATTGTCGTCTGCGCAATATGTTGTTACAGAATCGTAATGCGCACAAACAATATAAATATCATCAGGATTTGTTTGCCCAACTTGCGTCGCTATGATGTTCTTACCAGCAGTATTAAAATTTTGAAATTCGACATTTAGATTAGGTAAAGCTTCTAAACGTTCCTTTATATAATCTGCTGCCAAGTCGTTATTACTTTGTACACGAGTAGTAATTGTTTGTGTACTTCCGCTTATAGTTGCAGACTGCTCACCCGAAAGCTCAGCCACAACAGTTTGCAAATTAGCATTGCTAACTTGATTCATTAAATCTTCTACAGATTGTGCTTTAAGATTAAAAGTTACTAAAGCAATTAAACCAAGTAATAATAAGGGCTTTTTCATTAAAAATAAATCATTAAATCTTCTACTCAAAGATAGTGAAATGTAAAAAATTGATAATCAAATATTTTGAAATTAAATTTTTTATTCTACATTTGTAGAGTTAATTCTAATTTTGTAGAACAATGGAGCTCTCTAAAACCGAAGAACAATTAATGCAATACCTCTGGAAACTCGAAAAAGCTTTTATGAAAGATATTTTAGAAGTATATCCTGAGCCAAAACCAGCTACTACAACCGTTGCTACATTACTAAAACGTATGATTGGAAAGGGTTTTGTAGCTTATAAAACTTATGGTAAATCGAGAGAGTATTATCCGCTTGTAAAAAAAGAAGACTATTTCTCTAAGCATGTTAATGGCTTAATTAAAACATTTTTTAACGATAGCGCCTCTCAATTTGCATCGTTCTTTACCAGAAAAACGGATTTAAGCAAAAAAGAGTTAGAAGAGTTAAAAGCCATTATAGATAAGGAAATTAAAAACAAGTAATTATGGAACTGTATCTGCTTAAATTTTCCGCATGCCTTTTAGTCTTTTGGCTGTTGTATGTATTGCTTCTTGAAAAGCAACAAATGCACAGATTTAAAAGATTCTACTTATTAGGCTCCTTTGTTGTTGCGTTAGTCATTCCACAGCTTACTATTATTGAATATATAGAACCTATTGTTCAGAATTTTGAAGTTTCTAATGCTTTTATTCCTATTGAAGCTGAATTTGTACCTCAACCTATTAATGAAACTCCTATAATAACTTTAGAAGCGGTATTATGGACCATTTACGCACTAGGTGTACTTCTGTTTTCTGTTCGGTTTGCAATAAACTTGTATCGTCTTCACAGAAGTATTTCGAAAAATTCAACATATAAAGATCGTAATTTCATTTATGTATTATTAACAGAATACCGCATACCGCATTCATTCTTTAAGTACATTTTTGTTAACCAAAGTCAATTTGAAAACAACCAAATACCAGAAGAAGTTAAACTGCACGAAGAAACGCATGCTAAGCAATTACACAGTTTAGATATTTTGTTGTTGGAATTGTTACAAATTGTCTTTTGGTTTCATCCTTTGGTGTACATTTTAAAACATCATGTAAAACTCAATCACGAGTTTTTAGCCGATGACGCAGTACTGCAAAAAGGTGTTGCCACCAAAAACTATCAAAATATATTATTACAATTTTCATCAAACACTCATAATCATCAATTAGCGAGTGCTATCAATTATTCATCATTCAAAAAACGATTTACAGTTATGAAAACACAAACCTCCAAAACCCGAATTTGGTTAAGTACCTTATTGGTATTACCTGTTTTAGCGCTTCTTTTTTACAGCTTTGCTGAACGGGAGTATATTGAAAGGGATCAAGACCTTTTAGATTCGATACAACAAGAATTAGATAAAGCAAATAAGCTTGATGTAGTATACATAGATGGCGCCACAAAGGCCATGATGAAAGAATACAACGATTGGATTATAAAATTCAACACCACACATTACATCGATTATTCTAAGTATCAACGTATCGTTTCTATCTATGACCTTATGACCGAAAAACAACGCGCTTCGGTTGAAAAATATCCTGTAATACCAGAAACAAATCTCTCTAAAGTAAAACCTAATTCTCCAACAGCTTCAGAATTTGAAGATTGGAAAAACACTGAGAAGTATGCCCTTTGGATAGATGGTGAACACGTACCAAATTCAGTATTAAGCAATTATTCAGTTAATGATATTGTACATTTTTTAGGCTCAAAAGCTCATGAAAATGCTAGAAGTGAAAAATTCCCACAACCATTTCAGTTTAGCTTATATACCAAAGATGGCTTTAGAGAGAATTACCAAAAATCTGCAGTTAACCACTACAATTCCATAACAAAAAAGTATTCTAATGCCATCTCTACGTATTTAAAAGGAGATCAAAAGGATAATTCAGAATTAAAAATTTTAAAGGCTCAAGCAGACAAAATCTATAATTTGTTCACTAAAGAAGAATTAAAAGAACATAATATCTTACCTCCTCCACCTGTTCCTGCTAAAAACAGTGATTGGCAAAAAGTTGAAAATATTCTAGACCAACAAAAAGCCACAAAACAACAAATTGAAGACTATAATGCTTGGGCAAAAAAAATGAGTGCAGCCATAAAGGAAGCTGAAGAAAATAGTAAAAGACCATATCCTATAATCAAGAAAAAGGAATATAAGAAGTACTACAACATCTACAGAAACCTAATGTCTGAACAACAAAGAGCAAATGCCGAAACATGGCCAAATATTCCACCTCCACCACCACCTCCACCTGCTCCAGAACTTCCTAAGAAATCTTCTAAAGGTGGACCTAATGCTAGTGGAGTTTCTCAAACCAATAAAATTCAACCTATAGAAATCTATATTGACAGTGACAATAACATTCAATTAAATGGAAAACGTATTAAAGAAGATGCCATCAACACACAAGTTGCCACGCTCAACAAACATCTAACTAAAGAAGACCATAAAAAATATGTTATGGCTTCAATTACAATAGAAAAAAATAAAAGTGCAGATTTAGCTAAATCTATTCAAAAAAAGCTCATGGCTGTAGATGTTTTTTCAAGCTGTATATCTTATAATGAGAGTATTGCCAAATCCAACTTACCAAAGAAATCTTTTAATCTTTATTCTGGATTAACTTTAGAAGAAGCCAAAGCCAAGGAAAAGAAAATCTTTAGTAATTCTGCAGACACTGAAAAAAAGATAGATAGTATCAATAAGTCTAGTAGTCCATGGAAAGTTAAAACTACAACTGCCTCTTACGAATTTATTGACGATGATGGTAATAGCACAGGCAAAATTCCTATTAATCTAAATGAACAAACTCCACAAGAATCTACTCTAGACTTTGTAATAAAAATGGCTAAAAAAGATGCAAAATTCTTTAGTGAAGGAAAGCCTATCTCTTCTGATGAAGCCATAGCATTAATAAAGAAAAATGATAAACTAAGCGTTAATGCATATCCAAAATCAAAAGAAGGAAAACCACTGGTCTATATCACAAAAAAGCCTGTCGTAATCAAAACAAAAGAATAAATTAAAAATTGAAATAATATAGCAAACGCATTTAAGCCTCGAATTCCGAGGCTTTTTTGTTCCAAAAATGTAACAAAATCAAAGTTTTAGCGTTCTAATAACCTATAAGACTTGCATTAAGCATGCCTTAACATCAATCAATCAAAAAACAAACAGTTATGTTAAAACAATTCTTCATCCTATGCTCAGGAGCAGATACAGATATCTTAAAAGACTGCTCTAATGGCGAACAAAACAAATATGCTGGTATTGGCGCTACAGTTTTTTTCACTGCTTTAATGGCAACTATTGCAGCCAGCTATGCACTCTACACCGTTTTTGACAATTTATACACCTCTATATTCTTTGGAATAATTTGGGGACTTCTCATATTTAATCTAGACCGTTATATCGTTTCAACTATTAAGAAAAGAAACAACTTTATAGACGAGCTATTACAAGCTACACCAAGGATTTTTCTAGCTGTGATAATTGCTATAGTGATTTCAAAACCTTTAGAGCTTAAAATTTTTGAAAAAGAAATCAATCAGGTGTTATTAGAACAAAAGAATGATTTAACACTTGCCAATCAAAATCAAATTGCGCAACAATTCAATCCTAAAATTGCTGATCTAGAAAGTCAGATTTTAGGTTTACAAAGTGAAATTGATACTAAAGAAGCAGAAGTTAATGCACTTTACGATACTTATATAACAGAAGCCGAAGGCACATCTGGATCAATGAAACTAGGAAAAGGCCCTGTATATAAAGAAAAAAGAGAGAAACACGACGCTGCCTTAGCTGAACTTCAACAACTAAAAACCGACAACAAAACAAAAATTACAACTTTAGAAAATGAAATTATTGCTTTGCAAGGTGATTATAAAACCAACGTTACAGAGTCTCAACCTATAATTGACAATTTTGATGGGTTAATGGCTAGAGTTACTGCTTTGGGAACATTGCCTTGGTTGCCATCATTCTTTATTTTCTTATTATTCCTTGCCATAGAAACGTCTCCTATAATAGCGAAACTTTTATCTCCAAAAGGTGAGTTTGATTACAAACTCGAGGATCAGGAAACTGTTGTAAAATCCTGGGTAGACCAACAAGTTGCCGAACGTAAACTTCTTGTTAAAACCGACAATGAGATTAACAATAAGGTTTACACAGAAATTGCAGACGAAGAAGAGGTGATGAATTACAAGCGTAAAAAAGCACGAGAGTTGATGCAACATCAAGCCGATGCGTTTTTAAAGAAACAGAAAGGTGTATTGTAATCTTCTATAGACCTGTTAGATTTTGAAAACCAGACAGGTCTTTTTACTTTTAGGAAAAAACTAATCGTAATGAAACATATCTATTTTGTCTTTGCCCTTTTGTTATTTAATTGCAAGAACAATACGGAACAAAAAGACACTTTTGAAAGTGACAAAGCAGAAATTTTAAAAGTTTTAAACCTACAAGAAGACGCATGGAACAATCATGATTTGGAAGGGTTTATGCAAGGCTACTGGAAAAGTGATTCGCTTAAATTTTACGGTAGCAGTGGTCTTACCAAAGGTTGGGAAAATACACTAAACAATTACAAAAAAGGCTATCCTACAAAAACTGAAAGTGGCATTTTAAATTTTGTAATCAATGACATCTCCAAAATTGAAAATGATAATTATTGGGTTATGGGAGAATATCATCTCAAAAGAGAGGTTGGCAATGCAGATGGAGTTTTCATCATTATCTTTAAAAAGATTAATGGTGAATGGAAAATTATAGCAGACATGTCTTGCTAAATAAAAAGTGCTCACAAATCGTTTATCTGTCACCATAAACGCACTTGAAAGCACTTCTGTATATATATTTTTTTGATTTATCGCCTAAGCTGCTACAATTGAGCCAGCAGGAACTTGGATAGTTTCAGGCTCTTCAGACTTAAAATGGTCATAAAGTTCTTTACAACCCAAACCGACAATAGATAATTTTTTTGATTTTGTAATGGATTCATTATGTAACCTAGCCAAAGCCATTACACCAGCTCTGTCTATACTTTCTACACTCTCAATATCTAATAATATATTATCAAGTCTATCAAAAATATTAGCAAAATGTGCATTAAAAGTCTTAATGCTTAGCTTATTCAGTGTCCCTTTAATCTGAAAACGGTTGTTGTAGTTGGTGATCTGTAAATCCATAATAAATAATGTTAAATCATTAATAATAATTTAGGGCTATTAATCTGTAAATCTGGTGCTATTAATTCTTGAGGGATGACACTAATATCTGACTAAATATTCTCTATTTCCCAGAAATTCGATAAATGGTATTTTTGCCTAGACAATTTGAAATGGACTGTTTATTTTTCCGATAAACAACACGTTTACAAACACATAGAATGTAAGAAAAATAAACTATTAGGGCTTGTTTTTAAGTATATCTAAAGCCTAGATAGATATTCTGATTTTTTGTTTTGAATGCGATAAATAAGAATCTACCTTTACATCATGAAATATAAACATAAGGTAGTTTTGATGGTTATTCTTGCCGGAATAACACTCTTTGGATTAATAACTGGTCGTTATTTATTTTTGGTCTTTATGATTCCGTTGAGTTTTGATTTCTTCAACAAAAAGGACTCGAATTAAATCTTTTTAACGTATTGGGTAATAATTACTATTTGCTGACCATCTACTTTACCTTCAATATATTCGGCATTTTCATGATCTAAGCGAATGTTTCTCACTGCAGTTCCTTGCTTAGCTACCATACTAGAGCCTTTTACTTTAAGATCTTTAATAAGTACTACAGAATCTCCATGCTCTAAAACAACTCCATTAACATCACGATGGATAATTTTATTTTCATCATCAGCACCATCTCCTGAAGCTTTTGCTATTTCAAGCAGGTCATCTTCTATATAAAACATATTGAGTAAATCCTGTGTCCAATCAGCATCAATTCTATGAAGCATTCTCCAAGCCATAACTTTAACAGCATCGTGCTCGCTCCACATACTATCGTTTAGACACCTCCAGTGGTTAGCATCAATTGTATCTGTATCATTCATCTGAGTAATACACGTCTCACAAGCATATATCGCTAAATCTTTAGCCTCTGGCACCTCATATACCGAGAGTTTTTCATTATTTCCACATAATTCACAGCAATTATTACTTCGTTGTTGTAGTGTTCTTTCTAGACTCATCTGATTATAATTTGAAGCAAAAGTAATCTTATTTTAGTTTTTCGCGATCTTTTTTTGGGAGGCTTTTCACCACCTCGTCATAAGAATGATCTATAAACTCTAGAATAAGCTTTGTTGAAAGATCTGTATCGTGAACTTTAACACTGTTCCATAGTCTTTTGTGCATGTGATAACCAGGTGTTACTCCGTTATATTCCGCACGCAACTCTTCAGCATAATCTGAATTACATTTTAGATTTATAAAACCCTCACCATTTTCCCATTTAGAAAGTGAAGCAAGGGCAAACATCTTATTGCAAACTTTAAAAACCAGTACATCATCATCAAAAGGAAAATGCTCAGTGACTTCCCTTTTGTTCATGCAATAATTTCTATAGTCTTCTATATTCATTTTAAAAGTTTCTTGTCTTCACCTTCAACCTTTAGGGCAGAATAATCTAAAGTCCAACCAATAGTTTGCACAAGATTCTCAATAAGCTGTATGGCTTCAAGGGCTTCTAATCTAGCAACATTATACAAGCCACTTTCCGGAATTTTGTCCATGATATGCTCTTTGGCTTTGGTATGCAGTTCGGTAAGATCTGAGGCTTCAAACTTGTTAAACATGCCATCTTGCTTATCGTAGTAGTTGATATCACTTTCAATAGATAAAACTTCGGGTTGAGGAAAATGCGACAATACAACTGTCTTAGTGTTCAAGTCTGAACGCATCTGTACTTTACTTAGATCGAATCCTACATGGGCTTTTGCATTAATAACAACCAAGGCTTTCTTTCTACTAGATATAAGTTTTAGGAATTTTTCTTTTACATCCTCATAATGATAAATCTCAGCAAAATCGCCTTCAACAGTAATAAATTTACAAACACGCTTTATTTTATCTAATAAAACGATGGATTGTTCGTTTGTTTTCTTTTTGATTTTCCATTGCCTAAAAATGGTAACCAAACCCAAGGTAACCAGTATGCTAATGATAATTATAAAAAATGTTTCCATAATTAATTATTTCCTATTTCGCCCAGATGTGTGTTTTTAAAATTGTCTTTAAACTTTAATCCGTAACCGAAAATTCTATCTAATGAAGCATGAGAAAATAATATTATTCCTATGAGCTTCAATAATTCCATGTCAAAATATATGCCGATAAGGTAAATAACAACTGCCAGACCTTTATGATGAAAAATATTGTACGTTAAAGCTCCTACTTTTGTATTTATAAGATACCCAAGCATACCAATATCTGGCAAAAGTATTAGCACCAAAAACCACCACCAAGCATAACTCAATTGAGTAAATAGGAAAATACCTAAAACAAACATACCGAGTTCTTCGAGCTTTAATGTTGTTTTCATGTGTTAATATTTATTTTTTTTAAAGGTCACATGGAACACCCAATTAACATTCCGCTGTGTGATTAAAGCTTAACAATGGGTGTTTCATTATCTAATCCATAATTTTATACAACACAGGTTTACTAGGTGTTGCATCATTTTCAAATGGCGCAATTTGAAGATTTAGGATATAAGCTCCATCTTCAATCTTATTAGACACATAGATAAACTCTGTTATTGTAGCATCTTTTCTTATAACACCTTTAGTGTTCCAAAAGGCATTGTGTCCTTTTAGTTCGCCTCCATCCTCTTCTCTGTCTACACTTGGCAAATCAACAAGTAAATGCTTAATACCTTTTTTCACCAACAACTTAATGGCGTCTTCTTCAAAATATGTCCAATTGGTATTAGAGTATTGCCTTGTTTTTTTGTCGCTGGTATTTGGCATTGTTCTTACAACCAAGGCTTCCCTTTTTTTATTCCCTAGTGCAAATTGAAGTTGTTTTGCCGAAATTACATAGTCCTCACCTCGTTTTTCTGGCGCTACCGTAACTACTTCAGCCAAAAAGAAAAATGTCTTAAGACATTTATTTATTGAACACTTCTCTTTTACAATATGACCTACAGTTTCTGTATGAGTTCCGTGCGAATGTGGATTGAACGTAATCGTATTAAAATTTACCGAAGCACCATTTTCTACACTTATAATATCTTCATCAAAAACTTCTGGTTCTATTTTTGGCGGACCAATATACCATGCGTTAACATTTGAAGCACCATTACTTATAGGTATTGAAATATCTAAAGGCTGCGTTAAATCTATTTTTAATTTTCTGGAATTATATTCTATAGTTGTAATCACTCAAGGTTGATTTTAAAAAGTTCGCTAGCAATACCATCACTTAAAAACTGTCCTTTTTTAGTAACACGTATATGCTTATCATCAATATACAATAATTGTTGGTTTATAAAAGTTTCGGATTGTTCTTTTAAGTAATCTTTATAAATTTTCCCAAAATCCTCTTCAACCTTATCTATTGAAACTCCCCAAATAGTTCTTAGACCTGTCATTATATACTCATTGTAACGGTCTGTTGTGGTTAAAGTTTCAACTTCAATTGGCAGCTTATTTTGTTGAATTGCCTTTATATATTTGGTATTATTTCTCACATTCCAGCCACGCTGTTTACCATTAAACGAATGAGCAGAAGGCCCAATACCAATGTATGGTTTGCCTTGCCAATAGGCAGTATTGTTTCTACTAAAATAACTTTCCTTACCAAAATTAGACAATTCGTAATGTACAAAGCCTGAAGCTTCAAGTTTGTCCTTTAGCAAGTGAAATTGCTCATGCGCTTGTTCGTCATCAACATCATCAATAATACCTTTTTTTACAAAAGAAGCTAAAGCAGTTTTGGGTTCAACCGTTAAAGCATAGCTAGATATATGTGGTATATTATAGCTTAAAGCAGTCTCTATATTCAGAAGCCATTGCTCATTTGAAGCTCCCGGAATACCGTAAATTAAATCGATAGAAATATTATCGAAGTGGCGAGTCGCCACAGACAAACACTCTCTTGCTTCTTCGGCATTGTGTGCTCGATTCATCAATTTTAAATCGCTTTCAAAAAATGATTGAATTCCAATTGATAAGCGGTTTACAGAACTCTTAGATAATTCTAAAATTCTGATTTTAGACAAATCATCTGGATTGGCTTCGAGCGTAATTTCAGGATTTGCAGTTACTTTATAATTCTCGTAAACGGTATCAATCAATAATTGCAATTCGTCATTCGTCAATAAACTAGGTGTTCCTCCACCAAAATAAATGGTTTGCACTTCAATTTGACTAAACTCATCTTTACGTATTTGAATTTCTTTTACTAATGCGTTTACTAGTTCATCTTTCTTTTTTAATGACGTTGAAAAATGAAAATCGCAGTAATGGCAAGCTTGTTTGCAAAAGGGAATATGGATGTAGATACCTGCCATTCTACTTTTTTACTCTATCCTCATTTTGTTTTACAAAAGCTGACCAGCCTGTATAACTTTTACCAACCTCAACACGACCTTGGTTATAAAAATGACAAACTGCTGCTGCCAAACCATCTGTAGAATCGAGATTTTTTGGCAATTCTTTTAGGTTCAATGTGCTTTGTAACATCTTAGCTACTTGTTCTTTACTAGCATTACCATTACCAGTAATTGCCATTTTAATTTTCTTAGGAGAATATTCTGTGATAGGCACTTCTCGAGATAATCCTGCAGCCATAGCAACACCTTGTGCTCGACCAAGTTTTAGCATACTCTGTACGTTTTTCCCAAAGAAAGGTGCTTCAATCGCTATTTCGTCTGGATGATAGGTATCTATAAGTTCTACGGTACGTTCAAAAATAAGCTTAAGTTTCAGGTAATGATCGTCGTACTTTTTTAATTGTAACTCATTCAGTTGCAAAAAATGCATCTGTTTACCAACCACTTTTATGAGGCCGAAACCCATTATGGTTGTTCCTGGATCTATGCCTAATATAATTTTTTCCTTACTCATTATTTAATCACAATACTGACAACCACTTAGCGATACAGCGATACCAAAAGTAACATTAAACACACTACCATTAAAAGCTCCTAAACCACTTATGGCTGGGTCATATTCATCTAAAGACGTTAATCCATATATATAGGCTACATCTGTATATATAGACACTTTTTCATTAATAGCATAGTGCAATTCTAATCCGCCTAAAAGGTTTAAATAGGATTGTTTATTATCACCTAAATTTCCCAGTGGCTTTGCAAAACTAAACCCTGGTCCTGCATGCAAAATGGTTCTTAATCGTGGTGGTAAAAATCCCAGATATTCTGTTGGATCGAATACAAATTGTGCATTTATACGCGAATAGTTTATCTTAAATTCTGGCGAACCATCATCACTTTTAAAACGATTGAAGCCATAATCTAACTTTACACCATAAGCACGCTTAAACATGTGTTGCACACCAATATTCACTGTAGGAAAGTTAACCGATTGTGCATAAGTACCATCTACAAAACCATCTGTAGTAGGATAGTTAAAACCTACGGCAAAAAGTGCTTTCCATTTACTAGTAGCCTTGCTAAATTGTGCATTACTATGTAACCCAATACATAGCACACTAAATATAAAAAGGTATTGTTTTAAATTAAGTTTCATGTGCGAGTTTTTGGTTTAATTTGCAATATGCATTACAACGTGCCTTACAAAACTAAGCAATTCTTCTTTGTGCTGATTAAGTTAAGCATCGTTGTTGGCGCATTTTATTTTATTTATTCAAAACTCATCGAAAACGAGCAACTTAAATTGAGTGATTTTTTATATTTTTTGAAAGAAAATAATACATTTTCACCTAAAAACATCGTTTTTTTAATCATTTTGAGTGTTTTTAACTGGTTTTTTGAAATTTTAAAATGGAAAACTTTAGTAAAAACTATTAAAGGCATTTCTTTTAGAGATGCTTTGGAACAAAGTTTAGGCGGATTAACAGCTTCGTTAATCACACCCAATCGAATTGGCGATTATGGTGCTAAAGCTATTTACTACAATACATCTCACAGAAAACGAATTGTACTATTAAATCTATTAGGAAATATATCTCAAATGACGATAACCACCATCTTTGGTGTTATTGGGTTGGTCATTTTTATAAATAGGTATCAAATTGAGGTTGACTACTACAAGCTTGCAAGGTTTGGAACAATTATTATACTCATTGGTGTTTTTGCTTTTTTTGGAGCAAAACAAAACAAATTCAATATCAAAGGGTACTCTATAAATAAAGTCCTAGATTTTATAAAGAAAATACCATTCAAAATTCATTTCTTAAATCTGAGTTATTCATTAGTTAGGTATCTAATTTTCTCATTTCAGTTTTACTATTTACTAACGATTTTTGGAGTAGAAGTTGACTATTTTAAAGCTATGGTGGTTATTACAAGCATGTATTTGTTAGCCTCAATTATACCTAGCATTGCTATTTTTGATGTAGTTATAAAAGGAAGTGTTGCTGTGTTTTTGTTTGGTTATGTACAAGTTAACGAGTTAACCGTTCTATCTATAATTACTTTGATGTGGTTATTGAACTTTGCAATTCCGAGTGTATTTGGAAGCTATTTTGTACTGAATTTTAAACTACCAAACACCAAAGAATGATCGCTTTTATCTTCATTATTGCTACCCTTTTGTATCTATTTTTAATAGGAAGTCTCATCCATGGTTTTGATAGAGTTGAAGACTTTAAACTAAAAGATCTGAAACCTAAAACCAAGTTTTCTGTTATTGTTCCTTTTAGAAATGAAGCAGAAAATCTACCACAGTTATTAGATTCAATATTACAATTGAATTACCCTAAATTGATGTTTGAAGTTATTTTGGTTGATGATGATTCTGAGGATGATTCAATCGAAGTTATAAATAATATCATTTCAAAAAGACCTTTCGACTGCGCTCAAGGTGACATAAAAATTATTAAAAACAATAGAACATCAAATTCACCAAAAAAAGATGCCATAACTACGGCTATCAAAATAGCAAAATATGATTGGATTATTACCACAGATGCAGATTGCACTCTACCAAAATATTGGTTAGACACTTTTGAGGAATGCATACAAACCAACCAACCCAACTGCATTGTTGCTCCTGTAACGTATAATGATGGCAGTTCATTTTTAAAACGTTTTCAAATTTTAGACGTTTTGAGTTTGCAAGGTGCCACTATTGGTAGCTTTGGTTTACGACTTCCGTTTTTGTCTAATGGTGCTAATTTTGCTTATAGAAAGTCTGTTTTTCAATCGACAAATGGTTTTACTGGTAATGACACACTCGCTAGTGGTGACGATATTTTTTTGCTCGAAAAATTCAAAAAAGTTGATTCTAAAAAAGTTTTCTATTTAAAATCTGACAAAGCTATAGTTACTACAAAACCTGTTTCTAACTTAAAATTGTTAATACAACAACGATTGCGTTGGGCTTCTAAGACTAGTCATAATCCTAATTGGTTTTCAAAATTGGTTGGGCTTGTTGTTTTTTTAGGCAATCTAGCTTGTATTGCTATACTTCCTATTCTATTTTTTGGATATGTAAAACCAAGAATTGCGGTTGCTTTAGTAGTAATAAAATTGAGTATTGATTTTCTGTTATTATTTAAAACTTCTCGCTTTTTTAAACAAGAAAACGTCTTGTTTTCATACGTTTGGTCTTGTGTTTTTTATCCTTTTTTCAGCGTGTATATTGCTATTTTATCACTATTTAAATTATATCAATGGAAAGGTAGAACTTTTAAAAAGTAACCTTTACTTAAGATATTTTTTAATAGCTTTACTGAAACCTAACCCTAAATCGCTAGTTAGCTGACCACAAATCACTAAAAAAACTAACCAATGAAAAAAATTCTTATCGCAATGCTGTTCTGTTTGGCTTTTCAATTGAATTACAGCCAAGAAACCTACACTGTTAATGGAGAAACTTTAGAACTTAAAACCGAAATAGATGGCAAACTCGATTTACTATGGAATGTTATTGATGGTAAATACCGCTATTTTGTAAAAACTGAAGATGGTACCATTACTGAGTTAAAGAACACCAAAGATGATAATAACGATTATCAAGAAGAGTATAAATCTACTTTAAGCAGTCTTACCAATGGGAATTCTACAGACAAATTAAAACTAACCCTTTACAGCCTTAGAAATTATATAGATAGTTACAATGCTTCGGTAGATACTAGCTACACTTCTACAAGTACTGAAAGTAATGTACAGTTTAGATTAGGATTTTCTGGTGGTATTACAAACAACCCATTTGTTGGGAATCCTGACAATACCAAAACACCATTGATTGGTGCCGAGTTAGAAATTTATGAAGCCAACGTTTTACCTAGACATTCTGGGTTTTTGCAAGCAAGACATGCTTTTGAAAATGATGATTTTAAATACAATACTTCTGAATTATCGTTGGGTTATCGCTTTAGATTTATAAATAAAGAGAGATTTTCAATTTATGGACAGGTAAAATTAGCGACCATTAATTTTTCAAATTTTACATTCTTAGATGAAAATGACATGGAAGTGGATTCTAACGAAACATCGTTTGATATTCCTTTTATTTTTGGTGTAGGCTCAGATATTAAAGTAAGTAACAACAGTTATATTACGATAATTTATGGTGAATTATTTGCACTGTTGTTAGATAATCAAGGTAACTTTTCTACTGATATTGCTATTGGTTATAAATTCAACCTATAATAATGAGCTTAAGAAATTTTAAAACCTCAAACCCTGTTTTTAATGGCTACTTTTGGGATGATGGCAAATCGTCTTCAAAAACCATGTCTGTTGCTGGTATTTTCTTTAAGTCTATGATGGGCATTTTAGTTATTGCAGCCATTACAGCTTATTTATGGAAACTCAACGAAGCCGGAACACCAATGCGCTGGTTTACCTTAGGTGGTATGCTAGGTGCTATTGTTGTTAGTGTTTTAATTTCTATACGTCAAAACTGGGCTCATATTTTAGTACCACTTTATATTATTGCTAAAGGATTTTTTTTAGGTGGTTTCTCAGCTTACGCACACAAAAATTTTCCTGATTTACCATACCAAGCTATTGGTGTAACCATCATTACATTTTTTGTAATGCTGCTACTTTATCAATTAAGGATTATAGTAGTAACCAAAAAGCTCAGAAGCGTTATTATTACAGCCACTGTTAGTATTATGGTTGTGTATCTCATCTCTTGGATTTTGAGTTTCTTTGGTATCAAAACTTATATTTGGGGAACATCTTGGTTTGCTATTGCTTTTAATGTTCTGGCAGCCATAGTAGCTTCATTTGCACTACTTTTAGATTTCGATTATATAGAACGTTATAAAAATAAAGCGCCAAAACACAAAGAGTGGTTGGCTACTTGGGGACTTTTGGCAACGCTTATTTGGTTGTATGTTGAAGTGCTGCGATTGATGCAGAAATTAGCGATTAGGTTTTAATCTATCCTGACAATTACAGGTAATTCAAACGCAGTCGTAACCTGTTGTCCTCTTTTTATAGCAGGAAATATTTTGGGCACACCTTTTATACTCTGACGCAACAAACTATCAATATCTGGAATTTGAGATTCGGTTTCTGGTTTTAAGGTGATATCTTCTATTTGTAAAAGTCCTTTGTTGTCTATGATTAATTTTAACCTTATGGTATCATAAACATCTTCTGTAACCACAATATTCTGTCTTGCTAAATAATCATTTACATACTGTAATAATGTATTTTGGAAACAAACTCTACTATCTTCTTTAGTTGTCATAGCCTCACAACTATTGAAGGTTGGATACGTGTCTACATCGTTCCAATTGAAGGTTTGTAATTCTTCTTCTAGTAAATCTTCTGAATTTACTTTTTTCTTCTCAAAATAGTCGCAAGCGGTTAACAGAAAAATCAATAAAAAACAAGCTAGTCGGTTCATTAGCACATTTCTAATAGCGAAATGTACAATAATTTTAGGATTTACACTTCTAACTATTAAATATGAGGTTAATTATAGCTTAAGTAAGTGCTTTTATTCATTCAAAGTTATTGGTAATGAAAATGCTACAGCGATAGCTTTCCCTTTTTGACGACCTGGTATAAATTGTGGCAATAAGCTTAAAACACGAATTGCTTCTTCTTCTAAAACTTTACTAGCTGCTCTAGCTTGAATTCTAGTTACATTGCCATCTGTGTCTATTAAGAAGCGAGTATAAATGCGTTTATTATATAGTCCTGTATTCTTTTCTACATCTTTATTGAAATGTTTTTTAACATGAGCATTTACAAACTCAGAGAAACATTGCTTTTTTTCTTCTTTTGAAATTAAATTTTCACACTCTTTGTGTGAAGGAGTTATGTCTACAACACTAAAAGGTACCTCAACTAATTCAGTTTCACTTTCTGTTTTATGTAATGGTGAATCAATGACAGATGTAGACTTACCGTCAGTAACAATTAATTTATAGTACGACTTATCTTTATTTAATCTATTCATTAAATCATCAAAACGTTTTTGTTCTTTTTTGGTTTTGTTTGACATATCCTCAACAAATAATTTCAATGTTCCATTTCCTGTATAAGATTCCCATTTCCTTTTGGCTTCATCAGTTTTTTTCCATTCTAAATAGCCCTGATAACTTTTATGTGGTAAATCATACATTTTTTTATACAGTTCTCTACTTTCATCTGACAACTCATTACTTTCCGATTTTTTGTCTTTCATTATTTTAACCATGTATCGCATAAATGCACTCATCTTTAAGTAATCTTCTCTAGACTCTATATAGTCATTTGATTTTCCGTCACCAAAACCTACGTATTTTGAAATTTCATAGAACTTTATTCCTTTCTTTTCCATTTCAAGAATCTTATTATAATAGATTTTCAGAAGCTCTTTATCTGTTAATTCTTGAATCATTTCTGTTTCAGCATCAGATTTTTCTTGTGCTTTAACCTCAGTTGAGGTATAAACCAACATTGCAAATATTACAGGAAGTAAAAGCGCATACTTAAACAAACTCTTTTGACTGGATTTTGATTTTTGTAACATAATAATTCGTTTTTTGATTAATGATTTTTTGAAAAATGTATTGGTAAAAGACAGCGTATTAGTGTCTAATATTTGATGTAACAAACTTTGGTAATAATTGGACTTACCTTGATGTTTCACAGCTTTAGCATCTGCAATAAATTCGTGCAATTCTTTGACTCTATTTTGGTATATGTATACCAATGGACTAAACCAGAAGAGAATTCTTAAAACTTCAAAAAACAACAGATCTAAACTATGCTTTTCTCTCACATGTACTAACTCATGCTCGTATATGGTATCTCTTTCGGAATTTGGAATATTAGCTCCTAAAAAAACAGTATTAAAAAATGAGAATGCCGCTGAACTTTTAAGAAGATTAACAATGAGTATGTTGCCTTTCCAACGTTTAGGATTATTGTTTTTTATAAGATAGAGTTTTACAATTTTGATTGCAAAAACTAGTGTTGCTAATGCCATACCTATATATAAAACAATTTGCCATACAGGTAATTGTGAGCTAGTAATAGCTACATCGTTTATATGCTCTATGACTTGATGGTTTGACGTAGTGTTTGAAGCATCTCCAATAAAGACTTCCGGTAATCTTATTACGGTTTCTTGGGTTGTAACTTTCCTTAATTCTGGAAGTTTTACAAACGGTAATACTATAGAGGAAACCGATGTAAGCAATAGATATATTCTGTTATAATTAAAAAAAGTTTCACGTCTTAAAAACAGATCATACACTAACAGAAATAGTGTTTGAAACAATACTATTTGTAGGATGGTGTATAACATAACTACTTGTCTTTGTTAATTTCGTTTAGTAAACTCTCTATGTCATTAATATCTACATCATTCTTTTTTACGAAAAAAGACACCATACTCTTAAAAGAGCCTTGAAAATAGTTGTCTAGCAACTTATTTATAGACTGATTACTGTAAGCTTCTTTTGCAACTATTGGAAAGTAGGTATGCCCTTTTCCTTCCTTTTCATAATCTACAAAACCTTTAGACTCTAGAATCCTAACAATTGTAGACACTGTATTATAGGCTGGTTTTGGCTCTGGCAGTATCTCAATTACCGACTTTACATTGGCTTTTTTTAATTGCCAGAGGGCTTGCATTATTTCTTCTTCTGCTTTAGTTAACTGTTTCATTTAACTAAGTTTTTAGTTGAACATTGAAGCAAATATAACTAAATATTTAGTTTAAACTAATTTTTTAGTTAAAATGTAACTAAACCTAATATTTTACGTCCTATAACCGAACACAACTATTTAACATGGAAATTTTTCTAATTATACTTGGTATTCTATTGATGATTTTAGGTATATTGGGTAGCTTTTTGCCAATATTACCTGGCCCTCTTACAAGTTGGGTTGGACTGTTAGTACTTCATTTTACTGAAGGTGTACAGCTAAGCAATACATTTTTAATTGTTACACTAGTCGTGGCTATTATAATTTATGTTCTAGACTATATAATTCCTGCAATAGGTACAAAACGTTTTGGAGGTAGTAAAGAAGGTATGATTGGTACGACACTAGGTTTAGTCATTGGACTTATAACACCAATTCCTTTTGGCATTATCATTGGGCCATTTATTGGTGCTTTGGTTGGCGAAATGATTCATCGTAACGACATCAACAAAGCAATGAAAGCAGCATTTGGTTCTTTCTTAGGATTTATAGCTTCAACGTTCTTAAAGTTTATTGTTGCTATAATATACTTAGGCCTTTTTATAACCAAACTATTAGAACATAATGCGAGCTGGTTTTAAAAAAAGCAAGAAAAAAACCTAGTCGTTAGAAGTACAACTAGGTTTAATTTTCTTGCTATTAACTCAACAATTACTTAATGAGGGATTAATTAATTCTTGTTGACCTGTGGTAAATGTAAAATAACATATTTGTTTTTTGATGTGGTAAAACCATAGACTTATTACGGAAAAACCGTAATACCTAACAATAACAAGGGTTACAGGCTTATTTTATAACTGAGGAATACACCAATTATTTTAAAATTTCTTACAAATACCCCTTTTCTCTGGCTTCAGAAAGTAATGTTTCGTCCTTACCATCATCAACTGAAAACAATAATTTGAGTTGTTTTTTTCGTTTTTCTATAGCGCTAGTAGACAGCGGAATATATTCGCTCAGACTTTTGGTTTTTATACCTTGAGATAAAAGATGTAAAATTTTTCTATTAATATCATCTACATAAATTTCGCTGGTAATTGTCTTTTTCACATAGTTACTTACAGTACTGCTATAATAAGGCGGATATTTAAGAATTTGCTGAAAAGCATCTGCCAATTCCATAGAAGTTAAATCACTTTTTATGAGAAAACCGTCTGGATTTATTTCTTTGATAATATTATGAATTCTAAACGATTCATTAAACATGGTAAGAATAATAATTTTAGCATCCGGAAGCACTCTTTTAGCTAATAAAGCCAAATCTTCACCCGATGCATATCTACCGTCCTCAGAAGGTGGTAAACTAATATCAAAAAAGCATACATCATATGGTGTA
This sequence comes from Winogradskyella sp. MH6, assembly GCF_022810765.1. NCBI lineage: Bacteria > Pseudomonadati > Bacteroidota > Flavobacteriia > Flavobacteriales > Flavobacteriaceae > Winogradskyella > Winogradskyella sp. MH6. Next base: position 1,668,399 of record NZ_CP094494.1, on the reverse strand, counting down.
CCTTTAGCCGCTCGGTTTATCATTAATTGCGCCGTATCACAATTATTGGCTGTATCAATAAGTAGGGTTTGGTCTTCTTCCTTTGTGGCCATTAACACATTTTGGTAACCCTCAATAATTATTGGGTGATCATCTACCATTAAGATGTTAATATGTTTCATCTGGTTGTCTCTAGTTTTTAATAAGACAGATGCAATTCATTAGTATAAAGTTTATCTAACTTCAAACTTTTATACTAATTCATGTTCATGTCGATTGGTTATTCATAGGGAATCTTAACATTAACTGTTGTACCATTTCCAGATTGAGAGGTAAAGGTGATTTTTCCGTTAATGTCCTCAACACGAGACATCATGTTCTTTAAACCAATACCTTTTTTGCTTTTCGATGTATCGAAGCCCTCTCCATCATCAATGATGTCTAGGCAAATTACATCTTTTTCTAAAGAAATACTAATTTTTATAGCTTTAGCATTGGCATGCTTGTAAATGTTTTGCATGGATTCCTGAATGATTCTGTAGATATTAATTTTTGTTTTATTAGATACAGAATCCCAACTGATATCATCGGTATAATTAAATTCGTATGTTAGTCCATAAGCCTTAGTTTGATTTTCAATAAGCTCTGAAACAATATCCATAAATCCAGAACCTGAAACAAAATCTGTATTTAACTCATGTGAAATCTTGCGTATATCTTCTTCTATAATTTTTAGCTGACCAATGTAGTTAGCTCTGGTCATCATAGCGTCTTTACCATCTTTAAAGTTAATACTATCTAGGCTAAGACGTGTCCCAAACAAACGCCCCAGCACACCATCATGTAACTCTTCTGATATTCGCTTTTTCTCTAGTGTCCTAGCTTCATCAACTTTATCTTGCTGACTTAACATTAAGTTATAAATGTCCTCATTGGCCTTTTGCTGAACTTGAATGAGTTTGAGTTTTCTGTTTTTAGCTCTTTGTGATATGAATAAATAAACTAAAATTGCTGTAAGCAATAATCCAGCAGATAAAATAAGCAGATAAAGATTTTCTCTTGAGATTTGTTTGTTTTCAGCTTCGAGTTGGTCGGTTTCGTATTCTATTCTTGCGAATTTATTTCTAACAGCTCTTTCTACTTTTAAAAGACTATCACTTAACTTAATATGCTCTTTCAGATAATTTTTACTTTCTTCTCCCTTAGTAAGATCTGACAATAAAAACATTGATTCTAAGTACAGTTCGTTTATAGGAATATCTTTAGATATCTTATAACTCTGTTTTGCATAGTTTAAAGCTGAATTAAACTCATTATTAGCTTTATAAAATTTTGCAAGATCAATAGATGCGGCAAGTTTTGTATAAGAATCATCTATACTATCGGCAATTTTTAATGCTTTATGAAAATCTTTTTCTAGTGATTTATAATCGTAATTCCCTTTTAAAAATTTTGTAAAAGTGTAATTATTCAATATTAGAGCATAGAATGTAATGTCATTTTCTTTTAATTCTTTATTTTGAAGTAATTCACCAAAAATCTCTAACGACCTATCTAATTCCCCTTTTTCACGATAGGCAAAAGCTAAATTATTTAACGTTTGTAAAGCTTTTGACTCACCATCATCAATAGTTTTAGTTACATCAAATGCTTGGTTATGATAATCAATAGATTGTTCATAATTTTCGAGCTTTAAAGAGACAAGTCCCAATAGATTATACGCATAGTATTTATCTAAATTTTGAGATTCATATTCTTCTAAACTATTAATTATTTTAAGTGCCTCTATTGCATTTTGCTCACTCCCCAAGTAATCTTTTTCATCATCTTGGATTGTTGCTAAAGCTGTCAATACTGCGGCTTTCTCATTTAAAACATTTAATGCATCATAATATTTTAAAGCCTGCAAATAATAGCTATAAGATTCTGAAGTATTATCTGCTATCTGATAATAATAAAAGCCTAAATTACTACTAGATCTGGCTATTGCAGATGAGTCATTAAGTTTTTGGGCAAATGACAAGTTTTTTAAAGTAGAGTCTCTAAACAAATCATACTCACCAGTCATTAAGTATATGAAAGAGAGGTTTCTCTCACTCTTTAAAAGTGTTGAATCAATTTTTGTTTTTAAGGAAAGTTCAACTGCCCTTTTTGCAAAATTTATTCGTTTTTCTTTTGATAAGGATGATTTTGTTGAATTTTCTCTGAGAAGAATAATAGAGTCTAATAATTCATGCTTCTCTTGACTATAAACTGCCGAAGAGATTAAAATGATAAATAGTAAACAAAATATTTTAACTTTCAAAAGCGCTATTTTATACGCTCAAAGTTATGATTTTTTTGAGAAGTATTTATCTATAATTTAATTATCAAAATCTTACAACAAGTTTAGCCTACAACTTGTTAGATGTTGTAGGCTAAACTAATTTTGTATCATATAATATCTATCCTTGAGAAGGTAGTTTTAATTCTTTTTTACCGTGAGCCAATAAATCAATTTTTGTTGGTTGGCTAATATTACTATTTTCATCAGTTTCAACCTTGTCAGATTGTACACCAGACACAGTTAGTAAAGCAATGGCAACTAAAGCTAAAGTAATTTTTAGGGTTTTCATAAGTATCAATTTAGGGTTAAATAGTCAATATTAAATTTTGTAACAACTATTGTTACGTTGAGGGAGGGGAATGGATAATTAACTATTAAAGGTTAAAACCTTAAATTGTACTAAAAATAAAACGAGGGACGTTTTAGTAAATGTCTAATGGATTATTAAATTTCTTGAAAGTTTGATTTGAGGGCTTGCAAGAGCTAACAAATATACAAGGATTTACTTCATAAACAAAAAAATTACCGATAAAGTGATTAAAAATGTCGTTTAAAAACATGTTTTTGTTCAAAACGTGTTAAAAAACTCATTTAACTAGGATAAGAATATATGTGCTAAAACAAAAAAGCATCCCGATTTTCTATTAAGAAAAAAGGAAAGCCTTTCATTGGTAAATATCCAAATAAACTTGGATTTCTACTACGTCTCAGAAATTAATCTGAGCACAACACAACGTCTTTTATACTAAAAAAGCTTCCTATTACCAGAAGCTTTTTGCGGTCTGGACGGGACTCGAACCCGCGACCCCCTGCGTGACAGGCAGATATTCTAACCAACTGAACTACCAGACCGTTGCATAATTGCGAGGGCAAATATACACTGTCTTTTTAATTCCGCAAACAAAAAATAAAAAAATATTTATTCCTTTTAAACAAATTTTTGACGCTCAATCATATAAGTGGTTAATATCTGATCAAAACCTTTCCTTATATCAGCCTCTACATACTTAATTCTGTATTGACCACATTTTAATTTCAAAGATTTGAAATAAGTATTTACGGCCTTTTTGTAATTATCTTTAATGTTGTCTGGGTATAAATTGATATACTCTCCTGTTTCAACATCAATAAACCGTTTAGGTCTATTATCAAATTCAAACGTTAATTCTTTCTCCTTATCAAATACATGAAACAATACGACTTCATGTTTGTTATGCTTAAGGTGACGAAGCGCTTCAAACAACTTTTCGTCGTCTTCTGAAGTTTGAAACATATCTGTAAACACAAAAATTAATGATCGTCTGTGAATTTTTTCTGCAATTTGATGTAAATACGTGTATGTCTCCGTGCTTTTTGAATCTGGTTTTGATACTACAGCTTCACTGAGTTTACTTAGCAACATTTGATGATGTCGCTCACTTCCTTTTTCTGGAGCATAAAAATCGTAAGTATCACTATAGATACTTAACCCGACAGCATCGCGCTGTTTTTTTAATATGTGCATTAAAGACGCGCAAGCTAAAGCCGAAAAAGCAGATTTGTTAAGGTTATCTATTGTTGTACTAGCAGATTCTGGATAATGCATAGAGGTACTGTTATCCAAGATGAGATGACATCTTAAATTGGTTTCTTCATCGTAGCGTTTAGTGTACAATCGGTCTGTTTTAGCATACAGTTTCCAGTCGATGTGCTTGGTGCTTTCGCCTTGATTGTAAATCTTATGTTCTGCAAACTCTGCCGAAAAGCCATGAAAAGGGCTTTTGTGCATCCCAGCAATAAAGCCTTCAACAACTTGCTTTGCTAAAAGTTCTAGGTTTTTAAAACCACCTGCTTTATTAAGTTCTAACTGTAAATCCATCAATTACCGAAACTAAAAAAGGTTTGCCGTATAGACAAACCTTTTATCATTTCTTTTAGAAGTCTATTTTATAAAAGTGCGTCGATTGCTTCTGCATAAGCATTTTTAGGAGCTACACCTACTTGACGACCTACTACTTCACCATTTTGAAATACTAAAACCGTAGGTATGTTTCTTACACCATACTTAGCCGCAAACTCTTGGTTAGCGTCTACATCAACCTTACCAACTACAGCTTTACCTTCGTACTCAGAAGAGATTTCGTCAATGATTGGCCCAACCATACGACATGGTCCACACCAAGCTGCCCAAAAATCTACCATTACTGGTTTATCACTTTTTAATACTGTTTCTTCAAACGTTGCATCTGTTATTTCTAATGCCATAATATCTATTATTAATTAAGTTCTACTTTGTTTACGCAAAATTAGTCAAAAATTCTGCCAAACCTTACAATGGGTGTATTTGTTTTGGTTATGACTTTATTGTTTTGGATTATGCTAATTCAATTTATACTTTACATCTAAACCTTTTAACTCATTGAGTAACTCTTGAGAAATTTTCACTTTCTGCTTTCTGCTTGGCATACTTAGCTTTAATTTTTCGGAATTATCATAGACCAAAAAATTTAAGTTTTTATTCCCTTCATGCATTCGTATTAAATCTTGCAATTGCGTAATAGTGTCTTTTTCTAAATCGTGAATATTAAGCTGAATAGATAATTTCTTAGCATAAGTATCCATTACATCGTGTAACAATTGGAAATTATTAAATTGAATTCTAGGATCTCCTTTTTGACCTGTTTCTCTATTCATCCAACCTTCCCGAACAAAAGCACGTACGTACACAAAGGAATTTACCACAAAAAAGTGCCTGAACTTTAAGTAATCTTCTCCAAAAATCCTAAACTCGTAACTGTCTGTATAATCTTCAATTGTAAATAACGCCCAGCCTTTTCCTTGTTTACTAACACGATGTTGCACATCTGTTACAACTCCACCAAAAGTAATTTCTCTATTAACAACTGAGTGCAAATCATTAAACACTGAAATGGTTCCATTACAAAAATTCTTCATTTCTATTTTGAAATCATCTAGTGGATGACCAGAAATATAAATACCAACCACTTCCTTTTCTCTGGAAAGTTTCTCCATCGTTCCCCAATCTTCACAAGGTGGTACTTGAGGTTCTGCAATTTCAACACCACTGGCTTCACCAAACAAACTTACTTGGGCAGAATTTTCATTCTCCTGATGTTTTGCACCATATTTCATTGCCTTTTCTAAAAAGGTAATACCATCACCATCGTGCGCGAAATATTGAGCGCGATGGGTATCTTCAAAACAATCAAACCCTCCAGCATAAGCTAAACCTTCAAATGATTTTTTGTTGGCTGCTCTTAAATCTACACGCTTTGCCAAATCGAAAATTGACTTGTAATTACCACCTTCTTTTCTGTTTTCTACAATGGTTTTCACGGCTCCATGACCAACACCTTTTATAGCTCCCATTCCGAAACGAACCGCATTATCCTGATTTACAGAAAACTTGTAATAACTTTCGTTTACACTAGGTCCCAAAACAGGAAGTCGCATACGCTTACACTCTTCCATAAAGAAGGTTACCGACTTAATATCGTTCATATTATTGGACAGTACAGCTGCCATATATTCTGCTGGATAATGTGCTTTTAAATAAGCCGTTTGATAAGCAATCCACGCATAACAAGTGGAATGCGATTTATTGAAAGCATAACTCGCAAAAGCTTCCCAATCTTTCCAGATTTTTTCAAGCTTGGTTTTATCCATACCTTTTGCAGCTGCTTGCTCAATAAATTTTGGCTTCATTTTATCCAATACTGCCTTTTGCTTTTTACCCATGGCCTTACGTAAGACATCAGCTTCACCTTTGGTAAAATCAGCCAATTTTTGCGACAATAACATTACTTGCTCTTGATAAACCGTAATTCCGTATGTTTCGGCTAAGTATTCTTCTGTTTCAGGTAAATCATACACAATTTCTTCATCTCCATGCTTACGACGAATAAAACTCGGAATATATTCCATTGGACCTGGACGATACAAAGCATTCATAGCAATAAGGTCATCAAAAACCGTTGGTTTTAAATGCTTCATGTGCTTCTGCATTCCTGGTGATTCATATTGAAAAATCCCAACAGTTTCACCTCTTTGGAATAATGCATAGGTTTCTTCGTCATCTAATGGAAAATTCTCTGGATCGAGCTCAATACCGTGCTTTGCCTTTACAATCTTAACCGTATCTTTAATTAAGGTTAAGGTCTTCAAACCCAAGAAATCCATCTTGAGTAACCCAGCACTTTCTACAACCGAGTTGTCAAACTGCGTGACATATAAATCTGAATCTTTTGCTACCGAAACCGGAACATAATTGGTAATGTCACCTGGCGTAATGATTACGCCACAAGCATGAATACCAGTATTTCTTACAGAGCCCTCCAAGATTCTTGCTTGGTTTACCGTTTCTGCTTGTAAATCTGAACCATCTGAAATATTAAGTAGTTGATTTACTTTCTCTAATTCTTCAGCTCTAAACTTGCTTGCTAATTCTTTTTCGCTCTTACCAAATATCTTTCCGAGTTTGGACATATTCGGAATTAACTTCGCAATATGGTCTGCTTCATTTAATGGCAAATCTAACACTCTAGCTGTGTCTCTAATTGAAGATTTAGCAGCCATTGTACCGTAAGTGATAATCTGCGCCACCTGATTGGCACCATATTTATCAATAACATACTGCATTACACGACCACGACCTTCATCATCAAAATCGATATCGATATCTGGCATACTCACACGGTCAGGATTTAAGAAACGCTCAAAAAGTAAATCGTACTTTATTGGATCTATATTGGTAATCCATAAACAGTACGCTACTACCGAACCTGCTGCCGAACCACGACCAGGACCAACGGATACATCCATTTTTCTAGCTTCTCGAATAAAATCCTCTACAATAAGGAAGTAACCAGGATAACCTGTATTTTCGATAACACTCAACTCAAAATCGAGACGTTCTTCAATTTCTGGTGTAATCTCTCCGTAGCGCTTTTTGGCACCTTCGTATGTTAAGTGTCTTAAATAGGCATTTTCTCCTCGCTTACCATTATCTACTTCATCCTCTTCATGTTTAAACTCATCTGGAATATCAAAAGCAGGTAATAATACATCACGAGCCAATTCAAACGGTTCAATTTTATCAACTACCTCTTGAATATTTACTATTGCTTCAGGAATATCTCTAAAGAGCGCTTTCATCTCTTCAGTTGACTTGAAGTAGTATTCCTGATTTGGTAATCCGTAACGATAACCACGACCACGACCTATTGGTGTGGCTTGTTTTTCACCATCTTTTACACACAACAAAATATCGTGTGCATTCGCATTTTCTTGCTCAACATAATAGGTATTATTTGTAGCAATTAGCTTTACGTCGTGCTTTTGAGCAAATTGAACAAGTACTTGATTGACACGATTCTCATCTTCCTGATTGTGACGCATCAATTCGATGTACAAATTATCACCAAAGGTGTCTTTCCACCAGATTAATGCTTCTTCGGCTTGATTTTCACCAATATTCAACACCTTACTTGGTACTTCGCCATAAAGGTTTCCTGTTAAACAAATTAGGTCCTCTTTGTATTGCTCTATTAGTTTTTTGTCAATTCTTGGCACATAGTAAAAGCCATCTGTAAATGCAGCAGAAGATAGCTTTGCCAAATTATGATAGCCATTTTTGTTTTTAGCCAAAAGCACAATTTGATATCCGTTATCTTTTCGGGTTTTATCGGTATGATCTTCACAAACAAAAAACTCACAACCAATAATAGGTTTTATTAGTTTTCCTTTCTTTTCTTCACCATTCTCTTCGGCTTCTTTATGCTTAGCTTTCACACCCTTATTGTGTGCTGATACTGCACTTACAAAGTGAAACGCTCCCATCATATTACCATGATCTGTTAAGGCAACGGCTGGCATATCTTCTTTAGCAGCTGCTGCAACCAAATCTCCAATACTGATGGTAGATTGTAAAATTGAAAACTGAGAGTGGTTATGCAAATGCACAAACTCTGCATCAGCCAATTTTGCAATAGCCTCTTTGTTAGTTTGTGTGGGTGTGTCTTGAGATTGCTCTTTTTGAAGCCTTGCATTTATCTTAGCACTCTCGCGTTTAAGATTAAGATGTTTTAGTCCAATTAACTGAATTGGTTGCGGATTGGCTTCAGAAAATTTCTCAAAATAATCTGGTTGAACATCTAACTGTTCTTTTGTATATTCTTTTCTTCTGACTAATTCTAAAAAACAACGTGTTGTAGCTTCAACATCGGCAGTTGCGTTATGGGCTTCGGCAAATGGCTGGTTAAATAAAAACTCGTGTAATTCTGTTAATGTTGGAAGCTTAAACTTTCCTCCTCTACCACCAGGAATTTTACATAACTCGGCCGTATGCTCTGTACAGGTATCTAATACTGGTAATTCTTGTAATTGGTTTGCGACATTCCCTCTTACAAATTCGGCACCCATAATGTTAAGATCGAACCCAACATTCTGACCAACCACAAATTTAGTTTTCTCTAAAACAGCATTAAATTTTTCTAAAACTTCGGCAAGAGAGATACCTTGTTCTGCCGCTAATTCTGTAGAAATACCATGAATTTTCTCAGCATCGTAAGGTATATTAAAACCATCTGGCTTAACCAAATAATCTTGATGATCTATACAATTACCCATCGCATCATGCAACTGCCATGCTATCTGAATACACCTTGGCCAGTTATCTGTATCTGTGATTGGTGCATCCCAACGCTTTGGTAAACCTGTGGTTTCAGTATCGAAGATTAAGTACATAAATTACCTGTTTTAGACCTTGAAAAAGAGTATGAATTTGTCGTAAAAATAGCCCTTAAAATTACATAGAATTTCGACTTATTTGAAGGTAAGTTGTTAAGAGTTTTAAACATAAAAAAAGCCACGCAAAAGCGTGGCTTCATCTTAACCTAACCTAGAAGTAATTATGACAACACTTCTTCATATAATTTCACAGAACTAATTGCTGCTTCAATCGAATTTCTTTGCTCTCGCAACAATTCAATTAACCTTGATGGAAAATTATTATTACTTAATAATTCATTATACTCATCTAAACTAGCTTTCTCTCCTCTTAAAGCCTCTTCTAGAATCGTTTCTTCGCTGTTTGAAGAGAAGGTTGCTCTTAAACTCATCCAATTTCTATGCATTGTTCCTTTAAAACTTCCTGAATCTTCTGGGATTTCGCCATAAGTGATGATTTCTGTTCTCAATTGGCGCGCAAATTTTGAACGTTGCTCTGCCATGTTTTTAAAGAAGTTTTTCACACTCACATTATCCACTTCTGAAATTGCGTTGATGTAGCCTTTCTCTGCATCGTAATTTTTTACTAAAAGTTCATTTAACTTGTCTGAAATTTCTTTGTCGTACTTCATAATATCTTTATTCATTTTTTAATTTCAATAAGTTCTTTATAGATGTGTATTGTTTCACATCTGCCTTTATAGTATAACATTCATATACCTTGAAGTCAAGTAATTTAACACCATTTAATAGTCTTTAACAGCCTTTAACAAAAAAGCGCTATTTGAAAATTTCAAATAGCGCTTTTGTATAATTCAGTGCTTTTATTAAACCTGAAGATAATCTGGCACTCCATCACCATCAGCATCATCATTAGTTGGGTCTCCATCCATATTAGCATCTTCGTTAATGGTTAATATACCATCACCATCATCGTCAGTATCTAAATAATCTGCGTCACCATCTCCATCTGTATCTGTTGGGTTACCATCAACATCTAATTGCAATTCAACCGAGGTTGGAACATTATCACCATCATCATCAGCATCTAAATAATTTGCAATACCATCACCATCTGTGTCGTCATTTGTCAAATCACCATCTCCATTGAAATCTTCAAATACATTTGGCACTCCATCACCATCATCATCACCACAATCTAAACTATCTATTTCAGCTTGTATTGACCCATCTTCATCACCACAAAAATCAATCTGTTCTTGGAGATATACTTGATATTGCGCACATTTCTCGTCAAAATTACCAATAGTCGCAGTGTTGTATTGCACTTCTGCCTCATTTCTGTTATTAGTAGCAATTTCACAACTTATTTGACAGCTACCTAAATCATCTATCATTTGCTGAATTGAACCATCTATGTCACCGCAATAATTGCGTTGAGTCATTAAAGCTTGTGTGTAAGCATTACATGCCGCCTCAAAACCTGAACTACTTACAAACCCATCACCTCCAACTTGCTGAGCTTCAGTATACGCTGCTTCTGCTGTAGCAACATCCATTTCTGTATCTACACATGTAATTGGATCTGCAGGAATTGAACCTGAAATTAATGGCACTCTATAAAACACACCTCCGTAGATAGGACCTGTTTGCCCTGTAACAGGATCAACACCTTCTTCACCAGTTAACCCAGTAAAATTAACCGACTGAAGTCCAGATGAGTTAAAAGCAGTAAACCTAAATGTACCTGTGAATCTATTATTTTCTATCTCATTTAAACGCATTTCGCCATATTCAGGATAAACAGAAACACTTGGATCTGGTCTGTTGTTGGTTGAAAAAACCGTGCCATCAGCTGTTGTAAAACGTGCCTCAATTGTATTAACATCCCCAAAAACATAAACACCTACAGCAACTGTAGGTATTATTAATTCTAAGGTTTCAATATTGTTGGTACCATAAAGTGTTAAAAAACCATTTTCATCAATACTTGCAGAATAGGCTTTTGCTCGCCAAGACGCTCCATCTAAAGAACCTTGAAAAGCAGGAGAGTTAAATTCAACTTCATCACCACAGCTAAATACTGATATTAAGATAAGGGATAAGACTATTAATTTTTTCATTATTAAGCGGAAATTAATCGTTGTTTCAAATATAACGAAACAAGAATCCCAAAAGTATAATATTTTTTTATACTAGACTTACTCCTAGACTGCACTTTTGTTTAAAGTAGCAATCTTTTAGTTAAAATGGCTAAAAGGCTTTAAAATCAAAAAAATGTATTATCTTTGCGCCCTCATTAATAACAGAGGTCGAGAACCTCATTAATTAATTATTATGCCTGTAAAAATTAGATTACAAAGACACGGTAAAAAAGGAAAGCCTTTTTACTGGATCGTAGCAGCGGATTCTCGCGCTAAAAGAGATGGTAAATACTTAGAAAAATTAGGTGCTTACAATCCAAACACAAACCCTGCAACTATTGAGCTTGACGTAGATGGAGCTGTAAAGTGGTTAGAAAATGGTGCACAACCAACTGACACTGCTAAAGCAATTTTATCTTACAAAGGTGCTTTATTAAAGAAGCATTTAGCAGGTGGTGTAAAAAAAGGTGCTTTAACTGAAGAGCAAGCAGAAGCTAAATTCAACGCTTGGTTAGAAGAAAAAGCAGCAAAAGTACAAGCTAAAGCTGATGGCTTATCTAAAGCAGATGCCGATGCTAAAGCAAAAGCTCTTGAAGCAGAAAAAGCTGTAAACGAAGCTCGTATCGCAGCAAATGCTCCTGTAGTTGAAGAAGAAGTTGCTGAAGAAACAACCGCTTCTAACGAAGAAGAATAAAAAATTTATTTTTATACTTTTAAACCCTGACATTTATCGTCAGGGTTTTTTATTTGATATAGCTCATGAAAAAAGAAGATTGTTTTTACCTAGGGAAAATTGTAAAAAAGTACAGCTATAAAGGCGAACTTTTAGTCAAATTAGACACGGACGAACCAGAACTTTATGAAAATATAGATGCTGTTTTTATGGATCTTAGAGGCAATTTAGTTCCATTTTTTATTGAATCTTCTCAGCTACATAAATCTGATTTACTTAGACTAAAATTTGAAGACGTAGATACCGAAGCAGATGCTGATGCTTTAATAAAATCTGAACTATACTTACCCTTAGATTTACTACCAAAATTAGAAGGCGACAAATTTTATTATCATGAGGTTATTGGCTTCACCATTAAAGACAAAAACTTTGGAGAAGTTGGAGTCATCAAAGCCATTAACGACAGCACAGCCCAAGCACTCTTTGAAATCGATAGAAATGGTGTTGAAATTTTAATACCTATGAATGATGAGTTTATCGTTAAAGTTGATAAACCCAACAAAACGATTGAGGTTGAAACTCCTGAAGGACTAATAGAACTTTATCTTGAAGAATAAATTATCGTTCTGAGCAAAGCGAAAAATCTTATACTAAGATTGCCACGTCCTTCGTCCTCGCAATGACACTTGACTATATGGAAAAGCCTTTTAAATTCAAACAGTTTACGGTAAAACAAGATTGTTGTGCTATGAAAATTGGCACAGATGGCGTTTTACTTGGTGCTTGGACGTCTGTAAAAAACAATCCTTTCAGCATTTTAGATGTTGGTGCTGGCACAGGAATTTTGAGTCTTATGATGGCTCAAAGAAGTTATGCTGAACAAATTGAAGCTATCGAAATAGATGATGATGCCTACGAGCAATGTGCTGAGAATTTTGAAAGCTCACCATGGAACGACCGTTTGTTTTGCTATCACGCTTCACTTTTGGAGTTTGTTGAGGAAGTTGAAGATGCCTTCGATTTAATTATTTGTAATCCTCCGTTCTATTCTGAAGATTATAAAACAGACAATAAGTCTAGAGACTTAGCGCGTTTTAATGATGCTATGCCTTTTAAGCACATTATTTATGGTGTGGCACATTTGCTTGCTGAAGATGGGATTTTTTCAATCATTATTCCTAAAAAAGAAGAAAGCGAGTTTATTGAATTAGCTTCTACAATTGGACTTCATCCACAACGTATTCTTCATGTTAAAGGAAACCCAGATTCTGATATAAAGCGAAGCTTAATCGAATTTAGCTATTCTAAAAAAGACGTTGAAATTTCAGAGTTAATTATAGAAACTAGCCGTCATAATTATACTGAAGACTACATTAATCTCACCAAAGATTTTTATTTGAAAATGTAACGCTTCTATTGGGCAATGATATCGATTTCGTTACTTTTGTGAAACTTTTAAAATAACAGCTTCTATTTTGATAAATCTTCAAAATTAGAAGTTATAAATACCATAATCAGAATGAAACCAGATTTATTTGAAGCTCCTGACTATTACAACTTAGACGAATTACTTTCAGAAGAACATAAACTTGTACGTGATGCAGCCAGAGAATGGGTAAAACGTGATGTTTCCCCAATTATTGAAGAAGCAGCTCAAAAAGCAGAATTTCCAACCTCAATTATTGGTGGTTTGGCTGAAATTGGCGCTTTTGGACCATACATTCCTGAAGAATATGGTGGTGCTGGTTTAGACCAAATTTCTTATGGTCTTATCATGCAAGAAATAGAACGTGGAGATTCTGGAGTACGTAGTACAGCATCTGTACAATCGTCTTTAGTAATGTATCCTATCTGGAAATATGGTAATGAAGAGCAACGTCAAAAATACTTACCAAAATTAGCCTCTGGTGAATGGATGGGTTGTTTTGGTCTTACTGAACCAGACCATGGTAGTAATCCTGGTGGAATGGTTACGAATTTTAAGGATATGGGAGACCATTATCTTTTAAATGGTGCTAAAATGTGGATTTCAAATGCACCTTTTGCACAAGTTGCAGTTGTGTGGGCAAAGAATGAAGAAGGTCGTATCCATGGACTAATTGTAGAACGTGGTATGGAAGGTTTCTCTACACCAGAAACGCATAACAAATGGTCGCTTAGAGCCTCTGCTACCGGAGAATTAATTTTTGACAACGTTAAAGTTCCGAAAGAAAATCTATTACCTAACAAATCTGGGTTAGGCGCACCACTTGGTTGTTTAGATTCTGCTCGTTATGGTATTGCTTGGGGAGCGATTGGAGCAGCAATGGACTGCTACGATACTGCTTTAAGATATAGTAAGGAACGTATTCAGTTTGGAAAGCCAATCGGACAGTTTCAATTACAACAGAAGAAATTAGCCGAAATGATTACTGAAATCACTAAAGCACAATTATTAACTTGGAGACTTGGTGTTTTACGTAATGATGGTAAAGCAACCTCAGCACAGATTTCTATGGCTAAACGTAATAATGTGGACATGGCAATAAACATCGCTCGTGAAGCTAGACAAATGCTTGGCGGCATGGGAATTACTGGCGAGTACAGCATTATGCGCCACTCAATGAACTTAGAAAGTGTGATTACTTACGAGGGCACACATGACATTCACTTATTAATTACAGGTTTAGATATTACAGGCTTAAATGCTTTTAAGTAAAAATGTTATTCATTATATAATAAAAAAATGCTTCTCAAAATTTGGGAGGCATTTTTGTTTTAAACACAATCTAAAACCTGAGTGTATTTAATTCCGTATATTAAATACCATGAAGCAACTAACAACAACACTCATTATTTTCATTTTGCTCTCTTGTGCAAAAAACGATGATTACGAATACATTTTCAACACTTCCGATGATAATCCGATAGGTGAAATTAATGATAGTATCATTTCAATTCTAAGTTTAGGAGATAGCTATACCATTGGACAAAGTGTTTGTGAAACTTGTCGGTTTCCTGAACAATTAAAAGATAGTCTCATTATTTCAGTTGACTCTCAAGATTTTGATTTAAAAGTTATAGCTCAGACAGGTTGGACAACCACTAATCTTGTAAATGCTATAAATAGTGAAAACATAGACAGTAATTACGACTTGGTTACGTTACTTATTGGTGTGAACAATCAATATCAACATAAGGAATTTTCATTATACGAATCAGAATTTCCTCAGTTAGTCCAGATGGCAATTAATGCCGTAAATGGGGACAAAGATAAACTTATAGTAATCTCTATTCCAGATTATGCCTATACTCCTTTCGGTCAACAAGACTTTTATTTTGATACTATTTCTGCCGAAATAGACCAGTATAATACTTATGCCGAAAATTATTGCAATTCCCAAGATATAACCTATGTCTATATTACCGATATTACAAGACTTGGTGTAGAACAACCTGAGCTAGTTGCATCAGATGGCTTGCATCCTTCCGAATTGGCCTACTCAAAATTTGTTGAGCGTATATTGCCACATGCCTTAGAAAAAATTGATTGAGTTTATCCTCATTATTTGATTTCTGCTTATTTTAGTTGAAAATGTTTCTGAATGTCTTCAAAAACCAGATTAGATAGGGCTTATAAGAATGCTCCAATCATTTCGTTTGATGATACGAGTAAGTTTATCCTCTTTAGCGATTGTCATAGAGGTGACAATAGTTTTGCAGACGATTTTGCTAATAATAGAAACATTTACTTTCATGCTCTAAAGCATTATTACAATGAAGGTTTTAGCTATTGCGAACTTGGTGATGGTGACGAATTATGGGAAAACTTATCTTTTGATTCTATCCTAAATGCTCACAAGAATGTCTATATGCTCATGAAGCAATTTCATGAAGAAAACAGACTGCATATGATTTGGGGAAATCACGATATGGTTTATCGCGACCCTAAATATGTAGAAAAAACGCTTTCTACTTATTTTGATCCCAAAGTGGGTGAAGATGTTGAACTGTTTTGCGATATTAAATATCATGAAGGTATTATTCTAAAACATGAAGAAACCAATCAGGAACTATTTTTAACTCATGGCCATCAAGCGGATTGGTGGAATTACTTATTTTGGAGATGGAGTCGTTTTATGGTTCGTATTTTATGGAAACCCTTAAATGTTATGGGTATTGCAGACCCAACAAGTCCTGCCAAAAACTATAAAGAACTCATTAAAGTAGAACGTAGAACTAAAAAATGGATTACTGAAAACAATAATTTAATTACAATAGTAGGTCACACGCACAGACCACGTTTTCCAGAGCCTGGCGAAATTGCTTTTTTTAATGACGGTAGTTGTGTTCACCCAAGAAGTATTACAGGTATTGAAATTGAAGATGGAAAAATCTCACTTATCAAGTGGCAAATTGTGACTACCGAAGATGGCACTCTAAAAATAGATCGCTTTTTACTTGAAGGACCTACTCCTTTAATTGAATATAAAACCGAATAAATTTAGCTCTCAGGTGCCAACTCTATTTCTAAACCTTCCAATTCTGGAGTAATAGGAATTTGACAACCTAATCGAGAATTATCTTTTACATAAAACGCTTCAGACAACATCGCTTCTTCATCATCTTGCATTTCTGGCAATTCTGTATCACTTAACACATAGCATTGGCACGATGCGCACATGGCCATCCCACCACAAACACCAATAGTCCCTTCTGGAGCAAGTTCATAAGAACGAACCACTTCCATAAGATTCATAGCCATATCAGTTGGTGCTTCAATCTTATGGGTTACACCATCACGATCAATGATTGTTATATTAACGTCTTGATTTTCCAAATGATTTTTTATTCTATTGCTTTAACAACTGCTTTTGGTGCTTCCTTTCGCGTACCATCAAAACCATCTACACCTGCTACCGTTGTATATTTTAACACATAACGTTTGCCTGGATTTATGATTTGATATGCTGCCTGGCACATCAAGGTAGCTTCATGAAAACCACAAAGAATTAATTTTAGTTTACCAGGATAGGTATTAACATCTCCTATGGCAAAAATTCCAGGAATATTTGTTTGATAATCTAACGCGTTATTCACTTTTATGGCGTTTTTTTCAATCTCTAATCCCCAATTAGCAATAGGCCCTAATTTAGGAGATAAACCAAATAACGGTACAAAATGGTCACATTCTTTTTTGAAAACTTTAGCTTCTTGCTTTACCGTAACGCTTTCTATTTTTCCTTCACCTTCAAGTCCAACAACTTCAGCAGGAGTAATTAAATTAATCTTACCTGCAGATTTTAATTCTTGTACTTTTTCAACAGAGTCTAAATGTCCTCTAAACTCATTTCTTCTATGAATTAATGTTACTTCGGAAGCTACATCACTTAAAAATATACTCCAATCTAATGCAGAATCTCCACCACCAGCTATGACCACTCTTTTATTACGGTACATTTCTGGCTCTTTAATCATATATTCCACACCTTTATCTTCGTAGTCAGAAATATTATCTATTAGTGGTTTTCTAGGCTCAAAACTACCTAAACCACCTGCAATAGCTACTACTGGTGCTTTATGTTTTGTTCCTTTATTTGTCGTTACAATAAAAGAACCATCTTCTTGCTTCTCAATGGTATCAGCGCGCTCACCCAATGTAAACCCAGGTTCAAATTGCTTGCATTGTTCCATTAATTTATTGGTTAAATCACCTGCTAATATCTCTGGATAAGCCGGAATATCGTAAATGGGTTTTTTGGGATAAATTTCTGAACATTGACCACCAGGCTGTGGAAGCGCATCAATAAGATGACATTTTAATTTTAATAAACCTGCTTCAAAAACTGTAAAAAGGCCTGTTGGTCCAGCACCAATAATGAGTATATCTGTTGTAATCATGTTGTTAAGAATTGGAGACAAATGTAATAAGGTAGTATGACCTAAAATGTGACAAATGTCACACTAATTATTCTACATTAATAACGCGTTCTATTTGTGGAGCATATTTTTTTATGGTCATCTCAACACCTGATTTTAAGGTCATTTGATTAACGCTACAAGATGTACAGGCACCTGTTAATTGAACTTTTACCAACTTATCATCATCTATAGATAATAAATTGATATCACCACCATCACTTTGTAGAAAAGGGCGAATTTCATCCAATGCCTTTTCTACATTTAATTTTAGTTCTTCTGAGCTCATCTACTATTTCTTTACTGCAGAACATCCTGCCATTGTTGTTATTTTTATTGCCTCAGTTGCTGGTAGATTTTCGTTTCTATTAACAACTTCTTGCACTACATTTCTTGTTATCTCTTCAAAAGCCTCTTCAATTTGTGTTGCTGTCTGTAGAGCTGCTGGTCTGCCAATATCACCTGCTTCACGAATACTTTGAACCAAAGGCACTTCACCTAAAAACGGAACTTCTAAATCTTCTGCCAAATTCTTAGCTCCTTCTTGTCCAAAAATATAGTATTTATTTTCTGGTAACTCAGCAGGTGTAAAATACGCCATATTCTCTATAATACCCAATACTGGCACATTGATACTGTCTTGCTGAAACATAGCGACACCTTTTTTAGCATCTGCCAGAGCAACATTTTGAGGTGTACTTACCACTACAGACCCTGTAATTGGCATTGCTTGCATAAGACTAAGATGAATATCTCCTGTCCCTGGAGGCAGGTCTAATAACAAGAAGTCTAATTCGCCCCAAGCTGCATCAAATATCATTTGATTTAATGCTTTTGAAGCCATAGGACCTCTCCAAATCACGGCTTGGTCTGGTTTTGTAAAGAATCCTATAGACAATACTTTAACTCCATAATTTTCTATAGGTTTCATTTTAGATTTACCATCTACATTAACTGATAATGGTCTTTCGTTAGCCACGTCGAACATAATTGGGATTGAAGGCCCATAAATATCAGCGTCTAAAATACCCACTTTAAAACCCATTTTAGCTAACGTAACAGCTAAGTTTGCTGTTACTGTAGATTTACCTACACCTCCTTTACCAGAGGCTACTGCCACAATATTTTGAATTCCAGGAATCGGTTTCCCTTTAATTTCATTAACGACTGGTTTAGAAGGAGCCTCAACCTTAACGTTTACTTTTATTTTTGCTTTTTCGTAAACTTTCTTGTGAATTGTTTGTAGAATATCTACTTCTGTTTTCTTCTTCGCTTGAAGACTTGGATTTTTAATCGTTATATCTACTATAACCTCATCAGCAAATGTTACAACGTTAGTTACTGCACCACTATCTACCATATTTTCTCCTTCACCAGGAGCTGTTATGGTTTTTAAGGCTTCTAATATATCTTTCTTATTAAGTTTCACGTTTTTATCTAGATTTAATCTAAATGCAAAGATATACATTAATAAAGGAAGAATAAAGCAAGTCGTTAGAAGTTATTTATGCTTTGATTGATAGAATAAATAGACTGATTTTTACTAAAAACAATCAGATAAGGTATTTTGAAATAGCTAACAAAAACTGTTGTTTGTAAGTTTGGAATAACCAAAAATAAACTACAATTCCTTTGAAGGATCCCAAAACAAAGCTTCAAAATTTTGAATTTGATTATCTACAACCTCAACACCTTCGTTTTCGAGCAATTGTTGCATAAGGTTTGTACCTTCAAAATGATGCTTACCGGTTAATAGTCCTTTTCTATTAACCACGCGATGTGCTGGCACATCTTTCTCGCTTGAATTATTCATAGCATAACCAACAATACGAGCGCTTTTTGTTGCACCTAAATACTTAGCGATTGCGCCATAGCTCGTAACTCTTCCTGATGGAATTAGCCTTGCCACTTCATAAACCTTTTCAAAAAAACCAAGAGTTTCTGGTTTCATTACAACTCTTTTAAGATATTGATTAGCGTAACCAAAGCAACCAATCCTGTAATGATTCCTATACTGTAGTTCATACTTTTTTGAGAAGTAAACTTCTTGTCTTTTATCTTATCAAAAAAGAAAATATAGAAATACAACATTACAAATGTTCCCATAGCAGCGCCTGTTACGTAGGTTACTATGCTTGTTTTTTCAAAATTCATCCAACCAAAAGACGACAAGGTAATTGTCATATAGGCTTGATATGGAATTGGAAACACATTGAGGGCAGACAAAAGCATACCATGAAAAAAGCGGCTTTGCTTACTCATAACATCTGCTTCTTCTACATTGGTTTCTTTCTGATTTCTTGCTATAACCAAAAAGTAAATGGTTATCAGTACAAAAATCACAAAAGCAACACGCTGAAGTATTTCTACAATGTCTGGTCTGTTTGATAAATAACGTGCAAAAATAGCGGCCAAATACGTCTGAATAAATACTACTAAACAAACGCCTGATGAGAAGGTAATACCACGACCTGGACCTTCTTTTAAACTAATTTTAGCGGCTGTCATATTAAGCAAACCTGGTGGAATTACACCTACCAATGCTACAAAAAGTCCGAGAAAGAAAACAACTGTAATGCTCAAATTTTAGTTGATTTTGAATCTAATATACGTAATTGCTTTGTCTTTTTCTAAATACTGATTTTCATAGAAGGTTTGTATTTGGGTAACTTCCTCTGGGCTTCCTTCTA
This sequence comes from Winogradskyella sp. MH6, assembly GCF_022810765.1. Lineage (NCBI taxonomy): Bacteria > Pseudomonadati > Bacteroidota > Flavobacteriia > Flavobacteriales > Flavobacteriaceae > Winogradskyella > Winogradskyella sp. MH6. The sequence goes on along the minus strand of NZ_CP094494.1, from coordinate 1,648,002 downwards.
ATTTATAGACATTATGGTTGGCATATAACACCTCGTAACCCAAGCCATGCAATAATCCAAGCGTATAACCATGCATAAACTCACTATCGGTTTTAAGATGCATTAATCCTTCTGGCTTTAGAATCTTTTTATAACGCTCTAGAAACTGAAAATTGGTTAATCTATGCTTGGTCCTTTTATACTTTATTTGCGGATCTGGGAATGTAATCCAAATTTCATCGACTTCATTGGCATCAAATACGTACTCTATGAGTTCTATTTGTGTTCTTACAAAGGCTGCATTATCTATGTCTTCTTCAATTGCAGTTTTTGCTCCTCTCCAAAATCTGGCACCTTTTATATCTATTCCTACAAAATTTTTATTTGGGTAGCGCTTCGCCAACCCAACGGTGTATTCACCTTTACCACAACCTAGTTCTAATACTAAAGGATTTTCGTTTTTAAAAACTTTTTCTCTCCATTTGCCTTTTAGACTATAATTACCACTTGTAAGTTCGTCTCTGGTTGGCTGAAACACATTATCAAAGGTTTCGTTTTCTTTAAATCTTTTGAGTTTATTTTTACTTCCCACGTTTTACTGCTTATTAATAATTTGGTAAAATTAAGGAAACATTTTAAGGTTTATCTTTGCTTTTGATGAAAAGGATTTTAGTTGCTCCATTAAATTGGGGTTTAGGACATGCCACACGAAGCATTCCTATTATAAATGCTTTAATAGCAAATAATTTTGAACCTGTCATTGCGAGTGATGGCGAGGCTCTTAAACTATTAAAAAAAGAGTTTCCTCAGCTTCAAGCGCTTGAGCTACCTTCGTACAACATTACATATTCTAAAAAAGCCAATAGTTTTAAACTAAAGCTTATTAAAGATTCCCCAAGTCTATTAAAAACAATAAATAGAGAAAAAAAGGTTACTGAAAGCCTTATAAAGTCTGAAAATATTTCAGGAATTATTTCTGATAATAGATTTGGAGTTAGAGATAAAAACATTCCTTCTGCATTTGTTACGCATCAATTGCGTGTGCTGAGCGGAAGTACAACTTGGTTGAGCTCTAAATTTCATCAAAAAATCATTAATAAATTTGATGAATGTTGGGTACCAGACCATAGAGATGCTAAGAACTTAAGCGGTGATTTAGGGCATATTGAAGGGTATGAATCTTCTATTAAATATTTGGGTCCGCTGAGTAGGTTTGAAAAACAAGATCTGAATAAAAAGTACGACCTTCTAGTTGTTCTATCTGGCCCTGAACCTCAACGTTCATTTTTAGAAGTAAAATTACTTGATGAACTACAATCCTATGATGGTAAAATTTGTTTTGTAAAAGGCCTTATTGAAAACGAACAACGCAAAACACAGATTAACCATATTACAACCTATAACTTTATGGCAAGCAAAGAGCTTGAAAAGGCTCTTAATGAAAGTGATCTTATCTTAAGCAGATCTGGCTATACCTCTATAATGGATTATGCAAAGCTTGAAAAAAAAGCCTTTTTAATACCTACACCAGGACAATTTGAACAAGAATATTTGGCAAAGAAATTTGAGGAAGAACTTGTAGCGCCTAGTTGCAAACAAAAAGACTTTAAAATTGAAATGCTAAATGAGATTGAAAATTATTCAGGATTTGAGGACTTGCAATACGACCTTAACTACAAGAAATTATTCAACCTTTTCTAACGTAAACGAAAACTCACTACCCACACCCAATTCACTTTCTACATACATTTTTTCCTCGTGAGCTTCTATGATATGTTTTACTATAGATAGCCCAAGACCTGAGCCACCTTCTTTTCTTGAGCCACTTTTATCAACTCTGTAGAATCGCTCAAATAAACGAGGCAAGTTCTCCTTTTTTATACCTTCACCATTATCAGTTACTCTTATAATGGCTTTATTCTTTATGAGATTTTCTATACTTACTTCTGTCGTTCCTTTCTCCCTACCATATTTTATAGAATTAACTATCAAATTAGTGAGTACTTGCTGTATTCTTTCAACATCTGCATACACCATAATAGGCTCTGGATATTCCATATCAAAAGTAAGTGTAATTCGCTTTTTTGCAGCCTTCATTTCAAAAAGCTCAAATACATTCTGAACAAGCTTTACAATATCAAACTTCTCTTTGTTTAGACTAAGATCACCTACTTCGAGCTTGGTAATCATGTCTAAATCCTTAATGATATAGGTTAAACGTTCTACACCTTTACTAGCTCTTTGTAGATATTTTTTTCTAATTTTTTCGTCTTCAATTCCACCATCCAAAAGTGTATCTATATATCCTTGAACCGTAAACAAAGGTGTTTTTAGCTCGTGCGAAACATTGCCTATAAATTCCTTTCTGTACTCTTCTCTGACTTTAAGGGTTTCTATTTCTATTTTCTTATCTCTGGCGTATTTATCAATCTCTTTGGTTAATGTACCCATATCTGTTGTTATAGGTTGCTGCCTAAGACTTGTTGACTCTAAAAGCGTTAAATCATCATATATTTTCTTAACTCTTTTATAGATAAAACGTTCAACCCTATATTGGATAATTACAAAACATAATGAAAAGCAAATGAGAGGAAAAAAAACAACCTGCCAATTAAATGTGTGATAGTAATACAAAAAAACACTCACTAGGAGTGTTGTAAAAATTGTAACATACAACGATGTTCTAAAAGCGAACTTATATGTTTTTTTTATGTTTTTTTTCTGCATTAGTCTACAAACTTGTACCCAACGCCTTTTACGGTTTTAAAAGATTTGTCACCTATCTTTTCGCGAAGTTTTCTAATATGTACATCTATCGTTCTCCCTCCAACAACAACTTCATTACCCCAAACTTTGTCTAAAATTTCTTCGCGTTTAAAAACTTTACCAGGCTTAGTTGCCAACAAAGATAATAATTCAAACTCTTTTCTTGGCAGAATAATTTCTTCACCGTTCTTGGTAATTTTATATTCTTCTCTATTAATTACTAAATCACCAATCTTTAGAGATTCGTTTGGATTATCTGTATCCTTTAGTCTTCTTAGTAACGCTTTTACCTTACTAACTAATACCTTTGGCTTTATAGGTTTTGTGATATAGTCATCAGCTCCTGCATCAAAACCTGCAACCTGCGAATAATCTTCACCTCTAGCAGTTAAAAAGGTAATAATGGTATTGTTGAGTTTTGAGTCTTGACGTATACGCTCACAAGCTTCTATACCATCCATCTCGGGCATCATAACATCTAGTATGATTAGATGTGGCTTGTGTTTCTTAGCTTTTTCAATAGCTTCTACACCGTTTTCTCCTGTTATAACTTGATAACCTTCTGCAGATAAGTTATAACCAACTATTTCTAAGATATCTGGCTCGTCATCAACCAATAGTATCTTAATGTCCTTTTTTTTCACTGTTAAGATAATTTTAAGCTTGCGTAAAGATAAAACATATCTCATTAAGTAACCCTTCTATGAAAATTGATAACAATTCTCTAACATTGAAAATCAACACCGTGATTACAAAACAATTACTAAAACCTAGATGTTAACTTATTGTAAAAAAGCATGTTGTTGATAAAAACATCCTCCAAAACTCAGTATTTGTTAGTATATTTACAATCTAATTTTTTTAAAAATCAATTATGAAAAAACTTTACTTTTTATTCTTTACCTTAATTGGGTTGATGTCTTATGCTCAGACACCAATAATTACAGCAATTGTTGATGGCGATTGTTCTGGCGGTAATCCAAAATTACTAGAGATATATGCTAGCGGAACTGTTGACTTTTCTCTTTACAGCTTAGAAAACCAAACTAACGCTAATACAACTTGGGGAAATGCTCAAGATTTGAGTGCATTAGGTACTGTAACAAATAGCTTTGTATATATTACCACATCAGGAAGTGAGACTGCTATAGGTACTGATTTCCCTTCTATCACATTTACAAACCCTAATGTATTAGCTTCTAACACTATGAATGTTAATGGCGATGATCGCGTAAGAATTATATTAACAGCTGACAGTACAGTAATTGACCAATTTGGTGTTGAAGCTACTGATGGTACAGGTACTACATGGGAGTATGCGGATTCTTACGCAAAAAGAAATAACAATACAGGTCCTGATGGCGGTTTTAATGAAGCTAACTGGACATTTGGTGGAGTTTCTTCTCTTGACACATTAGGTGTTTGCCAAAGTGGACTTGATACTTTTGAAACATTAATTGGAGGTATTGGCACTTATACATCTACTGGTGGTTCATGTGGTGTATCATTATCTTCTGCGGTTTACAACTGTATGACAAATACTGCTGGTGATAACAATGATGGTGTTACTATTGACATTCCTTACACTGGATCAGACGCAGGTATTACATCTGTAACTTCAAACACTGCTACCGTAAGTGGTAATAATCCATCTACTACAGCAGATGGTACTATAACACTTTCTGGTTTATCAGAAGGTGATGCTTGGGATGTAACATTAAATGGTGGTGATTGTGATGGTACAACTATTTCTGGAACTGTTCCTGCCGCTCAATGTGACCCAACACCTAACACTTGTTTTGATTTAAGTGCTGGTCCTGATTTATTTGAGTTAGTTACAGTTCAAACAAACTCTGATATGGATGAATGGACAGAAACTAGTGGAACATATTCTATGAATGGTTACTGTGGTGGTGGCTGTACTGAACAAGTTGAGACTTGGTTAATTTTTGGTCCTTTAGATATGACTGGAGTTACAGATTTAGTTCTAGAATTTGATGCTTCTGAAAGTTTTGGTACAACAGATTTAAACATCAACTACACTAGCGCTTATTCTGGATGTCCTTCAGGCACTAGTTGGTCTACTGCTCAAACATTAACTGATGCAGGATTCTACAGTGTAGACATGTCTGCGGCATCAGGCACAGATGTTTACATCGGAATTGAATATAATGATGATGGTGTTGACGGCTATTCTAGCTGGTCAATTTCTAATGTTACATTAGGAGCTTTTGGTTCTTGCCCTACGCTTGGTACTGTAGTTCCTTCTGATTGTGCTGTTTGTGATGTTACATTACAATCTGAATCTTTTGTATGTGCTACAAACACAGCTGGAAACGATAATGATGCTGTAACAATAAATATTCCTTACACAGGTTCTGATGCTACTATTACTTCTGTAACAACAACTTCTGCAGGAACTGTTGGTGGTGATAATCCTGCGTTAACAGCTGATGGAACTATTACAATTACAGGTCTAAGTGAAGGTGATGCTTGGGACTTAACTATCAATGGTGGTGATTGTGATGCAACAACAATTTCAGGAACAGTTGCTTCAGCAGCTTGTGACCCTGTATTTTTACTAATAAATGAAATAAATGCTGATCCTGATTCTACAAATGGTGATGCTAATGGTGATGGCACAGTAAATACCTCTGAAGATGAATTTGTTGAAATTTATAATAGTGGTACTACTAGTATAGATTTATCGGACTATACAATTTCAGATGCAGTGAGCGTTAGACATACATTCCCTAGCGGAACAGTATTAGCTCCTAACAGCTTTATAACTGTATTCGGTGGTGGTACACCAACAGGAATTGATGGCATAGTCCAAACGGCTTCTTCTGGAGGTTTAGGTCTTAACAATGGTGGTGATTCTGTAATCATTGCAAATAATAGTGCTTTGGTTCTTGTACAAGAAGATTATGGTGCAGCAGGAAACAATCAATCAATTGCTCGTAGTCCTGATTTTACAGGTGCATTTGTAGATCACAGTACTATTGTTTCTAATCCAGTTTTATACTCACCTGGTGCAAGAAATGATGGACAACCACTTTCTACTGACAATTTTGAAACAGTTGAATTCTCTATCTACCCTAACCCAACAAATACTGGTAAGGTAACAATTACATCATCTAATAGTGATGTTATGAATGTACAAGTATTTGATATTCTTGGTAAGCAGGTTAAAAATGAAACTTTAACTAATAACACACTTAATGTATCTAACTTAAATACTGGTGTGTATATCTTAAAGATCACTCAAAACAATGCAACAACAACTAAGAAATTAGTTATTAAATAATCATTGTTTTTTACATAAAGAAAGCGCAGCTAAGATTTAGCTGCGCTTTTTTATTTTCAATACTTTTGCAAAATGATTTCAAAAGACGACATTTTTAATATTAAAACCCATGCCGAGTTTGAGGCACTAGCACTTGATGTCTTTAGATTTCAGTTTGAAAACAACCGCGTTTATAGATCTTTTTGCGACTTGCTTTATAAGCATCCATCTGATATAAAATGTCTAACAGAAATTCCTTTTTTACCAATTCAGTTTTTTAAAACACGAGAAGTTTTAAGTTCTCTAAATAAAGTTGAAAAAATCTTTACCAGCTCTGGTACAACAGGAAGTACAACAAGCAAACATTTTGTAACAGACCTAAGCATTTATGAAGAAAGTTACTTAAAAGGCTTTCAACATTTTTATGGTAATATTGAAGATTATGCGGTATTGGCTTTATTGCCTTCTTATTTAGAGCGAGAGGGCTCTTCACTTATTTATATGGTAGATGATTTAATACAAAAATCTGATCATCCTGAAAGTGGGTTTTACCTCAACAATCTTCAAGACCTTACTGAAACTCTAAAAAGCCTTGAAGCTCAAAATCAAAAAACACTTTTAATTGGTGTTTCTTTTGCATTATTAGATTTAGTAGAGCAATTTCAATTTAGCTTAAAACATACCATAGTTATGGAAACTGGTGGCATGAAAGGCAGAAGAAAAGAAATTATACGACAAGAACTTCACGATAGGCTCAAAAAAGGATTTGGTGTTAACCAAATACATAGTGAGTATGGCATGACAGAACTTCTGAGTCAGGCATATTCTAAAGGTAGTGGCATTTTTGAATGTCCTCCTTGGATGAAAATTATTACTAGGGATACAGAAGATGCTTTAACATTATTACAGCAAAACAAGACAGGAGGCATTAATATTATTGACTTAACCAATATGAATTCTTGTGCATTTATTGCCACTCAAGATTTGGGCAAAACTTCTGAAAATGGGCAATTTGAAATTATAGGAAGATTCGACAACTCCGATATTAGAGGTTGTAATTTAATGGCCTTGTAAGGTTTCTGCAACTATTACGACTAAACAATTGCTATCGAAAAGAGAGATTTTCAATAGTTGATTGATTGGTTAGAAGTGCCCAAAAGAAATTTTGGGCACTTTTTGTTATTCAACCTTTATGATATAGGTGTTTTTCTTTCCTTTATTAAGTATAATGTAGGTGTCGTTTATTAAGTCTTCAGAAGACAACTGGTAATCTTCTTTTACTTTTTCTTTGTTAACTGAAATAGAATTTTCTTTTAAAGCGCGTCTTGCTTCACCATTAGAATTCAAGAAATTAGTTTTTGCTGCCAAAGCACCAATCATATCTATACCTTCATTAAACTCTGCTCTTGAAACAAAAGCTTGTGGTACTCCTTCAAAAACATCTAAAAATGTAGCTTCATCTAAAGTTTTAATATCTTCTTTAAATGTCTTACTGAATAGAATATTTGAGGCTTTTGCAGCATTTTCAAAATCCTCTTTAGAATGTACCATAATGGTAATTTCTTCTGCTAATTTCTTTTGTAACGCTCTTAAATGTGGTGCTTCTGCATGTGTTTTTACTAAATCAGAGATTTCTTCTTCTGTTAAAAACGTAAAGATTTTAATATACTTTTCTGCATCATCATCGCTAGAATTTAACCAATATTGGTAAAATTTGTATGGAGACGTTCTTTTAGCATCTAACCAAATATTACCACCTTCGGTTTTACCAAATTTAGTACCATCTGCCTTGGTAATTAACGGACAGGTTAAAGCATAACCTTTACCACCACCAATACGACGAATTAATTCTGTACCTGTGGTAATATTTCCCCATTGATCACTTCCTCCCATTTGTATAGAACAGTTATTTTCTCTATATAAATGCAAAAAGTCATACCCTTGTACTAATTGATATGTAAACTCCGTAAACGACATTCCTTCTTTAGCCTCTGAGCTTAAACGCTTTTTTACAGAATCTTTAGCCATCATGTAGTTAACCGTAATGTGCTTACCTACATCTCGTATAAACTCTAAAAATGAAAACTCTTTCATCCAGTCGTAGTTGTTTACTAAAACGGCTGAATTAGCTTCATCACTATCAAAATCTAAAAATCTTGACAATTGATTTTTTATAGCTTCTTGATTATGGCGTAGTGTTTTTTCGTCTAACAAATTTCGTTCTGCTGATTTTCCTGAAGGATCGCCAATCATTCCTGTTGCACCACCTACCAAAGCATAAGGTTTGTGACCTGCCAACTGAAAATGACGTAACATCATAACACCAACTAAATGACCAATATGCAGAGAATCTGCCGTAGGATCTATACCTACATAAGCACTTTGCATACCTTCTAACAAATGTTCTTCTACTCCTGGCATGCTTTGGTGCAACATACCTCTCCATGTTAATTCTTCAACAAAATTCTTCATTCTTAAACTTGTGTAATTTAATGTTAGCAAAGATATGTTTCCACATTAAAAGACAAAAGACAATTTTAACGTAATTTAGCCTTATGATTTTAGTTACAGGAGGAACAGGATTAGTAGGCTCACATTTACTTTATAAGTTGGTTTCTAACGGAGAAAATGTACGTGCTATTTACAGACGAGAAAAAACCTTGAGACGTGTTACACACGTATTTAGCTATTTTTCTAATAATGCTGAAAACCTTTTTAACAAAATAGATTGGGTAGAAGCAAATCTTAATGATATCCCAAAACTACAAACGGCTTTTGATGGAGTAACTCATGTTTATCATTGTGCTGCTTTTGTCTCTTTTGAACCCGACAAATATCATCTATTGCGTAGAGTTAACATTAAAGGCAGTGCAAATATTGTTAATCTATGTATTAGCCACTCAGTAAAAAAACTATGTTACGTAAGTTCTATAGCTGCTATTGGGCATCATGCAGATTCTTCTAAACTCATTACCGAACAAACTGAATGGAATCCTGAAGATGACAATAGTGTTTATGCTATTACCAAATATGGTGCAGAACTTGAGATTTGGCGTGGCACACAAGAAGGTCTTGATGCTGTTATTGTAAATCCTGGAATCATTCTTGGAGCTGGCTATTGGAAAGGTGGAAGTAGCGGTAATTTATTCAGAAAAATATATGAAGGTATGAAATACTACGTGAATGGAGTTGTTGGATATGTTGATGTATTTGACGTGGTTGATACGATGATTTCTTTGATGAAAAGTAGCATTACAAACGAAAATTACATTCTAGTTTCTGAAAATCTAAGCTTTAAGGACTTTCAAAACAAAGTGGCAAACGCATTAAAAGTAAATCCTCCCAAAAAAGAAGCCAAACCATGGCTTCTTAATATCGCTTGGCGTGCTGATTGGTTGAAGCATAAATTAACAGGTTCTCGAAGAAGTTTTACAAAGCATACAGCAAAATCTGCTACTAGTATTACTATGTACGACAATTCTAAAATAAAAAATGCAATAGACTTTGAGTTTAAACCTATAAATCAATCAATAGATGAAATTTGTGAATTGTATTTAAAAGATTTGAAGCAGAGATAAATTAATTACTCACTTCTTTTTTTAGAGCTTTTTTAATAGAGTCTCTTCTTTTTTCGTTTATTCTACTTATAGAGTCTCGTCTTCGTTTGGCCTCTTTACCAGCCTTTTTCTCTAAATCCTCAAAAGTTTTCTTATCTATCTCTAACCTAGCCTTTACCTTCTCTACCATCGTTTTATATAAGTCTGGGTCAAAGGCATAATAAGCATTGCTCTGGGCAAATTGGGCACTATCTATTTGGTGCTTGTTTAAAATATAAGACTCTGGTACAATACCTTTGTCTTCTAATAGTTTTCTGTTAACGCCTTTAGCTGCGTTAATTATGTACATATCATAAAGGACACTCTCCATCTTATCTTTAGAAATAAGATTATCTGGCTTAGGCGGCCTATCTTTCTTTTCACAAGAAAATACCAAAACAAACAAAGCTAATATGCAAAAGAGCTGTTTCATCTATTAAAAGTTAGTCGTTTTGCAGCTTTAACGTTTAATACTTTAAAATTGTTGTAAACCAACTGACCATTTAAAATCGTATGTGTTACTCTACTTTTAAAGGTGTTGCCTTCAAAAGGTGACCAACCACATTTGTATAAAATATTTCCTTTATTAACCGTCCAAGGACTATTGACATCTACTATAACTAGATCTGCATAGTAGCCTTCTCTAATATAGCCTCGCTTCTCAACATCAAAAAGAATAGCAGGATTATGACATGCTTTTTCTACGATTTTTTCGATAGAAATTTTTCCTTGATGATGCATTTCTAACAATGCCACTAAAGCATGTTGCACCAATGGCCCACCTGATGGAGCACTTGTGTAAGGATTACTTTTTTCTTCGAGAGTATGTGGTGCGTGGTCTGTTGCTATAACATCAATTCTGTCGTCAAGTAATGCTTTAAGCAACTGTTCTCTATCTTTAGCTGTTTTTACAGCAGGATTCCATTTAATATGGCTTCCTTTTTTAGCATAATCTTCATCTGAAAACCATAAGTGGTGTATACAAACCTCTGCTGTAATCTTCTTATCTTTTAATGGAATTTTGTTTGAGAACAGACTCGTTTCTTTTCCTGTTGATAAATGAAACACATGTAATCTTGCTCCTGTCTTTTTTGCCAGCTCAATAGCTCTAGACGACGATAGGTAACAAGCTTCTTCACTTCTTATAATTGGATGCTTTTCCATTGGAATATCATCTCCATACTCCGCTTTATATTTTGCCAGATTTTCTCGTATCGTAGCTTCATCTTCACAATGCACTGAGATAACCATATCTGTACTAGAAAATATTTTCTCTATAACTTTTGGGTCATCTACCAACATGTTTCCGGTAGAAGAACCTAGAAATAGTTTCAATCCTGCAACTGTTTTAGGGTCTACTTTTAATATTTCGTCTAGATTATCATTAGTACCTCCAAACATAAACGAATAATTAGCATACGAAGTCTCTGCTGCGATAGCAAATTTTTCTTCCAACTTTTCTACTGTTGTAGTTTGAGGATTGGTATTTGGCATTTCTATAAATGATGTAATACCACCTGCCAAAGCTGCTTTAGATTCTGTTTCTATATTGGCCTTGTGTGTTAAGCCTGGTTCTCTAAAATGCACCTGATCATCGATCATACCTGGTAACACGTAATTGCCTTCTGCATCAATAACAGTGATATCTGCCGACTTAACACTGATAGAGTCGTCTATTTCTTTTATAAAATCGTCTTCTATAAGTATATCTCCTTCAACGATTTTTCCTTCGTTGACAATTTTAGCATTTTTTATGAGGGTTTGTCTTTTCATCTTTTCTAAGACTTGATAAATAAGCTTTTCAATTTCATACTAATAACTCCAAAAATAGCTTCAGAAATAATACTTCCGCTCATTTTTGATTTGCCTTTAATTCTATCTTTAAAAATAACAGGAATTTCAACAATTTTAAAGCCTTTTTTATAGGCTTTAAATTTCATTTCAATCTGAAAAGCATATCCCACAAATTTCACTTTGTTTAAATTAATGGATTCTAAAACTTTTCTTTTGTAACAAATAAATCCTGCGGTAGAATCCTTTACTCTCATTCCTGTTATCAATCTCACGTAGCGAGAGGCTCCATAAGAAAGCAATATTCTAGATAGTGGCCAGTTTACTACCGTAATTCCTTTAACGTACCTAGAGCCAACTGCCACATCTGCATCATTTACCGAGCAAGCATTATACAACTTTATTAAGTCATTTGGATTATGTGAGAAATCGGCATCCATTTCAAAAATAAAGTCGTAAGAATTACCCAAAGCCCATGTAAAACCTGCTATATAAGCTGCTCCTAAACCATTTTTTTTGTCGCGTTGCAACAAATGTAGCTGATTAGAATACTCGTTTTGCAACAATTTTACCTTATCTGCAGTACCATCTGGTGAATTATCATCTACCACTAATACATGAAACAACTTGTCTTGCGAAAATACAGCTCTAAGAATAGTTTCTATATTTTCAGTCTCATTATATGTCGGGATTATAACAAGTGCGTCAGACATGCAAATACTTTTAAAAAACTAGATTTTTTCTTTTTGATAGAATTTTGACAAATGTAAAGTTTTTAGGGGATTAAAAACTGTTATAGCTTTATTAAGATTTTAATTATGTTAAGCCTTATTTTCTTTATAATTTAGCAATATGAGGGATTATATTACTCACGAGTGGTTTACAGTGCTTACTGTTTTTGGGATTTTTGCTATAACAATGGCCAAATACCTAAACACACTGCGCTTTGGTGATTTTATATCTATAATAGGAAATTCTAAATACCTTAAAATCTATAGTAAAGACCAAAAGTTTATTGATCCTTTTGATGGTCTTTTATTTCTTAACTTGGTGTTTTCTGGAAGTATCTTTTTATTTTTCTGTTATTCCACGTTTGTTTCTCCACTAGCTTTTGAGTTAATTTCATTTCTAAAATTATTACTTGCAGTTGCAACAGTAGTAATCATTAAAACATTACTAGAACGCCTCATTGCAAGTCTTTTTGAAATTGACAGTATTATTGATGCATATTTGTTTCAAAAGATGACGTTTCTTAATTATTCTGGTTTGGTGTTAGTCTTTTCTAACTTGTTGCTACTGTACACAGGCACAAACCCTAAAATTATAATAATTACATCTTTTATTGTGATTTTTTTAATAAATCTCATTGGGTTTGCGACTTCATTCAGAAACTATCAAAAAATAATAAATCCCAATTTTTTCTATTTTTTATTGTATCTTTGCGCTCTCGAAATTGCGCCTTATGTGCTTTTATATAAGGTGATTAGCGAGTATAACATTTAAAATAAAGGAGTTTACATATGAAAGTGAAGACGATTTTAGTATCGCAACCAGAACCTAAAATAGAGAATTCTCCGTACTTTGACTTACAGGAAAAGCAAAAAGTTAAAGTTGACTTCAGACCTTTTATACATGTAGAAGGTGTTTCAGCAAAAGAAATCAGACAACAAAAAATAGATCTTAGCAAGTTTACTGCTATTATACTTACTAGTAGAAATTCTGTAGATCACTTCTTTAGAGTTGCAGATGAAATGCGCTTTAAAGTGCCTGATACTATGAAATACTTTTGCCAGTCTGAAGCTGTTGCCTATTATTTGCAAAAATATGTGGTTTACAGAAAACGTAAAATCTATGTTGGTAAACGTACATTTGAAGACTTAACACCTTTAATTAAAAAGTATAAGGACGAAGCATTTTTATTGCCTACTACAGATAAGGTAAAACCTATTATTCCTGATACTTTAGATAGCCTTGGAGTGAATTGGAAACAAGCTACATTTTACAAAACTGTAATTAGTGATTTATCTGATTTAGCTAACGTGTACTATGATATCTTAGTATTCTTTAGCCCTTCAGGTATTGAATCTTTATTCCATAATTTCCCTGATTTTAAACAAAATGACACGCGTATTGCTGTGTTTGGTAATACAACAATAAAAGCTGTAAAGGAAAAAGGACTACGTGTAGATATCGCTGCACCAACTCCTGAGACACCATCTATGACAATGGCATTACAGAAATATATTGACAGTGTTAATAAAGGAAAATAATCTTATTTAAAACTTTAATATAAAAAAAGCGATTCTAAATTTAGGATCGCTTTTTTATTTATTTATGGTTCATCTTAAAGTGCATAGCGCTGTGGACCACCTCTTCTAATTTCTTCAGAAGCATACGATTCAAACTTCTTAAAGTTATCCCTAAAGGCATTAGCTAATTTAAATGCCATTTTGTAATAAGCTTCATCATCGTTCCATGTTGTTCTAGGACTTAACACCTCTGTTGGAACTCCAGGACATTGTCTTGGCTGAGCTACTCCAAATACAGAATGAATATGGTAATGGTCATAATCATAAAGTCCTAAATCTCCATTTAATGCTGCGTTAATCATAGCACGTGTATACTTTAATTTCATACGTGTACCTACTCCGTAAGGGCCTCCTGTCCAACCTGTATTTACCAACCAAACATTAACACCTGCTTCTTTCATTTTCTTGCTAAGCATATCCGCATATTCTGTTGGATGTAATGGCATAAATGGTGCCCCAAAACAAGCAGAAAACGAAGGCTGTGGTTCTACTACACCAGCTTCAGTACCTGCTACTTTTGCCGTATAACCAGAGATGAAATGGTAAGCAGCCTGCGCAGGAGTTAACTTTGAAATTGGAGGCAATACACCAAAGGCATCTGCTGTTAAAAAGAAAATATTTTTAGGGTTTTCACCAATTGACGGTGTTTTAATGTTTTCAATATGATAAATAGGGTAACTTACTCTAGTATTTTGGGTAATTGATGTATCAGCAAAATCTACATTGCCTTTTTCATCCATAATTACGTTTTCTAGAATAGCGCCTTTTTTGATGGCTCCATATATTTCTGGTTCTTGCTCTTGAGAAAGATTGATAACTTTTGCATAGCAACCACCTTCAAAATTAAAAACAGTATTTTCACTAGTCCAACCATGCTCGTCATCACCAATTAAACTACGGTTAGCATCTGTAGATAATGTTGTCTTGCCTGTACCAGATAATCCAAAGAAAATTGCTGTATCACCATCTTTCCCAACATTAGCACTACAGTGCATTGGTAATGTATTTTTGAAAACAGGTAATTCAAAATTTAAAGCAGAAAAAATACCTTTTTTAATTTCTCCTGTATAACCAGTTCCGCCAACTATAGCAGTCTTTTTTGTGAAATTTAAAATCGCAAAGTTATGCTGACGTGTACCATCTACCTCAGCATCTGCCATAAAACCAGGAGCGTTGATTACAGTCCACTCAGGTGAAAAGTCTTTTAACTCCTCTTCTGTTGGACGTAAAAACATATTGTATGCAAACAAATTACTCCATGGATATTCGTTTATAACACGAATATTGGTTTTGTAATTTGGGTCTGCACACGCATAGCTATCTCTAACATAAATCTCTTTGTTAGATAGGTAATTTGTGATTTTGTCGTAAAGTTTATCAAACTTATCACTATCAAAAGGAATGTTGATATTTCCCCACCAAACTTTGTCTTTTGTAATATCGTCTTTAACGATAAATCTATCCATAGGAGAACGTCCTGTAAACTCACCTGTATTAACAGCAAGTGCACCTGACGATGCTTCAACTCCTTGACCTTTGTTTATGGTCTCATCATGTAGTTGATCTGGAGTCATTTGATAGTGGATTTTGGCATCTTTAATGCCATAGTTTTCTAACGAAATCGTTTTCGTTGAAGGAGTATGGTTTACCATAATTTTTGTGTTGTTTAGGCTGCAAAATTATAACTTTATTTTAAAAAGACATACCTAAACTACATTAATCGACCTTATTTCTCATAATACCGATTAATACCATGACCCAAGACAAGATTAACAATAAACCTCCTATTGGTGTAATCATTGCAATAGTCTTAAAATCAAAACTTGAGAGTTCATTTGTTGCCAAACCATATATAGAGCCAGAAAAGAATAAAACACCAACTATTACAAGATAAAAAACAATCTTCTTTGTCTTTAAATTCACAAAATTGGTTCCTCCTAAAATGAGAAGAAAAAAGGCATGATAAATTTGATAGCGCACTCCTGTTTCAAACGTATTTACGGCATCAGCATCAACCAGTTTTTCTAAGCCATGCGCTCCAAAAGCACCTAAAACTATTCCTAAGATTCCTAAAATTGTTCCTGCTACTAATATTCTTTTGTTCATAAGTAAAGTGTGTTTTTGGTTTCTTTTGCTTAGTGTATTTATTACTTTCGTGCATTACAAAATTAGTCATATAAAGCCATTATGCGAAAGATTTTAATTATTGGTGCAGGAAAATCTTCATCATACCTTATAAAATATTTATTAGACAAATCTCAGTCTGAGAACCTTCAGATTACTATAGGAGATCTTAATGTTGAAAATGCCAAAAAGCTAGTCAGCGACCATAATGATGTAAACATCATCCACTTAGATGTTTTTGATTCAAACTCAAGAAGTGAAGCAGTTAAAAATGCAGACATTGTTATTTCTATGTTGCCTGCTCGTTTTCATATCGAAGTCGCTAGAGATTGTGTTACTTATAAAAAACACATGGTAACTGCATCTTATGTAAGTAAAGAAATGGAAGCCTTGGATGAGGATGCAAAAGCCAATAATCTCGTTTTTATGAACGAAATAGGTGTGGATCCTGGTATAGACCATATGAGTGCCATGCAAGTTATTGATCGTATTAGAGATAATGGTGGTAAAATGATCTTGTTTGAGTCATTTACTGGTGGTTTAGTTGCTCCTGAAAGTGATGACAACCTTTGGAACTATAAATTTACATGGAACCCAAGAAATGTGGTTGTTGCGGGACAAGGCGGAGCCGCTAAATTTTTACAGGAAAAGCAGTTTAAATATATTCCTTATGACAGATTATTTAGACGCACAGAGTTTTTAGACATAGATGATTATGGTCGTTTTGAAGCTTATGCCAACAGAGATTCTTTAAAATATCAACATGTTTATGGCTTAGACCATGTACGTACCTTATATCGTGGCACTATGAGACGTGTTGGTTTTAGTAGAGCTTGGAATGTTTTTGTGCAATTAGGAATGACAGACGATAGCTATACTATAGATGATAGTATAAATATGAGTTACCGCGATTTTGTAAATGCTTTTTTACCATACAGTCCAACGGATTCGGTTGAACTTAAATTTAGACACGCACTTAAAATTGACCAAGATGATATTGTTTGGGATAAGTTTTTAGAGCTTGATATTTTTAACCCTAAGAAAATGGTAGAATTAGATAAGGCTACTCCTGCTCAAATTCTACAGAAAATCCTAATGGATAGCTGGACACTAGACCATGAAGATAAAGACATGATAGTCATGTATCACAAGTTTGGATATGAAATCAATGGAGAAAAGCGTCAAATTGATTCTACAATGGTTGTGGTTGGTGAAGACCAAACTTACACTGCCATGTCTAAAACAGTTGGTCTGCCGGTTGCAATGGCAACTTTAGATATCTTAAACGGTAAGATAAAAACACCTGGTGTACAAATTCCGATTTCTAAAGAAGTTTACACTCCTATTTTAGAAGGATTAAAATCTTATGGCATTGAATTTAAAGAAAAGAAAGTGCCATATTTAGGGTATAATCCTCTTAATCTATAAAATTTATAATCCTTTTCTTATTTTTAACTTTCGATTTAAAAGAAGAAATCATGAAAGTTAACGATAAAGGTATTTATATAGATGGTATTGACAAGAAGATTCTAAGAGCTTTAATGGAAGATGCCAGAACACCTGTTTTAGAAATTGCCAGAAATGTTGGTATTTCTGGTGCAGCCATACATCAGCGTCTTAAAAAACTTGAAAAATCTGGGTTATTAGCAGGTTCTAAGTTTATTATCAATCCAAAAGTTTTAGGCTATACCACAATGGCTTTTGTTGGTGTGTATTTAGATAAAGCCGTAAGTAATCCTGAGGCTGTAAAACAACTTCAACGCGTACCAGAAGTAATCGAATGCCATTACACTACAGGCGAATGGAGTATCTTCATAAAAATCCTATCTAAAGACAACGAACATTTAATGCACTTACTTAATACAGAAATACAAGGTATTAAAGGTGTCTCCAGAACCGAAACATTTATTTCGTTACAACAGCAGATTAACAGACAGATTAAGATTTAAAAAAACACCTTTTATCATTCCTGCAAAGACTGGAATCTAATTTTACCTCAGATGCTGAAACAAGTTCAGCATGACAAAGATTGATACCAAACAAAAAAGCCCTGATTTCTCAGGGCTTTCTTCTTTTATTAAATTTGAAATTAATCTCTAGACATAAAAATTCTTAAAATATACCAGAACAATAACATTAACGCTGCAAATAAGCCTAAAGCTGCTGGCACGTACTGATCTACAGAATACTTGTTAACCATATTTGATGTTTGATATAAAATAGAGCCTCCTGCTAATAAACACATTCCTACAGAGAACCATAAACCAAGGTTAAAACCAAAGATTGTTCCAGCAATGATTAAACCTATAGCTATAAAAAAGCCTATGGTTAAGCCTGTTTTCAAAAATGAAAAATCCGTTTTTGTTAGCAATACCGCAGCAGAAAGGCCTGTAAACAATGCTAACGTAACTATAGCTGCCTGATTAAGAATCTCTGACCCAGAATCCATATAATATGCAGCGATGTAAATCATTGGCACGAAGATTAAAGCTTCAAAAAAGATATAGATACCGTAAGCCAGATACTGCATATTCCGGTCTGTAGTTTTAAGCGCCATACCTTCAGCATAATTAGTTGCTAACATAAAGCCACCTAACAACAATAACCATTTATAACCTTGAGTCATTGACATCATAAACTCAACTATTGCATCACTTTGTAACAACAAGTATTCAAAAAGAATAAAAGCTAAGACTCCACCTGCTACATGAGCATAAGTCTTTTTATAAAAAGCTGCACGTTCTACTTCAGACAAGCTACTTACCATTACACGTTCTGGTAATTGATTTGGCATTTGGTTTTCCATAATTGATTGGTATTTGTTTATCGCAATGTAAGTATTTATTTACTAAGACTATAGAAAAAAAGCCCTGATTTCTCAGAGCTTTTCATTGATCTATTGTTTGATTTTTTTAATCTCTACCTCCAAACACCTGTAGTGCCCAATATAATAATGAGGCTAAAGCACCAATGGCAGCTACCAAATAGGTTCTTGCTGCCCATTTTAGAGCATCCTCAGAACCTTTGTATTCTTCTGGTGTCACTATATTCTTAGCTTTTAACCAAGCTAATGCTCTATTACTGGCATCATACTCAACTGGTAATGTGATAAAGCTAAACAAGGTTGCAAAGCCCATAAATACCAAACCTGCAACAGCAATCCAATACCCTAATCCAACACCTGCCGCTGCACCTAAGATTAAACCACCGATAACTAACCATTGAGACATACCAGAGGTTACACTAACTATTGGCACTAAAGCAGAACGCATACCTAACGCACTATAAGCTTGTGCGTGTTGTACCGCGTGACCACACTCGTGAGCTGCTACTGCTGCAGCTGCAGCATTTCGCTGATTATAGACTGCCTCACTTAGATTTACCGTTTTATTTTTTGGATTATAGTGGTCTGTTAATTGACCTGGTGTAGAAATTACCTCAACATCATAAATGCCATTATCTGCCAACATCTTCTCAGCTATCTCACGCCCACTCATTCCATTGCGCAATTGCACTTTGGAATACTTAGCAAATTTACGTTTAAGTTGATTACTAACTAACCAGCTTACCAAAGCAATGGCACCAATTAGCACATAATATCCCATCATTCCATTCATAGTTTTTAATTTTAGTTTATGTAAATGTACTAAATGGAATGCAAAAAATAAGCCAAATTTGAGTTAAGAAATTTTGTCAGTTTTTCAGTTTTACATCGCGTCAACAGACCAATTGAAAGCTTCTGCAATCTCTTCGTAAATAATTTTGCCGTTGGCTATATTGATTCCTTTTCTCAGCGATTGATCCTTGGCACAAGCTACTTCCCAACCTTGATTAGCCAATCTAAGCACATAAGGCAAAGTCACATTAGTTAGTGCTAAAGTCGATGTGTAAGGTACAGCACCTGGCATATTTGCTACACAGTAATGTACAACGTCGTCTATGATATAAGTAGGATCCTCGTGAGTTGTTGGTTTTGTAGTCTCCACACAACCTCCTTGATCTACAGCAACATCCACTATTACGGTTCCTGGTCGCATTTCTTTAAGCATATCTCTGGTGATTAAGTTTGGTGCTTTTGCTCCTTTTAATAATACACCACCAACTATTAAATCGTGATCCTTAATTCTTTTCCTAATGTTGAATTCGCTAGAAAATTCCGTTACCACATGGTTTGGCATTACATCATTAACATATCGTAATTGCTTCATATTAATATCCATAATAGTAACATGAGCACCTAAACCTGCAGCCATTTTAGCAGCTTGTATACCAACAGTACCAGCACCAAGTACTAATACTCGTCCTGGTGGCACACCTGGCACTCCACCTAATAAGACTCCACGTCCTTTAATTGGTTTTTCTAAATATTTTGCACCTTGTTGAATAGCCATACGACCTGCCACTTCAGACATTGGTGTCAATAATGGTAATGACCCATCTTCCTCTTCAACTGTTTCATAAGCAATACAAACCGCTTGACTTTTTAACATTGCTTTTGTTAAAGGCTCACTAGATGCAAAATGGAAATAGGTAAACACCACGTGATGTGGTTTAATTAAATCATATTCAACGGCAATGGGTTCCTTTACCTTTACAATCATTTCGGCTGAATCATAAACTTCAGCTATGGTGTCGAGAATGATAGCACCAACTTCCTTGTAGTCTTCATCAAAAAAGCCGCTGCCTAATCCAGCACTTTTTTGCACATAAACCGTGTGGTTGTTTTTTGTAAGTTCATAAACTCCTGCAGGTGTCACACCAACACGGTTTTCATTGTTCTTGATTTCTTTTGGGACTCCGATTTTCATATGTTGCTGTATTATGGTTAATAGCACCATGAAATACATTCAAAAAATCCATGTGACCAAATATTATAGTGAAATGGAACATATTTTTACGGAATTATGATTTTGAAGATTTTATTTTGAAATATTCGAAATAAACTGCTGTTTTTCAGAACAATACTACAATAGATGAAGTTATGTTTTTTTCGATGAAGGGGAAATCACAATGTCACATCGAGTGTTTTATGAGGAATGAGCAAAATGTATCGAGATGTTTTAAAAATAGTTCTCGATAGTTCTGCTGAGCTTGTCGAAGTGCAAAATCGCTTATGGCGATTTCACTCGAACTGACAACAACTTAATCAACGGCTAGAGTCACCTTTTCAACTTTTTGATTATTAAAAACAATCAGTAGATATTCTTTTTGTGAAGAAAAGAAGCTTGGTGGATCACCAATATTGTAAATAAAAGCATCTTTTGATGAATTGGATTTCGAATCTGGTTGACCTAAAATTTCGAAAACTTCGCTTTTAGGTTTACCTATTAAGAATTGAGATTCAATAAGATCATCCACCATTTTGTAGCGTGTTGTATAATTGGACTTCCAGTTCTCTATTGTGAAACGTTCTTCAAATTGAAAAATAAGAGACGTACTTATAATAAAGGCTAAAAAGAAAATCAAACCAATGGTATTTTTTCTATCTAGCCTTAATTTCATAGTAATATTATTAAATTGAGAACTGTGTTTTCCACATTGTTCCGGATAAATCCCTAAGCTATTTGTCAGAACACATGAGCTGACAACTAATTATGAGATTCCTGCTTTCGCAGGAATTTGTTACCCAACAATATTCACAATCTTACCTGGCACCACAATCACTTTTTTGGGAGTGCGACCTTGTAACTGTTCTTGTGTTTTTTCGTTTGCTAGTACTGTTTTTTCAATCTCATCCTTGCTCATATCTAATGGTAATTCTAATGTGAAACGCATTTTTCCATTAAACGAAATCGGATAATTTTTAGAACTCTCTACTAAATGCTTTTCTTCAAATTTTGGGAAAGGTGCTGTTGAAATAGACTCATTATGTCCTAATTGTTCCCATAATTCTTCAGCAATGTGTGGCGCATAAGGTGAAATTAAAACCAATAATGGTTCTAAGATTTCTTTACTTGTACACTTTTGTGCTGTTAACTCGTTTACAGCAATCATAAAGGTAGATACAGACGTATTAAACGAAAAATTCTCGATGTCTTCCTCAACCTTTTTAATGGTTTTATGAAGTGTTTTTAAGTTATCCTTTGTTGGCTCAGCATTAGTCACTTTAGACCCATTGTCGTCGTTATACAACTTCCAAAGTTTTTTAAGGAAACCGTGTACACCTGTAATACCTGCTGTATTCCAAGGTTTGTATTGTTCTAATGGCCCAAGGAACATTTCGTAAAGACGTAAACTATCTGCACCATAATCTTCTACAATATCATCTGGATTAACGACATTGAATTTTGATTTTGACATTTTTTCGACATCTCGAAAAACCTTAAAATTATCTTTATTTAATATTACTTCTGCATTATTGTACTCACTTCTCCAATCTCTAAATTCCTCAACATTCAATTCATCTGTATATTTATAAGATGTTCCTTCTTTAATGATTTTCAACAACTGTATATCAACATGATATGGATTGATAGTTAAAGTTATGTCTCCATCAAATCCTAACTCTTCAAACTTATTAAGTAATGGTTCAATTTTATTAGCTTTAATAAAAATTGGAAATTTCTTAAATTGTTTATTAAATATTTCTTCTAAATATTCAAATGATACAAATGTGTTTGAAAATGTATCCTGAAGCTTATTAATTATTTCATTTCTCTCTTCTAAATCCTTAATATTTAATATAATCTCATCTGAAATTTCACTATTATTCTCCTCTCCATATGATAAAATAAAATCAGTAATTTTACAAACAAAAGCACTCGTCCCCAAAATCATCCCTTGGTTAATCAGCTTTTTAAATGGTTCATCAACACCAACAAACCCTCTGTCGTACAAAAACTTTACCCAAAAACGTGAGTATAATAAGTGACCTGTAGCGTGCTCGCTACCACCAATGTATAAATCTACATTCTCCCAGTACTTAAGCGCATCTTCAGTAGCAAAGGCTTCGCCTCTTTTTGCTTGCTCTTCCATATAACGGAAGAAATACCAAGAGCTCCCTGCCCAACCTGGCATGGTGTTGAGTTCTAGTGGGTAAATGCCTTTAGATTCTGAAACAAGTTCAGAATGACAAACTGTATTTGTATTGGTGTCCCAAGCCCAAACGTCTGCACGACCTAATGGTGGTTCGCCTTCTTCGGTTGGTAAGTATTTTTCAACTTCTGGTAAGGTTAATGGCAAATGCTTTTCGTCTATCATTTGCGGCATACCATCCTTGTAATACACTGGGAATGGTTCGCCCCAATAACGTTGACGAGAAAAAACTGCATCACGCAAACGGTAATTGGTTTTTCCTTCGCCTTGACCGATTTGTTCTAATTCGTAAATAGCGCGTTTGGTAGCTTTCTTATAGTTCATTCCATCAAGGAAATCGCTATTGGCAATTTTAACGTTATCCTTAGACGCAAAGGCTTCTTCAGAAATATCAACTCCTTCAAAAATATTTGGAATCGGAATATTAAAGTGCTTCGCAAAGTCATAATCACGTTGGTCTCCACAAGGCACAGCCATAACTGCTCCTGTGCCGTAGCTTGCCAATACGTAATCTCCTATCCAAATCGGAATTGGTTCTTTGGTAAATGGATGCTCGGCATAAGCACCTGTAAACACACCCGAAATAGTTTTTACATCAGCCATTCGGTCGCGCTCACTACGCTTTGCAGTGGCTTCTATGTAGGCTTCCACCTCAGCTTTTTGTTCTGCTGTGGTGATTTGCGACACAAGCTCATGCTCTGGTGCTAACGTCATAAATGACACACCGAAAATGGTATCTGGTCTTGTTGTGAAGACTTCAATAGTTGCATCATAATCTTTTACATTGAAAGTTACTGAAGCACCAACCGATTTACCAATCCAGTTTTTTTGGATGTCTTTAAGTGCATCTGTCCAATCAATCGTATCTAAACCTTGAAGCAAACGTTCTGCATAAGCCGAAATACGCATACTCCATTGAGTCATTTTTTTACGAATTACAGGATGACCTCCTCGTTCTGAAACTCCATTTACAATTTCGTCATTGGCTAGAACGGTTCCTAAAGCAGGGCACCAATTCACTTCGGTTTCTGCTAAATAGGTCAATCTGTATTTTAAAAGAATATCTTGTTTTTCAGTCTCTGAAAAAGCATTCCATTCTTCAGCAGTAAACGGATTAATATCATCATCGCAAGCTGCATTTACATTGGTATTTCCTTCAGAAGCAAACATTTTGATTAAAGTATCAATATGTTCTGCTTTGTTGCTATCGTAATTGTACCACGATTCAAATAACTGAATGAAAATCCACTGTGTCCATTTGTAATATTCTGGATTACTTGTGCGTACTTCTCTACTCCAATCGAACGAAAAACCAATTTGGTCTAACTGACGACGATAGGTTTTAATATTCGCCTCTGTTGTTACCGCAGGATGCTGACCTGTTTGTATTGCATACTGTTCTGCTGGTAATCCAAACGAATCGTAGCCTTGTGGATGCAACACATTAAAACCTTTATGACGCTTGTAACGTGCATAAATATCACTAGCGATGTAGCCTAGCGGATGTCCAACATGCAAACCAGCTCCACTTGGGTAAGGGAACATATCTAATACGTAGTATTTTGGTTTGTCGCTGTTGTTAGACGCTTTAAAGGTTTCGTTTTTTGCCCAGTAGTCTTGCCACTTTTTCTCTATGTCGTTGAAGTTGTATTTCATCTTCCTGTTTTCCTTGAAATAAGGTGCAAATTTAGTGGTATTACAACACAATTAAAAACTAAACGTTGTATTACTCTACATAAGTTTTCTTTTTTATTTTTACATCATTAATCCGCACTATATGGCATCATCTTTTGACAAGTATCAAAAACGAAAATTAATTTCCTCATATATCTCTGTAGTTATCAGTATTGCATTGGTTTTGTTTCTATTAGGCTGTCTTGGTCTTTTGGTTATTAATTCTAAAAAAGTGGCTGATCATTTTAAGGAGCAAGTGGTAATGACAATTTATTTGAACGATACCGCAAAAGAGGTTGAAGTCAATCAGTTAAAGAAAAGTTTAGCTATGGCAGAATATTCTAAAGAAGCTACCTATGTATCCAAGGAAGAAGCTGCCGAAATGATGAAAGCTGAAACAGGTGAAGATTTTATGGATTTTGTAGGTTATAATCCGTTGAAAAATTCGATTGATGTATACTTAAAAGCTGATTTTGTGACGACAGAAAAGCTAAGTGAAATTTCTGAAACCCTTTCAACAAAATCGTTTATTGAAGAAATAAGATACGATAATGATCTCGTAGAACTGATGAACGATAACGTTAAGAAGATTAGTTTTTGGGTACTTATTATTAGTGGGTTATTTACGCTTATTGCTGTATTATTAATCAATAGCTCTATCCGATTGGCTGTATACTCAAAGCGATTTATTATTAAAACTATGCAAATGGTTGGTGCAACAAAAAGCTTTATCCGCAGACCGTTTGTTTGGAAAAGCGTTCAACTTGGCATCGTTGGTGCTATAGTGGCTTTAGCAGGTATGGCTGTTGTTTTATATTATTTAGACCAATATTTCCCAGAGTTAGAATTGCTTAGAAATACTGTTATGATTGCAGGTCTTTTTGTTGGTGTTTTTGTGTTGGGTGTAATCATCACTTGGATTAGTACCTTTATTGCCACACAACGCTTCTTAAATTTAAAAACGGACCAGTTGTATTATTAACAAAGCGCACTTTATGAAGTTTAATTTTCTTCATTTTATTGTCTTACTCTTGTTAATTCAGTCTTGTAGCTACCAAAAAAACACCAATAGTATTTCTATAGATGTTTTAGGCGAAGTTCGACCAGACAGCATTCAACTTTTAAACTATAACCACTCCGAAGCTATTACCTTAAAGGGAAGTGATACTCCTTTTCAGTTTAAGCAAACGCAACCTGTAAATGATGCGTTTAAGATTAACATATATAAAGATGGAAATGTACTGTCTAAAAAAGTTTTTCTTGATGGTAATGACATTAGTATAACAGGTAAATTAACTTCAGATGAGTTTATAATTGATACGGTTTTAAATTCTGATGTGTACTATAAGCAGATCGCGTTTTATTCAACCATAGATAGCCTGAAAGCTTCAACAATAAATGACAGTATCATCAACTCCATTTTACTAAAACAAATTGAAGCCAATATTAATCATCCGCTTTCTTTTGAAATTAGCGAGTATTACATTGAAAAGAACAAAAACCACAAATCTAAACTTCAGCCTTTGAAATTGATATTAGACCAACAGTCTAAGGATTTAAAAACTCATGCGCTTAGTGTGCATAGAGCTTTAAACGATTTACTGAAAGAAGAACATTTAGATTTGTCGCAGTTTCAATTTTATGATAAAAAAGGCTCCATTTCTAAAGTAGATTTAAGTCATAATGGAGATTATTTGGTGGATTTTTGGTTTGTGCAATGTCCTCCTTGTGTGAGAGATCATAAAAAAATTGCCAAGCACCTAGACACCTTAAAAGATAATAACACAACATTGGTTGGTATTTCTATTGACACTGTAGAAGAAAAATGGTTAGATTACTTAGACACCAACAATTACAACTGGCA
Source organism: Winogradskyella sp. MH6 (assembly GCF_022810765.1). Taxonomy (NCBI): domain Bacteria; kingdom Pseudomonadati; phylum Bacteroidota; class Flavobacteriia; order Flavobacteriales; family Flavobacteriaceae; genus Winogradskyella; species Winogradskyella sp. MH6. The sequence goes on along the minus strand of NZ_CP094494.1, from coordinate 1,621,578 downwards.
AAATTACAGAGAGCTTAGAGAGGATAACGATTTGGTAGACGCTATGAACGTTTGGGAATTTCCCACTTATATTCTTATCGATAATAAAGGAACGGTTAAAACCAAATTCTACTCGTTTGAAGAGATCGCAAACTATTTTAAATAGATAATATTTTTTTGTAATCTTTCGTTATAGAACACAAAACCACCTTACCATGAATGCGTCTGCAAGAAGTACCATTATTAGTCTTTTCTTAATTATTTCTATTCTTTTTTTGTTTTTTAAATCTTGCGTTATTCATAATCCTAAACCTGATGAGTGTGAGGTTGTAAGTGCCAAAGTTGTTTCAATACGAGAAGGATCTACTTTTGATATTCAATTCAAAACCGATACCGATAACGTCTATTACATCAATCGTGGATTAGAGCAAGGTTTAAATTTAGATAGTCTTAACGCTAAAGTTTTAAATAAAACCGTTACTTTGCATCTACCAATATTAACATTTGGTCCATCTACACATATAGCACAGCTGGCTGTAGACAATAATATTATATTTACAGAATTTGAAAACTGATGGGAGAAAAGAAACGCAAAGAACAATCTAAAGCAGAGTTTATTTTTGGAAAAAAGAACTACAAGTTTATGCTAATCGGCTTGGCATGTATTGTTGTTGGGTTTATCCTTATGTCTGGCGGAGGTAGCGATGATCCTAATGTTTGGAATCCTGATGTGTTTAGTTGGAGACGTATTCGTTTGGCACCAACTTTAGTTCTTATTGGTTTTGGGTTTCAGGTATATGCCATTCTTTTGAATCCTAACAAGGACTTTAAAAAATAAAATTCTACTTTAATTTTAACAATCAGCATATCAATTTTGATACATTTGCCGTATGGAAATTATTGATGCTATTATCTTAGGGATTGTACAAGGGCTTACAGAGTTTTTACCTGTATCCTCCAGTGGTCATTTAGAATTAGGAAAAGCCATTCTTGGCGATAATTCTTTACCAAAAGAAAGTCTATTATTTACAGTTGTACTTCACTTTGCTACAGCATTAAGTACCATTGTTATTTTTAGAAAAGATATCCTTGATATTATAAAAGGTATTTTAAAGTTTGAATGGAATGAAGACTTACAATTTCTAAGCAAAATTGTAATCTCTATGATACCTGCCGTAATTGTCGGTTTGCTTTTTGAAGAACAACTTGAAGCGCTTTTTAATGGTAATATCTTACTTGTTGGTATTATGCTTATTATTACGGCAATTCTTTTATTCCTTGCAGACAGAGCCAAAGACACTAACAAAAGTGTAACTTTTAGTAATGCCTTTGTTATTGGTATTTCTCAAGCTATTGCTATGCTACCTGGTATTTCTCGATCTGGAGCTACGATTTCTACATCGGTACTTTTGGGTAATGACAAAACCAAGGCTGCTCGTTTTTCATTTTTAATGGTAGTGCCTTTAATTTTTGGGAAAATTGCTAAGGATATTTTAGGAGGAGAAATAACTTATGACAGTGCCAATTTCACAACACTAGGAATTGGTTTTATTGCTGCTTTTGTAGCAGGATTATTTGCTTGCAAATGGATGATTGCTTTGGTAAAACAAAGTAAACTCACCTATTTTTCTATCTACTGCATCATCGTTGGTCTTATTGCTATAATCTGGTCATTTGCATCATGAAAACTTTAGAAGACTACAAAGAAGGTCAGGTTTTATTGATTGACAAACCACTAACCTGGACCTCGTTTCAAGCCGTAAACAAACTACGTTGGGCAATTAGAAAAGCGTATTCGATTAAGAAAATAAAGGTTGGACACGCTGGTACTTTAGATCCGCTTGCCACAGGTCTATTAGTGATTTGCACTGGTAAAATGACCAAACAGATTAACACCTTTCAAGGTCAGGAAAAAGAATATACAGGTACTTTTGTTGTTGGTAGCACAACTCCATCCTACGATTTAGAAACCGAAATTGATGCTACCTTTCCGATAGATCATATTTCGGAAGACTTAATTCACCGAACAACCAAACAATTTATTGGTAAAATAGAGCAATTTCCACCTGTGTTTTCAGCGATAAAAAAAGATGGTAAACGCTTGTACGAATTTGCCAGAGCAGGTGAAGCTGTAGAAATTAAGTCGAGAAAAATTGAAATTTCTGAATTTGAGATTACTGAAATAAATGCACTTGAAAATTCAATAGAGCTCAATTTTAGAGTCGTGTGTAGTAAAGGAACTTACATTCGTTCGCTTGCTCACGACTTTGGAAACGCCTTGAATTCTGGAGCACATTTATCGGTTTTAAGACGCACACGTATTGGTGATTTTGAGGTTAAAAATGCACTCAGCCCAGAAGATTTTATTGCCTCACTTCCTTTAAAATAAGGATTTAACAAGGGTTTAGTATTGTGATTTAAACTTTTTCGTAGTTATATTCGTATATCTAAACACTAGATTAATCTTATTTTTTGAAGTATTTAGAACAATATAAAGCAGGTATTATCACATTTCTTCTCACAGGAACTGTGGTGTTAGCTATGTTCAGTTTTCAACTAAAACAGAACAGCAAACTCATAACTGAAAACTTTTACGAGCTTGAACCTGAACCAGAAATTATAAAAGAAGAGCAAGAACTCCTTGATGTTCTCGACGGTAAATCCACCAATAAAGCGTTTAACGAAGACCAGGAGTACAAAGAAATGATGCGCAATTTTAAAACCATAAGCGCTAATGATTTTGAACGCACAACCAAAGCTTTAGAGGAAGCTAAAACGAGTGATATTGTAGAAGAAAGTAATATCACAAAATCGTATGCCAACAGTAATGCTTATGCTTTAAATTCTGAGGAAACAGAATCTTACAAAAAACTTCAGGAAGAATTAAACAAACGTCTAGAAAATAAAAAAATAGCAGACGAACACGCTAAAACTAAAAGCACACTCACCTATTCTCTTGTGGGCAGAATCATGCAAGACTACGACATTCCACGCTATTTGTGCGAAACAGGTGGAAAGATAATTGTAAATATTGTCGTAAATGGGAACGGCAAAGTAACTGATGCCACTATAAATGGCTCTTCAAACTCTAACAATGAATGTTTAATCAATCGTGCGTTAGAATATGCTAAAGACGTTCAGTTTGATGCCTCCAATAAAACCAAACAAATTGGTACAATTACATTTTCTTTCAGAGGAAAGTAAAAAAGTATTAATACAATAGATTCACCAAATCCTCAACTGTAGATTGTCCTTTATCCTTATTATACCAAAGTTGTAAATCTTCTTTAAACTCTGGTGTTAATTTACCGTGAAGCGTTTTATAAACATCAACCATTTCTGTCGCAACAGATGGTCTAGGCCCAAAAGTATCTACAACTTCATCTGTTTCATTATCAATCATAATGAGCTTTGGTATTGCCTTACCTCCATTGGTTAAAAACTGATTCATTAAACTTTCATTCTCATCTCTCAGAACAACCTTCAATTCAATAGTGTCATTTTGCTCTGCAACTTTATTAATAACAGGTACTATATGCGCAGCATCTCCACACCAACTTTCTGTTATAACTAGCCAAGTCACTTTTTTAGAATATACCGATATCTTTTCTAAAGCATCATCAGACAGTTTTACCGTTTTATCCCAACGCTTCATACGTCTGTCATTCATTTTTGTATACTCTACCAATGCTTCAGTTTTTTCATTACCTGTTGTTGACTGTTGCTCAACAAGAGATGTAACTAAAGTTCGGTATTCATCGTAGCTCATTGCTTTATTTAAACTTTCTTTGATGATATCTGTAGTCATTATGTTTTCTAAAATTTCCATCGTGGTAAAACTAATTGGTTTGTAAGAATGTGATGTTATTATTTTAATTTTTTTGGTTTTCAGTTTACAAAAATAGTACGGATTGCATATTAATTATGTGACACTTGTTACCTTAGTAGCATAAAACTCTAAACCTTACAAAATGACAAAGCACAGATGCGGTTGGTGTGTTGGAGATCCTCTTTACGAAGCCTACCATGACCAAGAATGGGGAGTTCCTGTATATGATGATGACACACTTTTTGAATTCTTAATTCTTGAAACCTTTCAGGCTGGATTGAGTTGGATTACAGTTCTGCGCAAGCGCGAAAACTTTAGAGAAGCTTTTGATAATTTTGACTACCAAAAGATTGCAAAGTATAAGCAAGCTAAGATTGAAACTCTACTAAAAAATGAAGGCATCATTAGAAATAAATTAAAAGTAAACGCAACAGTTACCAACGCTCAAGCTTTTATGAAAATACAGGATGAGTTTGGTAGTTTTTCAAAATATATTTGGGATTTTGTAGATGGTAAACCTATAAAAAATAGTATACAAAATTATAAAGAAGCACCTGGCAATACAGAACTTAGCGACCAAATAAGTAAGGATCTCAAAAAACGAGGATTTAAATTTGTTGGTACCACGGTAATCTATGCACACATGCAAGCTACAGGCATGGTAAACGACCATGAAGTATCTTGTTTTAGATATAACGAAGTTTAAAATGAAAACAAAAATACTCCTCGTTTTAATATTTATATGTCAATTCGTTTTTAGCCAAATCAAAAATGAAAAGGAGGAACGTATAACTGAATCAGAATTTCCAGAAGCCGCTATTGCAGTTGTAAATAACCTACCAGATGATTGTAAACGTTTGAAATTCTACAAAGAAACTGATGGTGAAAAACAAAGTTTCGAAGTGAAATTTAAATATAATAGAAAACGCTATAGTCTAGAGTTTTCTGAAGATGGAGTTATTGAAGATTTGGAAGTCCTCACCAAATTCAAAACTATAAATGAAGAAAAAAAATCTAAAATTGAAGATTATTTTAAGTCTCGCTTCAACAAATACAAACTTATAAAAGTGCAAAAACAATTTGTCTATCATGAAAAATTAGACGCTTTGAGTTTTGCTAACGACATATTAAATAACACCTCAACTGAAGCACCAAACTTTGAAATTATCGCCGAAGTTAAAACGAACAAAAAACGAGATATTAGAGAGTTTACCTTTGATGAATCTGGCACATTTGTAAACTTCAGAATTTTAAACCCAACCTCTTACGAGCATGTCTTATACTAAAACCCTCTTAGTTTTATTGGCATGTTTCGCAAGCCTAAACACCTTGTTTTCTCAATCTGATTTTGAAGGTTTAGGTGAAACGAGTTTTGCTGTAAACACAAATATCAACAGTAATTACAAGGTTAATTTTGCTGTTCGCTCTCGTTATTATTTATATCAAAAAGACGATTTTAATTTTGAAAATAGACAACTCGATTTTGTTCATTTTTCAACCTTAAACCTAGATTACAATCATTCCGTTAGTTTAGGTGTACAATACAGAATAAGAGAGTCTATCGACGGTGGTAGCAACGAGCTACGTTTAACCCAACAATTTAACTACACAAAAAAACGGGAAGCGATACGCTTTGGACATCGCGTACGTTTTGAACAACGGATTTTAGAAGATTTAACCATATTAAGATCACGATATCGTTTTGCTTTGGATTTTCCTCTTAATGGTGAAAAATTAGATATTGGCGAGACTTATATTGTTGGCTCAATAGAAGCTCTTTTAAGCAATAGCAAAAATGAAAAACCAGAAATAGATCATAGAACAACAGCTCATATAGGCTGGTTAGTATCAAAATCGCTTAAGCTTCAATTAGGTATGGAATATAGGTTTGAAGCCTATAACCTTAATACTGAACAAAAGCTATTTCTCCTAACTTCTGGTATTCTAAAGATTTAGAGGAATTTTAAAAATTCAGTTCTAGGTATGTGCTTAGCACCAAGACTTTCGAGATGTTTGGTATGCACTTGGCAGTCTATTACATTGTAATTAGAATTTTTCACAAATGTTATAAACCCAACTTTACTGGCATTGCTAACTTTGGTAAACATACTCTCACCACAAAACACCTTGTTGCCCAAACCTACTCCATAGAGCCCACCAACGAGCTCATTATCCTGCCATACTTCAACAGATTTTGCATAACCTAATTGGTATAATTTTATGTATGCTTCTTCCATTAGGCTCGTAATCCAAGTACCATCTTGCCCATCACGTTTTGCCTTGGCACATTGCTCAATAACCGATTTAAAATCTTTATTGACAGTCACCTTAAAATCATTTTTCCTTAAAATCTGTTTCATACTCTTTGAAACCTTTAAATCTTTTGGAAATAAAACAAACCTTGGATCTGGTGACCACCAAAGTAAAGGTTCATCATCTTCGAACCATGGAAAAATTCCGTTAGAATAAGCATGAATTAAGCGTTCTGAAGACAAGTCTCCACCAATGGCCAACAAACCATCAAACGAAGCTTCAGACACATCTGGAAACGCTATTTTATCCGTTAAAAAGTGCATTATTTAAGCTTTTAAGCGATTTTTACTGTTAAATAAAGGGCTTGGTTTTGATAGTATAAGAATTTTATTGATATTTGACCTTGATCTTTATTAAATAAATTTTTTGTTCATCATTGCTTTTTTTTAAGTTTGTTTGTGAAGATCAAAACCTAAAACCACAATACTAAGTCCCAATTAACCATTGGGACTTTTTTATTAAAAATAAAAAAGACTTGTTTAAAATCTAAACAAGTCTCTTCAATTTTATAGAATCTTTCTTTAACTAGAAAGGTAAATCGTCGTGATCGTCTTCGTTTAAATCACTCACAGGCTCAAAAGCCTCTGTAGGTGGTACTGGTGGCATATCTCCACTTGGCGCGCCAGCCTGTAAAGTTTCAATTCTCCATCCTTGGATAGAGTTAAAATATTTAGTTTCCCCTTGTGGATTTACCCACTCACGTCCTCTTAAGTTGATATTAACTTTAACCTGCTGACCTACCTGATAGTTATTTAATAAATCCGTTTTGTCTTGAACAAACTCAATCATAATATGTTGCGGATATTGCTCTTCTGTTGTTACTACAACTTCTCTTTTTCTAAACCCATTACTTCCAAAAGTTTGAGTCTCTCCAATCACCTTAATACGTCCTTGTACTTCCATTTTTGTTTAATCTAATTTTATTTTCCTTCTATATTAATTGAATTTACGAAAGTAATAACTTCCATGCACTTTCTACATCTCCGTAGCTTAAATAATTTCTCGCCAGCTTATGTTTTTCTCTATGAGTTGCGGTTTTTAAGTTAGGGTAGCGCTCACTAATATCATTTAGAAATTGTTCAACCTCATCTTTAGTTGGCAACTTATCAACGTTAGCCAGCATTCCTAAATTATTCCCAGTTAATATCATACTATCCCTAACTTGTTCCGGCAAATTATCAACACCAATTCCCATTGTTTGTAGCGGCTTCGGGATTTCAAAGAAACCACTTTTAGCTCTGCTGTAATAACTACCTCCTGCTCTGGCTACTAAATCTAACGCTTCTTGATTTATGGTATTATCGTCGTTCATCACTTCTTCAGAAATATGAAGTTTTACAACCTCGCAAATCACCAAATTTCCTGCTCCTCCTTCTGTTCCTAATTTTACAACCTCATTAACCTTACATTCCATTTGAATTGGAGATTCTGCAACTCTAAATGGTTTAACTTCATCTGAAGGCAACATGGTTAAACCCGCTTTTTCAAACTCATTAACACCTTTAGGATACTCTGTACTACTTAATGACATTTGGTGCACAATATCGTAATTCACCACATTAATCACTACTTCGTTAACCGCTTCAACATTTTCTAAGGTATGCTTAGTTGTATTATCTCTAACACGTCTTGCAGGAGAAAAAATTAAAATTGGAGGATTAGCACTAAACACATTAAAGAAACTAAATGGCGACAAATTAGGGTTGCCATCTTTATCTATAGTACTCGCAAAAGCTATAGGTCTTGGTGCCACTGCACTTAGCAAATAACCATGTAATCTCCCTGTTGAAAGGTCTTTTGGATTGTATGAAATCATGTAGCTTACTGATTTTCAACAAAGATAATTATATTGCTGTGTCAATGAAAATGTTTTACCGTTGTATCTAAACAATATTATTAACAGTTTTACATTATATTTAAAAAGAAATTGCAATAACTAATGACCTTTAGCTCAAACCGAAATCTTATCCGTTGGATTATTATTTTCTCTTCTTTCATTATTGTATCTCTCATTCTTTGGAATACGTATTCCTTCTTTCAAAAATTTAAGGCTGAAGAACGTGTAAAAATTAAAACCTGGTCTGTTGCACAAAACAATTTTTTGAGAAGTATAGATGATTTAACTGCTGATGTGGACCCTGTAACTACACACGTACTTACAGAAACAACAACCAGTACTCCAATGCTGATTATAGACAAAAGAGGAGATGTAAATAATCATATAAATCTTGATGAAGAAAAACTTAAAGACACAACCTATATTAACTATCTTATAAAGAAATTTTCAAGTGAAAATGAACCTATAGAAGTCGTATATAAAGGAGAAGTTTTTCAAACTATTTATTATGGTAATTCACCGCTTCTCAAAAAAATAGGATACTATCCTTTGGCTTTACTTCTAATTATTCTGCTATTTGCAGCCGTTGTTTACTTCTTTTACCGAAGCACCAAAACAGCCGAACAGAATAAACTATGGACAGGTATGGCCAAAGAAACAGCACATCAAATAGGTACTCCATTGTCTTCTTTAGTAGGTTGGACCGAAATTTTGAAAACCGAAAATGTAAATCCAGAATATATTGCCGAAATTGAAAAGGACATAGACCGTCTGCAAACAATCACAGATCGTTTCAGTAAAATTGGTTCTGCCCCAACTTTAGAAACTTTAGATCTAGTTGAAGTTACAAAATCGTCTTACGAGTATTTAAAATCGAGATCTTCAAAACTTATCAATTTTGAGATTGAACATCCTGATACCGAAATCCCTGTAAAAATTAATGCGCAATTATACAGTTGGACGATTGAAAATCTAGTAAAAAATGCCATTGATGCCATGAAAGGCAAAGGGGATTTAAAACTCAATATCTCTCAAACCGAAAAACAGGTATTTGTAAATATTACAGATACTGGTAAAGGCATACCCAAACAAGTATTCTCTAAAATTTTTGAACCTGGTTACACCACTAAAAAAAGGGGGTGGGGACTTGGCTTATCTTTAGCCAAACGTATCATTGAAGATTATCATAACGGAAAAATAAAAGTCGTTGAGTCTGAAATCGATAAAGGCACAACCATACAAATTACCTTAAAAACCATTTAAGCCAAAAAAGAATAATTGAACAATACCTTTCACTTAAACAACTCATAATAAAGAATTTAAAAAAATATTATACATTTGAGTATGGGTTCATCAAAATACTTTACGTTAAAAGAAGCCAGACTGAGCAATAATTGCCCAGAATGTTACTCTAATGATGGTTTGGAAATTACCTTTAAGCAAAAGTTGACCGAAAATGTCTTTTACAAAGCCATAACTTCGGAAACTTCCCATCATATGCACTGTTACAATTGTAATACTACAATTTTTCCGGTGCGTTGGACAGATAACATAGAACGTGTTGTGAAATATCAGCAACGTGCTGTAAAACCCAGACCAAAATCTATAAAGCTAAAGCCATTAGCCTGGATATTCATCGTTTTTGATGTACTTCTTGTAACTGTGATAATCTTATTTGTAACCGGAGTAATTTCCTTTTAATTATAAATGCGAAGCTATTTTTTGAGCTATCGCTTCAAACTCTTCTGAAGTCAATTTTTCTTTATGCGTAAAACGTGCGTTTTCCATAGTGTGAAGCGGTATTAAATGCACATGTACGTGAGGTACTTCTAAGCCAATTACAGACATGCCAACACGTTGGCAGGGAATTACCTTTTCTATGGCTAAAGCTACACGTCTCGAAAACTGCATTAATCCCATGTATGTTTCCTCATCTAGGTCAAAAATTTTATCAACCTCCTTTTTAGGTATGCAAAGCGTATGGCCTTTAGAATTAGGATTAATATCTAAAAACGCAAAAAACTCGTCGGTTTCTGCAACTTTGTATGACGGAATCTCACCATTAATAATTTTTGTAAAAAGTGTAGCCATTGGTAGGGTTTTTCAATACTCTATAAATATAAAAAGATTCCTTGATTAAGGAATCTTTTATATGTCTTAATAATTGTAGGATTTCTGCTTTCGCAGAAATTTGTTATCTAGATATCTCTAAAATATCAAACTTCAATATACCATTTGGCACCTGAATTTCTGCTATATCACCAACAGACTTACCCAACAAGCCTTTACCTATTGGTGAGTTTACAGAAATTTTACCTGAAGTCAAATCTGCTTCACTCTCAGCTACCAAAGTATAGGTCATCTCCATACCGTTGGTTTGGTTTTTTATCTTCACTTTAGATAAAGCTAACACTTTAGAAGTATCTAGTTGAGACTCATCAATAACACGAGCATTGGCTAAAGTTTCTTCCATCTTAGAAATTTTCATCTCAAGCATGCCTTGCGCTTCTTTAGCTGCATCGTACTCAGCATTTTCACTTAAATCACCTTTATCTCTTGCTTCTGCAATGGCCTGAGACGCCTTTGGACGCTCAATGTCTTTAAGTTGATTTAACTCTTCTCTTAACTTTTTTAATCCTTCTGCTGTATAATAAGATACTTTACTCATAATTCATTCGTTTTAATAAAAGATGCTGAAGTAAATTCAGCATAAAAAAAATCTCGCGTCAACGAGATTACTTTGCAAATATATAAAATATTTAGCGTAAAGCTTAAATAATTGTAAATTGAGCCTCAAAAATTAAGATGAAAAAACTGATTATAATCCTCTCATTCATAGCTATATCGTGCGGTAGCGACGATAACATTAACAGCAATTGTAACTTCTTATTTGATGCAGGTGTAAATCTGACGGTTAATACAAACTTGCCGCAGTTTAATCAACTTCAATTTAATACTAATGCAGTATATGTTGCTAACCAAGGGAATAACGGTATTTGGTTATATCGCTTAAACTCTTCTACGCTTTATGCATGGGATGCTGCAGATCCAAGTCATGCACCTGGCGCCTGCTCTACCTTAACAGACTCTGGTACTGGAGATGTTGTTGTATGTGGTTGCGATGATGCCAACCAATATAGTTTATCTACAGGTATTGGATTGAATGGAAATACACAATCTTGCACCTTGCAACCCTATAGAGTTGATGATTTGGGTAATGGTCAATATTTGGTTTCTAATTAATAAGAATTTCTTCACATAAAAAACCCTGTAAACATTAGCTTACAGGGTTTTATTTTATTGTTTAGAATTGTTTAAAAATTCAAAGTCATACCAACCAAGAAGTTGGTTGTAGCTTGTGGATAAAAACCAGCGCCTTCAATAGTTGTTACTACACTAGGATCTGACCACGTATCATCATAAGTGTAATAGTAACCATTAGAAATATACTTTACATTAAATATATTGTTTACCAATCCTGTGAACACGATAGAATCAAAAATAGGTTGAGAATCCTCAGTGCCTCGGAATGATAATTTATAACTAACATTAAAATCGTTAATAAAGTAGCTATCTAGCTTAGAAGCATCAGCTTCAGTATTACTCATGTATTGGTCACCGACATATTTGCTTAATAAAGCCATTTGTAAATCTTGTACTGGCTGAAACACAATTGCATTTGCTGCTACAAGTTCTGGTGAAAACGAGATATCAGTTTTTCCCAAGTTTTGTAATTCACCATCAAAATCTATGATAGTTTCTTTGTTCTTGTTAGAGCTCAGCGTTACATTAGGTTGTAAGGTTAATTTTGGTGTTACCGGAATTATAGCTTCTAACTCTAAACCTAAACGATAACTCTCACCACTATTGGTACGTATTGGGTTACCAACATCATCTAACTGACCAGACAACACCAACTGCTCATTATACAACATGTAGTAAGCATTGGCATTTAACGTAAAGTTTCCGTTTTTGTGTCTCCAACCTAACTCAAAATCGTTAAGCTGCTCTGGCTCAATATCGTTATTACTTTCAAAATCGGTACGGTTTGGTTCTCTGTTCGCTCTCGCATAAGAGAAATAAAGGCTGTTACCTGCATTTAAATCATAGGTTATACCTGCTTTTGGATTAAAGAATGTGAAATCTTTATTAACTTCAAAATCTACTAAATCAGATGTGTTTCCGAAGGTTTTATAGGTTACGTTTCTAACCTGTAAATCTCCGTAAAGGCTTACTTTATCATTTAGCTTATAGTTAGCTTTAGAGAAAACGGATAAATCATTTTTTAAACTATTTCCATCGTAATAACGGTCTCTAATTTCACTTTGGCTCGCAAATTCTGCCCAAATAATTTCACCAAAATGATCTCCATCGTAATGACTAAAAGAACCACCAAAAATTAAATCGATATTAGCGTCTTTATAGTTTGCAGTGGCATTTACAACATAAAAATCGTTATCTAACCAACGACGACGAATAAGGTCCGTAGTGTTGACCACTTCACCATTAAAGTCTAATTCTTCTAAACCATAATCTGCGAAATCTTCATCTTCTTTGTACTGCTCAAAATACCCACGACCATTGGTATAGTTTAAGCCAATAGTTGTAGACCAGTTATTGTTATAACGTTGATTCCAGTGTAATTGATAATGATCTTGACTGTAATTATCTACCTCGTTATCATAAAATTTGATATTTCCTTCATCGTCTCCGTACATTCCTGCTGTGTTGTAGGTTCTGTCATTCTCTAGCAAGTCTAGATCTTCTAAACCATTCCAAGATTGGTATGTTACTTCTTTACCACCAAATACAACCGCTTTTATTAAAGTATTGTCATCTACGTAAGCTCCTTGTAAGAAATAAGATTTTAAGTCTGCCGAAGCTCGGTCGATGTAACCATCTGAAACAATATTAGACAAACGACCAGCAATTTCAATATGATCGTTTAACAATCCTGTGCTAAATTTTACTGTATGCTTTCTGGTATTATAACTACCAAAAGAATTTGAAATTTCGCCATAAGCATCCTTTGCAACAGCATCTGTAAGCACATTGATACTTGCACCAAAAGCACCAGAACCATTGGTAGATGTACCAACACCACGTTGTAGCTGTAAACTTTCTACAGAAGATGCTATATCTCCTAAATTAACCCAAAATGTTCCTAAAGATTCTGCATCATTATAAGGTATACCATTAATAGTTACATTAGTAGATTGCGGACTTACACCTCTTACCCTAATACCTGTATAACCTACACCTGCACCTGCATCTGTTGTGGTAACTACAGATGGCAAAAAGTTCAATAATATTGGAATATCTTGCCCTAAATTACGTTTTGCAATCTCTTCTTTAGTGACATTAGAATGTGTAATCGGCGCTTTTTCCTTTACACGAACTGCTTTTACTAAAACTTCATCTAGTTTTTCTGTTTTAGTACTGTCTTGCTGTTTTTCTTGTCCATAAGCTGAACAAAGGCTTAAAATAAAAATGAAAAGTGATAATCTCTGTCGTTTTGTTTTTAAGAGATTGTTGAATAAGTTTTTCATTACGACTATAAATTTATAATCGAATAAAAAGAGGTAATTATTCTTTGTTAATAATTGATTTTGTGATGATACCATACTGAAACAAGTTCAGTATGACAAGTCATCTTAAATTCCTAAACAGCATTACCTGTTCTAGGTTCAATGGGTATGATCTCAGCCACTTATTGGCACCCCTTTTTTGAGAACGCTGCAAAGATATGTCACATTTAAAGATTAGCAAATGAAAAACTGCAATAATTAAACTTCTCGATACTATTCTTCATACTTCAGAATCACTCGAAATACTTCAGAATCACTCGAAGTGACGCACTATTCAGTTAGTCGATTTTTGGAGGTTTTCTGTTTGCCTTTTTTTCAGCGTTTTTGCGTTTGGTATCGAGGCGCTTTCGTTTTACCGTTTTAGGTACTTTGGTGGGTTTACGCTCCTTTTCTTCTTTTAATCCTTCAACAATAAGATCTAAAAACTTTTGAGTAACTAAAGCTTTGTTTCTAAACTGGCTTCGGGTTTCGCTAGAATCTAAGATTAAAACACCTTGTTTGTTCAACCTATTCTGAAAATACTCAGCCAAGCGTGTTTTTTCGTCGTCTGTAAATTGTTCTGAAGCTTCGAGATTAAAGTAGAGCACTACTTTTGAAGCTACTTTGTTGACATTCTGTCCACCACTACCTGAGCTTCTGACAGCTTTATAAGTTAATTCAGATTTTAAGGCTTCAACATCCACAACTAGTCTATTTGGTGTGGTGCTTTTAGTAAGTCATTTACTGTTTTTACTGGGTTGAATGTAATGATTGGCACCTCAACAAAAATAGTGTTCCAATGTGCCATACTACCATTCCAAAGTCCAGGTAATTCTAATGCTTTCAGATCTTTTCCTAGTTTGGTTTTTGCTGTAATAAATGCTGCATTATGGTCCACAAAATCTTCTAAATCAAACTTTTCTCCTTTGTAGTTTTTTACACCACAAACCAAATCAACAGGATTAAAGTGTGTTGCATTGGTTAGAATGTCCTTCTGACCTTTATTCTTTAGATTTATTTGCGCAGACTCTACAATTTGCAAAGACAGATTACCATAGATATCTCTTACCCAAAAAGGACCACCTCCTGGTTCACCTTCATTTTTTACCATACCGCAAATTCGGATAGGTCTATTCAATTTTTCTTTCAGGTATTCAATCTTGTATTTATCTAAATATTTTTTGTATTCACCAGAAATTTTAACACACATTTCATTGGTTAAAAAGGTTTCAACCATTTCAAACTCTTTATCTGAAATACTTTCTTGATCCAACACTCTAAGACATTCAAATGACTTGGTTTGAAGTTTCAATAAAATTCCTGCAAGCACCTTTTTATACTTTGCAACTTCTTCTTTGTATTGTTTTACAACCACATTATCTATATTCTTTATGAATATAACGTCAGAATCTAATGTGTTTAAGTTTTTTAATAATGCACCATGGCCAGATGGTCTAAAGAGCAACGTGTCATCATCGTTTCTAAAAGGTATGTCCTTTGGAGTAACTGCTATAGTATCTGTGGATTCTTGTTGGTAAGAAAATGAAATATTGAATGATACTCCTGTGTTTTCCTCAACATATTCTTCAATACGTCTAAACTCTTCTGTGAATTTATCTCTGTAATTCTCTGAAATTGTAAAATGAAGCTCCGCTTTCTTATCATTTGAAGCATACAATGCTGCTTCGTACAAATGCTCTTCAAACGCTGTTGAAATATAGCCGTTTTTGTACTTGTGGAATGGAAGTAACCCTTTTGGGGAATTACCAAAATTAAGTTCGTCTTCACCAAGCATAATTTGCACAAAGTGGACTGCCTTGTCTTGTGTAGATAAAGTTTTGAAATCAATTCCTTTTTCATGTAAGCGTTCTAAAACTTGCTCATAAAATGGAAATTTCTCTAAACCAACCAGAAAAAAAGCTAAATCCTTTGAATCATTCTTATTGATAAAAGAGTTTAATGATTCTTTTTGAGGGTTGTAGTCCTTTAAAAACTTAAATAAAAACTTAAACATTCTAGTTGCTGCACCAGAAGCAGGAACAAATTTTAGAAGTGATAAGCCTTTTTTATTACTATCAAAATGTGTAATGGCTTCTTCTTTCTGTTGTTCAGATAAATCTAGAATACCATCACCAATCGTAGCAGCTGCCGCAATATTTGTAAATGGAATTCCGGTTTTAAATAATTCTATTTGAGACTCTACTTGGTTTACGGTTAATCCTTTAGCCTCTATTTGTTTAATGTCGTTTTTTGTAAAACTCATTTTTTATTTTTAAGTAGGTTATCAATATGTTCAACTGCTTTTTTTAAGCGCTCTTCTTTATTTCCTTTTAACAGAACATATGGTCTGTCGTATTTAATTAAAGCGTTTTCAAATGCTTTAAACATTCGTTCTCTTTCATTGGGTTTATCTCTTAAATCGTCTTTTTCCCAAGGCGTGTCAATATAGGTCAAAAAATAGAGGTCATACGAATTTTTTAGAGCATGTGCTTCTAAAATCGGGTCACATGTACCAGAGTAGTATGCTTCGCTATACACCTTAGTTTCAAGTATATCTGTATCGCAAATGAGCACTGAATCTGTTTTTTTAGCCAAGTCATTTTCTAATTTCATTTGGCCAATGGCTATTGGCAATAAATCGTGAGGCTCACAGGTTTTTCTTTCGTTATTCCATTTATTTTGAAGATACTCTCGTGCATATTCTGGCACCCAAACCGAATTGTAATGTCTGGCCAATTGTCTAGAAAGTGTTGTTTTTCCTGTAGATTCTGGACCAAATAACACAACTTTTATGCAGTTGCTTGGTTGCTGTTTAAGCTTTTCTTCCATGCAATATATCCTTGAATTGCTAATACTGTAAAGATAAGATATTGCAATGATAACATCCCTAAACCTCTATATGCATAAAGCGGAATTGTTATAATGTCTCCTATTATCCACAATGTCCAATTCTCTAATTTTTTATTAGCCATATACCACATGGCCGTAAAAAATATACCAGAGGTGACAACATCTATATAATTTGGAACTTGCATATCGTAATCATAAGCCTTATAAACAGCATAAGTGACAATCATAGTCACTAAGAAGAAAATTACACCTATAATTTTTTCTTTGGAATTAGTACGAGAAATCGGCACAACAGGTTTGTCTTCTCTTTTTCTAGCCCAATTCCACCATCCATAAATACTCATAATTGAATAGTAAAAGTTCATCATCATATCTCCGTAATATTCATTTACATTAAGAATATATACGGTAATAACTGTACAGATTAGACCTGTTGGATATACCAGTATATTAGCTTTTTTTGCATAGTATACACTAAGAACACCAAAAACAAAAGCTACAGCTTCTAATACTATTTGATTGGTTGGTGTGTTTTGATAAGCATCAAGAAAAAAATCAAAAATGTGGTTCATAATTGCTTCTATTAGTTTTTACAACTTTCATGGTGAGTACACTAATATCCGTATTTTCAAAAGATGTTTCAATAGCTTCAGTCAGAAAAGACATTAGTTCATTAATCTCACCAAAAATCTGAGTACTTAAAGGGTTTTCCAAAACTTTGAATTTTGAAGCTCTTAACACCTTGATAAAATCTATGATATGAGCTTCATAATCGTCTTGTAATGGTGATAAGGTTAAGTCTACTGATATTTGCATGATTATGATTTTAGTTGTTCAAAAAAATGTTGATTATTCTCAAAGGCAGTGCCAATGACCACAAGATTGGCTCCTGCTTCATACGCTGCTTCTAATTGTGCTTTAGATCTAATACCACCTCCAACAATAAGAGGTATGTTTAATTCCTGTTTTACTGCAGAAATAATTTCAGGCTCTATAGGATGCGTTGCTCCGCTGCCAGCTTCAAGGTAGATTAATTGCATACCTAAAAATGCTCCTGCTTTAGCTGTATCAGCAATATGTTGCTTATTCGTTCTACTTAAGGGTTTGGTATTGCTTACACGTTCTACGGCAGTTTGCTTTCCGTTTTCAATAAGAATATATCCTGTTGGAAGTACTTCCAGTTGCGTTTTGACTAATTTAGAAACCGCTTCAACATGTTTACCAATGAGGTAATCCGGATTTCGACCTGAGATTAATGACAAAAACAGAATACCATCAGCCTTATCCGTAATTTGAGTTACATCTCCTGGAAACAAAATTATAGGTAACTCTGTATGATGTTTGATAGCTTTTACCAAAACTTCTGTAACACCTTCATCCACTTCACTGCCTCCAACAAAAATGTGAGTTGCTATAGATTGATTGATTTTTGCTACAATACCTTCAATAGTGTCAAGTTGTGTTTTATCTGGATCGATTAAAACCGCCAGTAACCTTTTAGCTTCTGCTATAGAAGTTTTTATGTGAGAATAGATGGTCATAGATTAAGGAACAACGTATGCACATGTAAAGCCTTCAAACTCTAAAAACGCAGTATTGTATCTGTATTTTCTGCCTTTATAATCTATCCAAGCAATGGTTTCGCCATCATCGAACGTGAATGGAATCACTAAAAAATGTTCTTTAAATAACATGCCAGGTGTTGCAAAAAGCTTATACAACGATTCTTTAATTCCCCAAATTACAGTAAGTTTATTGATGTAGTCGTCAGCAGATTTGTCGAGATAATTAAACTCATAGTCCACGAACTTATGCGCAATAACTGCAATTTTATCGCGCTGCATTTCAATATCTATACCGACTTCCTTATCACTAACAATAACACCAGAGAACGTAAAACTGTGTGTTATAGAAATATGGTTACCATCTTTAAGGTGCGGTTTTCCGTTATCATCATAAAATAAATCCTGGTCTGTGTAACCAAACTCACGAAGCAAATGTCTGACGCTTAAAAATCCACGTTGGTGCAATTCACTTTTCATGCCTAAAACACGATCCAAGCTTTGAGGTTTTAAGTCTAAAGATTCAAATAGCTCATCATAAGATTCTTCAATCTTCCAGATTTTAACAGTAGTTTGTGAATTTACACTAATGGATTTATAGAGTGGCATTTAATATTCTAAAAGCTATTGATTATCTTTGCATCGCCTAAGGCCGATTTAGCATTTGTTTGTGGACGAATTTAACCAATTCAAGGCTAAACCCAAAGGCAAACAATTTAAAAAAGAAAGAAAAGAAATGAGTACAAAAACAGTTGCTTACGTACCAAATAAGGTAAAAGACATGTCGCTTGCGGCTTGGGGAAGAAAAGAAATTGAATTAGCCGAAGCAGAAATGCCAGGTTTAATGAGCTTACGTGAAGAATATAAAAACGAACAACCTTTAAAAGGTGCACGTATTGCTGGTTGTTTACACATGACCATTCAAACTGCAGTTTTAATTGAAACATTACAAGCTTTAGGTGCAGAAGTAACTTGGAGTAGCTGTAACATTTTCTCTACGCAAGATCAAGCTGCTGCTGCAATTGCTGAAGCTGGAACAGCTGTTTATGCTTGGAAAGATATGACTGAAGAAGAGTTTGACTGGTGTATCGAGCAAACTTTATTTTTCGGAGAAGATCGTAAGCCATTAAACATGATTCTTGATGATGGTGGAGATTTAACGAATATGGTTTTGGATAAATACCCAGAATTAGCTTCTGGCATTAAAGGTTTATCTGAAGAAACTACAACTGGTGTACACCGTTTATACGAGCGTGTTAAAAACGGTACATTACCAATGCCTGCTATTAACGTAAACGACTCGGTAACAAAATCTAAATTTGATAACAAATACGGTTGTCGCGAAAGTGCTGTAGATGCTATACGTCGTGCAACAGATGTGATGTTAGCTGGTAAGCGCGTTGTAGTTTGTGGTTACGGAGATGTTGGTAAAGGTACAGCTGCCTCTTTTAAAGGTGCTGGAAGTATCGTAACAGTAACAGAGATTGATCCAATTTGTGCGCTACAAGCTGCAATGGACGGTTTTGAAGTTAAAAAATTAGAAACTGTAGTTGGTAATGCAGATATCGTAATTACTACAACTGGAAACAAAGACATTGTACGTGCAGAGCACTTTAAAGCAATGAAAGATAAAACCATAGTATGTAACATTGGTCATTTTGATAACGAAATACAAATGGCTTGGTTAAATGAAAACTACGGTAATACTAAAAACACGATCAAACCACAAGTAGATAAATATACTATAGATGGTAATGATATTATTGTTTTAGCAGAAGGACGTTTAGTAAACTTAGGTTGTGCAACTGGTCACCCAAGTTTTGTAATGAGTAACTCTTTTACAAACCAAACCTTAGCACAAATAGAGCTTTGGAATCATTCTGATAAGTATGAAAACGAAGTATATATGCTACCAAAACATTTAGATGAAAAAGTAGCTGCATTACACTTAGAAAAAATTGGTGTTGAGCTTACTGAGTTAAAACCAGATCAAGCTAAATATATTGGTGTAGAAGTTGAAGGTCCTTTTAAACCTGAGCATTATAGATATTAATATCGGCTTGTCATGCTGAACTTGTTTCAGCATCTCATATAAAACCAAATCCCAAACAGAAATGTTTGGGATTTTTTATTCGTCACTTCGAGTGATTTCTGAGGCACGAGCAAATTGTATCGAGAAGTTAAAAACCAGTAACCAGCAATCTTCTTGCGCCTTTAATGCCACACTTTTGATATTTATGATAAGCTTGCGCAGCTCCTTCAGCTATTTGAGCATCTGACTCACCTAAAATCCATCCATCAATAGAAGCTTTAAGTGTATAAGCCTCTGGTGCCATCAATCCTGTCGTCCACACCAATGGATTCACTTTGGTTTTTTCGAAATAGGTTTTATAATAAGATTTGCTAGCACATGCTAATACTATAGCGTCACGTTTAGCTTTGTTGATAGGTGAAAAATTGCCTTCAACATTAAAATCCATCAGTCCATCATGACCAACATAAGCCAATAGTTCTGAGCCTCCACCAAAATTAAGTTTGCTTGAGTTATAGGTTATTGAAAAGCTGTTTCTGCCAGCAGTTGCTTCAATATAATCTATTGTGGTTTGCTTAATGTGTTTTCCATCATAAGCATCTGCTAGTAAGAAAGTATTGGATGATTTATGTTTGAATAATAATCGTTCTAAAATTTTTGAATTATCGCTTTTTATAGATTTAACAAAAGTCCAATCTTTAGAGTTTTTAAAATAAGTTTTAACTCCGTAAAGCGCTCCCCAATACAAATTATTTTTTGGGCCTTGACCATTTCCTAATTTGCTTGGTACCGGAACAATACCTTGGTTATCATTATCACACAAGGCTACAAATACATGAATTGTCTTTACAGAATCTTCATCAGATTTTGAAAAAGCAAGACATATAATTACTGATAAAAGAAGTAGTAGTTTTTTCATTTATGTATAACGTCTTTTTATTTAGAAATATTTCATAAAAAAACCTCACAAACATTGGTGATTGTGAGGTTCAATTTTATAAATAATATATTACTACTTCTTAGGATGCACCAAAGTCATCTCATCAATTAAGTGTTTTGCACCAGCATATTTATCGACTATGAAAAGTACATAGCGTAAATCTACCATTATGTTTCGGCAGATTTCTGGATCGTAGTTCATATCGCTCATTGTCCCTTCCCAAACACGGTCAAAATTTAAACCTACCAAGTTTCCTTCAGCATCAATAGCTGGACTACCAGAGTTTCCACCAGTTGTGTGGTTTGTTCCTAAAAAGCACACTGGCACTTTTCCGTTTTTATCAGCATAAGGACCATAATCCTTTGTATTATATAGGTCTAAAAGTTTCTGTGGCACATCAAACTCATAATCACCTGGTACATACTTTTCCACCACACCTTCTAAATAAGTTACAGGACTGTAGTACACAGCATCTCTTGGTGAATACCCTCTAACCTGACCATAAGTAACACGCAACGTACTATTTGCATCAGGGAAATAACGCTCGTTTGGTAAGGCTTTCATTAAGGCTGTCATATACTCAGTTTGTAACGCTGAAATGGCTTCATTTTTTTGTTGAAATTCTGCATCAATCGTATTAAAAAACTCATCAATAATAGGTTTCGCATAAGCATAAGCCGCATCATCATTTAAGTTTTTAATCACAGTTTCAGCATCACCTTCTAATAATTTTAAAGCTGAATCTAAATCCGTAAATGCCGTTTTATTATAGATTGAAGCATCAACTGGTTTTCCATATAATGGCATTACATTTAAGTACACACCCTTATCTACATTGGCATCAAAGTTTTTCAGAATACCTTCAATACGGCCTTTTAAACTTGCTTTGGCACGTTCTAAACTTTCAGGATTTGCTAACAGCGCTTGTTCAACCTGATACGCTCTGAAGGTCATTTGCATCAATTCACTTGTTACTAAAAAGACTTCAACAAAATTTCTTCGTTTAATATTTATTGGACCAAATTCTTTGTAAAGCTTATCAAACTCAGGTAAAATATGACCATACTTTGCTTCTAGTCCCTTTTCCTTTAATGCTTTTTTAAAAGTTGCTTCAAATTCACGACGTTTTGCAACAGCATCACTTTTTTCGATTCCTAAGTTTTCTCCAATCCATTTTTTCCAGGCATTCGCAATTCTCGCTTGTTTAGACGCATACTTAATACGCACCTCATCGCTGGCTTTCATATTGGCATCAATCACTTTTAAAGCCGCTTCTCTAATTTCGATATTTGTTGGATTGAATTCCTTAGTGATATGCTCAATGGCTACAGCTGGTAAATACTCATTGGTACGACCAGGAAAGCCGAAAACCATTGTAAAATCACCTTCTTCAACACCATCTAACGACACAGGTAAATAATGCTTTGGCTTGTAAGGCACATTGTCTTTGCTGTATTTTGCTGGTCTGTTATTCTTATCAGCATAAATTCTGAACATAGAAAAATCGCCTGTATGTCTTGGAAACACCCAGTTATCTGTATCGCTACCAAACTTACCTATGCTGCTTGGTGGCGCACCAACCAATCTTATGTCTTCAAAACGTTCAGTTACAAATAAGAAATATTGATTGCCTTCGTAAAACGACTTTGTTTTAACGTCTTGCCAATTTTCTTTTGACCAAGATGCCATTGCAGCATTGCTGTTTCTGGTGATTAAGGATTGCTTTTCCTTTTCGGACATAGTATCGTTTACACCATTTAAAACCGTATCTGTAACATCGTGAATGCTTACTATAAACTCAATAAACAAACCTTCATTTGGCAGTTCCTCTTCGAGCGACATTGCCCAAAATCCATTTTTTATGTAATCGTTTTCTAAAGACGAATGCGACTGAATCTGGCTAAATCCACAGTGATGATTGGTAAGCACCAAACCTTTGTCTGAAATCACTTCGCTGGTACAACCACCATTAAAATGACCAATAGCGTCCTTAAGACTAGAATTGTTAACATCGTAAATGTCTTTGGCAGTTAATTTACTACCAAGGCTTTGCATTTCGTCTTCATTCATTCCTTCTAAAAGTGAGGGAATCCACATGCCACCTTGTTGAGCAGACACCTGAAAAACAACAAAAAAACAGAGTAATTTTATTAATCGCATAGTATATATTTTATTGATTTTGTAAAGATAGAAAGAATGTTAAAACCAATTCCCAACTAGATGTTAAGCCTTTCATTTAATATCCATTTTTTAAGCAGACTCGCATTTGTTGTAATCTCAGCAAAAACATAGATGTTAGAACTAAAGCAAGGCGAAGTTTCCGCTAACTCAATAACTACTTGGTCTACACAATAGCTCGAATGTAAAAAATAAGGCACCTTATCTTTTAGCAACACATAACCAACGTGATTATCCAAACCCACAAAGTAAAGTCCGTCTTTGTAAACCAAATTCAGCTTCTGATTAAGCTCTTCAAAAGTTAGATTTGAAAAGACTTTAAGCGCATTTCTAGGCTGCAACAGTTTTGCCTCATCCAATCCTGCTGCTTGCGCCATTCTATAACGATTTAAGTTAAAACCAAAATGTTTCAAGGTTGTAGACACAAAATAACCACAAGCTATTTCGCCATTTTTTGGTATGTTGGTATATCCATTAAAATCCCATTCTGTTCCGTACCAATGCGGCACAATATCATTTAATAATTTAGAATAAATATACCTCGAAACCGAGTCTAAAGCTTTGTTCGGATTACTGTGATATAAATTTTTAAAGTAAGCTTTGTCTATTGAAATTTGCTGAAGAATTGAAGCATAATTCCCTTTAGGTTTAAAATTAAGTTTCAATTTTGAAGAGTCCATTTTAACATCATCAACAGGCTCAATAACTTCAACAATTTCTGGTTGAATCTCTGTTTGAAAAACCTCAATTTTATTGTCTCTTTTCTGCTGACAATTGAGAAGTGTTAAAAAAGCAAGTAAAGCGGTTAATTTAGACATAAAAGCAAAACGAAATACTTTAAGATTTAGTATCTTTCAGTCTATGCAACACCAATCTAAACTACCCAATGTAGGCACTACCATTTTTACCGTAATGAGTGCTTTGGCCAACGAATACAAAGCCCTAAACCTATCGCAAGGTTTCCCAAATTATCCTAGTCCGCAACTATTAAACGATCTGGTTACCAATGCTATGAACAGTGGCTACAACCAGTACGCACCAATGGCTGGTAATCTAGATTTGCGATTAGCTATTGCGAATAAATTTCAACAACTTTACAATACAAGTTACCATCCAGATACCGAAATTACGGTTACTGCTGGAGCAACTCAGGCTATCTACACTATTATTTCAGCTTTTGTAAAACCAAATGACGAAGTTCTAATTTTTAAACCTGCTTACGATTGTTACCAACCTGCAATTGAAGTTAATGGCGGAAAGACAATTCCAATTCAATTATCTGCGCCAGATTATCGTATGAATTGGGACGAAGTGGCTTCAAAAATTTCGTCTAAAACCAAGATGATAATCGTTAACACACCTCATAATCCTAGTGGTACAATTTGGTCTGAAGACGACATGCTCCAACTTGAAAAATTAACCAAAGATACCAACATCATCGTTTTGAGTGATGAAGTGTATGAGCATATTGTTTTTGATGACAAACAGCATCATAGTGCCTGCAAGTTTCCGGATTTAAAATCACGAAGCTTTATTACAGCTTCCTTCGGAAAAACATTTCATAATACAGGTTGGAAAATTGGGTATTGCTGTGCACCTGAATCCTTAATGAACGAGTTTAGAAAAGTGCATCAATTCAATGTGTTTTCCGTGAATCATCCAATGCAAAAAGGCATTGCAGATTATATGGCTGATACCGAAACTTATCTTGGTTTGAATAATTTCTTTCAGCAAAAACGTGATTTATTTTTGAATTTAATCACAGAATCTCGTTTTAAATTTTCACCATCAAAAGGCACGTATTTTCAGGTCTTGGATTATTCAGAAATTACTAATGAACATGATGTAGATTTTGCAAAACATCTAACAAAAGAATTCAAAATTGCGAGTATTCCTCTTTCTGTTTTTAATGAAAATAGCAAAGATGACAAGGTGCTTCGGTTTTGTTTTGCCAAGACTGACGAGACTTTAATAAAAGCTTCAGAAATTTTATGTAAAATACAATGTTAAACCTATCATAAACACCGTGACTTTTGGCTATTCTTAGTGTCTTTATAGTAAGTTAAACATAAAAACATGAAATATGAAATTCATTAATATCTTATATTTATGGCTATTGATTCTCTTCGTGTCTTGTGGAGGTTACGAGCAAATCATAACAGAAGATGGTAGCGTATACGAAGTAAAAGGCAATAAAATAAAGTCTAACGGTGACAATATTACTGAAACCCTTAGTTATGACGAAAGAGAGAAGATAAAAGCATTAGTTGACAAAAAAAGACAATCAGAAAAAGAAGCAGAAAAGCTTAAAAAAGAACTTGAAGAAAAAAAGGAACGCCAAGAAGAAATTGAAAAAGAGGCTCAAGAAAAACAAAAGGTATTAGAAGACAAAAAAGAAGCCTTAGAAGATAAGCTAAAAGCTAAAAAAGAGTCAAGAGAAAATTATATAGAACTAAAAAAGAAATACGATAAAGAGTATAAAAAATATAAGAAACTAAAACGTAAAGGTGAACTTTCCCCTAACGATATTAAGGATTGGGAAGAAAAACTCAACAAATTAAAAAGTGAGGTTGAAGAAGCCAAATCCAAATTAAAAAAATTTGATTAACTCCAAGAACAAATGAAAAATTACATTATACTACTATTATTAGCATTTTATTTAACTGGTTTTTCACAAGAAGTAAAGAAAGGTGAAAAAACATATGAAGTAAAAAAGGAAAAAATATTCTTGAATGGTGAAGATGTTACTGCCACCTTAAGCACTGAAGAAAAAGAAGTTATTTTTAAAGAAGCTTCGGTAATTTCTGAAAAACTAAAACAGGCTGAAAAAGCTGAAAAAGAAGCCAAAAAACTAGAAAAAGAGAAGAGAAAAGCTGAAAAATCGCAAAAAAAGGCCGAAAAAGCACAAAAGAAAGCTGAGAAGGCATTAAAGAAAAAGGAGAAGCTTCAAAAGAATTATAAAAAGGCACAAGACAATCTTAAAAAAGCCCAAAAGAAGTACGAAAAATTAAAAAAGAAAGGTAAATTGTCTCCTGTTGATGAAGGTAAGTGGTTAGATAAAATTGAAAAGCTTACCGAAAAAGTAGATAAAGCCAAAGGAAAATTATAAATGACAAACAACACACTTAACCTTGCATTAGTACAAACCACTTTAGCTTGGGAAAACCCAAAAGCTAACAGAACACATTTAGAAGATAAGGTCAGCTCCATTACAGCTGACCTTATTGTTTTACCAGAAATGTTTAGTTCTGGTTTTACCATGAATGCGTCTGAAGTTGCTGAAACCATGGATGGCGAAACTATAGCTTGGTTAAAAGCATTATCTAAAACTAAAAATGCAGCAATAGTAGGTAGCTTGGTCATTACCGAAAACAATAATTACTATAATCGCTTAGTCTTTGTTGACCCAAACGGAACGTTAGCCACTTACGACAAGCGACATACCTTTACCTTAGCTGGTGAGCATAAAGTGTACACTGCTGGCTCAGAAAAAACAATTATCGATTATAAAGGGTTTAAGATTTGCCCTTTGGTGTGCTACGATTTACGTTTCCCAGTTTGGGCAAGAAATACTAAAGATTATGATGTAATCATCTACGTGGCTAATTGGCCAAAAGTGCGTATTGCAGCTTGGGATGCCCTTCTTAAAGCGCGCGCTATAGAGAACATGAGTTACTGTATTGGTGTAAACCGAGTTGGTTTAGATGGCAATAATTATGAATATTCTGGTCATTCAGCAGCTTATGATGTTTTAGGACATCGTATGGATAGCATACCTGAAAGCACAGAAACTGTTGAAGTCGTAACTCTTGAAAAATCTCATATTACCAAATACAGAGAAAGACTTGGATTCTTAAAAGACAGAGATAACTTTAGTCTAAAAGTGTAAACTCATAAATAAAATCGAAGCTTGCCCTTACTTCTTCGAGCTGAGAGGAAGGCATATAACTTACACGTTCTGGTTGTATACCTAATAGGTAATTTCCTGTATCATATTCACCATTCTCATTGGCGTCGTAAATCACTCTAATATCATATAACTTAGGCACCACGTTAGTAAAATCTACTACTGGAGATTCGGTTGTATAACGCTCATATTCCACTTCTCCTTTGTTATTCACCATCTGTACAATTAGCGGAAATTTGGCATTTATTAATTTAACTCTAACATTCCCATACTCAGACTTCATTTTAGAATTAATAGCATCAACTATTGTATCCTTATTAATATTACCGTAGAAATCTGTAAATGTGCCTGGTAACATTTTAATAGAATACTTCTGACCTTCCTCTTTTTTGAACGGTACCTTAAATTGATTTAAAATAGAATCGTATTCTGTCTCAAAACTTACTGCAATAGAGTCTTTGTCTATTAGGCTTATTTTGGAGACATCTATCTTTTCTATTGGTGTAGTTGCTTCTAGAGTAAAATGCTTATCGTAATTTAAACTTCGTGGCGAAACTATTTTGGTGCTTAATGTATCGGCATCAAGACTTCTAAAACGATGCTTAAAGGTGTCTATATATTTCTCATTAGTTACTACAAAGAATGTTGTGTCTATTTCAAACTTTGGCTTGTACCAATAGTAAAGCGTATCCGTAACTTTATCTTTTGTAATTCTTGTAGTGTAACCTTCTGGTGTGTCTCCTAAAACCTTTATACGCATATTCTCGTAACTTCCCTCATACGGAAACATAATTCTGGTTTCACCTTCTTGCTTTGGTCTCTCAGCTTTAAAATTAACCTTCTCTTTAAATAAAGTCAGCTTATGTTCTGCATCTGTTGGCACAGTAATAAAATCTTCATAAAATCCTATTTTATCATTCTTTTGATCGAAGGTGTAATTACTATTTTTATCTTTTAATGCAATCAATTTATAAGTACCAGCTTTTATATTATCTATGCTAAAGGTGGTAACACTATCTAGAGTATTGGTAATATATCTTGGCTTTTCTTTATAAACTATAGAATCTGAATATGTAGAATCTACTTCATACAACATCACAGAAATAAAAGTTTCAGATTTCTTAAGAAGTGCATCTTCAACATAGCCTTTTACAGAAAGTGAATCTATCATTTCACCTGTAGAAAACACATAACGATAGTATGGATAAGGATTCTCTTCGTTATTATCTACAATACTTTCTCCAAAATTAAATGCATACGTTGTATTGGGCTGTAATGTGTCTTTTATTTTTATTGAAATGTACTTACTGGCTCCACCCATAGGATAAACTATAGGATCTGTATCCATTGGTGGCGAAATAATAAGTTGCTTTCTTAAATCCTTTATTTTAACATACTCGTTAAAAGTGATTATTATTTCATCACCTTTAAAATTGGTTGAGAAGTTCTTAGGACTTTCACTAGTTATTACAGGTGGTTCAATATCCTTCTCACCTCCAGAAGGAGACCCACGATTAGCACAACTAACAATGATTAATGCTATAAATACAATGCCTAAAATTCGTGTGAGATATGAACGCATTTAATGAGAATAATTTTGCACAAAGAAACAATTTTTAAACCATAGTAACGAAAAAATCAATCGGCAATTGCCATGGTAGCAAGACTTAACTTAATATTATCAATTTTTAACAATTCGGTGGCACAGGCTTCTACAGTTGCTCCTGTGGTAATAATATCATCAACTAGCAAAATATGCTTTCCTTTTAATGACGAATTATCACTGATTGCAAAAACAGCACCATCATCATTCCATCTAGATAGTCTGCCTTTAAACACTTTTGTTTTTGTTGACTTGGTTTTAATAAGAACCCTATCATTATAGCCCGCGTTTAAAGCTTCTGCTATTGCTTTTCCAAATTGTTCTACCTGATTATAACCTCGTTGCCGCAACTTAGTTTTGTAAAGCGGTACAGGCACTACAACATCTATTTGATTATAAGCCTCAACAGTTTTTAGTTCTGCCCCAAGCCACTTACCAAAAAAGCCGCTTATATTTTGATGTCCTCTATATTTTAAATTGTGAAGTAGTTGTTGAACGACACCTTTTTTTGAAAAGTGAAGAAGTGCTGTTGCCTCCTCTAGTTTTACACGCCCATAAACTACATTTTTAACGTTATCTGCATTTTCAAAATGAAAATTTGTTATAGGTAAATCATGTCTGCATTTCGTACAAATAACTAATTCATTATCTGTCAAAACATTATTACACGCTTCACAGACTTGAGGAAAGAATAAGTTCAACAAATTTTTTACCATTTAATCGAATAAAATAAAAATGCACTTCAATATACTCTAATTTCGCCTCAACTAAGAAATTAATGATGATAGTTAACCCTCAATTATTTAACTACAGATTAATTATAAGTTCTTTATTAGTCGTTTTAACTGTTTTAGGAGTCTATAGTTTTACCAATTATAAATCCATTAAATCCTACGAAGAATTCCTAAAACAAGAAAAAGTTTTGATAGAAAAAGAGCTATCAGAAATTTTAACAAGTTATGACGAACTAAGCCAAGATTATGATCTTATGTCTTCGCAGCTCCAAGAAGCAAAACTAGAAACTAAAATTGCTTTAGATTCTTTAAGATTATTAAAAAGTGACTTATCAATAATCACAAAGTTTAAGGACCAGCTTTCAGTTATAAAAACTAAGAGCAAAGTATTACTGGCTACTGTAGATTCTCTTAACTCTGCTAATTTAAAATTGCAGAAAGAGAAACGCTACGCTATGAATACCATTAAGAACAACAACCTTACCATCAATGCTCTAGAAGAAGTCAATGACTCTCTTAACGAAACCATTGACAATGCAGCTCTTTTGAGAGCCAATTATGTTAGCGTTGAAGCTTTTAAAATTAACAACTCCAAAAAGAAATCTACACTAAGAGCCAAACGTGTTAACGCCATGGATATCTGTATAGCACTGAATGAAAATCCGTTAACCGAAAAAGGCAATAAAGAGATTTACATTCAGATTGTAAGTCCAGGTAACAATGTTATTGCAGACAAAGGTGAAGTATTCTTCAGTAGTTCTTCGTTAATTTACAGTAAAAAAGAAGTTGTAAATTTTGACAATAAAAATTTAAATATTTGTACTACCGTTGCTACTTACAAAGATGACAGACCTCTAAAAAAGGGAACTTATTTTGTAAACGTTTTTCATGAAAACAGAAAACTAGGAAGTACCAGTATAGAATTAAAATAGATCAATCTCATTATTTTTTAAAAACCGCTCAATTAATTTGAGCGGTTTTTTATTTTTGTGCCATGGCAAACGACGACAAATTCAAAAAGGTAATCTCTCACGCTAAGGAGTATGGTTACGTATTTCAGAGCAGCGAAATCTATGATGGTTTAAGTGCTGTATACGATTATGCACAAAACGGTGCAGAATTAAAGAAAAATATTAGAGACTATTGGTGGAAAGCCATGGTACAAATGCACGATAATATTGTAGGTATAGATGCTGCAATTTTTATGCACCCAACCACATGGAAAGCTTCTGGACACGTTGATGCATTTAACGACCCTTTAATTGACAATAAAGACTCTAAGAAACGTTATAGAGCAGATGTTTTAGTAGAAGATTATTGTGCTAAAATTGAAGCCAAAATAGATAAGGAAGTTAAAAAGGCCGAAAAACGTTTTGGTGATGCTTTTAATAAAGAAGAATTTGTATCTACTAATGGTCGTGTACTTGGTTACCAAGAAAAAATAGATACGATCCTTAAGCGTTTAGGTCAGTCTTTAGAAAAAGAAGATTTAGCAGATGTTAAAGCCTTAATTGAAGAATTAGAAATTGCCGATCCATTAACAGGAAGTCGTAACTGGACTGACGTTAAGCAATTCAACCTTATGTTTGGTACTAAGCTAGGAGCTTCTGCAGATACTGCTATGGATTTATATCTTAGACCTGAAACAGCACAAGGTATTTTTGTAAACTTCCTAAATGTTCAGAAAACTGGACGACTAAAAATTCCTTTTGGAATTGCACAAACAGGTAAAGCCTTTAGAAATGAAATTGTTGCAAGACAGTT